>CAZAQK010000007.1:0-30623 GCA_964487265.1 uncultured Rickettsiales bacterium | reverse complement strand
ATTCAGAGGTGAGTGATTTTTCGACATAGGTACCGATTTCCATATGCTCGCCGCGGCCATATGCGCCAAGCTCCGGCACACCAGCGATCTGGGTGGCAAAGCGCACGCAACGTGTGCAATGAATGCAGCGCGTCATCTCGGTTTTGATGACGGGGCCCATATATTTATCTTCCACGGCGCGTTTATGCTCGCGGTAGCGGCTTTTGCCAGTACCATACGCCATCGCCTGATCTTGCAAATCGCACTCGCCGCCCTGATCGCAGATCGGGCAATCGAGCGGGTGGTTGATGAGCAGAAACTCCATCACACCTTCACGGGCTTTTTTTACCATGGGTGAGTTGGTTTTTACTACCATACCATCAGCGCAGGGCAGCGCGCAGGATGCCTGCGGCTTTGGCGGGCCAGGAGAAACTTCCACCAGGCACATGCGGCAGTTACCGGCGATCGCCAGGCGTTCGTGATAGCAAAAACGCGGTATCTCAATGCCCAGCTGCTCACAGGCCTGAATCAGCACCGTGCCTTGTTCAACTTCTATTTCCTGTCCGTCAATCGTAAGCTTGGGCATAGTCCCTTATCACCGGTTCTGTTGTTTCGCTAACTCGTTCATCAGAACGAAGATCTTTTCTTTCAGCATCTCGAATTCCGCCTGCTTCTGCCGCTTGAATTTAACGAGGCTGTAATTGACTTTGGTGTGCTCGTGCTGGCTGCGGCCCGAACGTACAAATTCGATGCTGCCCATGCCAAGCAGCAGAGGCTGGCGCAATACCACTTCCGAGATCGCCATGATGGGAATCTCGCGCTGGGAATTGAAGCCGTATTTAAACATGTTCCAGATACCGGGGCGATGAATGACAACACGGTCGGTCATCAGCTCTACCTGCCCGTCAAACCCCTCCACCATCATGATACGCTTGGCCATATGAGACTCCTATGCTGCCCCGATAGATTTGATTATGCCTTTGCGAATGCCGTAGTCATAAGCATCCTCAAGGTCTTTGCAATAAGAAGGACGTTTCTTTTTCTCGCGCACGTAATAGATGAATGGCTTAAGTTTTTCCCATGTCATCCGTATTTCATCGCACTGAAACTGTATGAGGTCATCTCGCAATGCATCATCAACCATACCAACAGCAACATACCTGTCATGCATGGTGGCAACGCCCCATAATTTATCGAATTGCGCCTCGTCGAGTTGAGCGGGGTCTGTGCGAAGTTTGCCATCAAAAAGTTTCCTGCGCTCGGCACGTAAGTCCTTATCTTCCAGTAAATAGCGAATAGCTGTATTTATGGTAGAAACACGCATATTGTTGACGACATTTTTCAGGTTACGTGCCGCAACCCAAAGTGCCGCGCCAGCCAGCAGAAAGCTCAGTGCACTGAAAAATGCCGTAATCGCCTGTGCAGGATAGCCAAATAATAATACCGGTTCCGTCATCATGCTGCCTTCTTACCGGTGAATTCATGGATGCGCCGCTCGATCTCCGGGCGGAAATGGCGCACCAGCCCCTGCACCGGCCACGCCGCCGCATCACCCAATGCGCAAATGGTGTGGCCTTCGATGCGGCCTGCCACATCAAGCATCTGGTCAATTTCCTCAACGGTTGCGGCACCACGCACCATGCGCTCCATCATACGCCAGAGCCAGCCGGTGCCTTCGCGGCACGGTGTGCACTGCCCGCAGGATTCATGCGTGTAGAATTTTGAAAGGCGGGCGATGGCTTTGACCACGTCGGTGGATTTATCCATCACAATGACTGCTGCTGTGCCAAGACCGGATTTCACTGCTTTCAGCGAATCAAAATCCATCAGCACCGTATCGCAGATATCTTTAGGTAGCAGCGGAACCGAAGAACCACCGGGAATGACCGCGAGCAGATTATCCCAGCCGCCGCGCACACCGCCAGCATGACGCTCGATGAGTTCTTTCAGTGGAATGCCCATTTCTTCTTCGACGTTGCAGGGATTATTCACATGGCCGGAAATGCAGAATACTTTGGTGCCCGTGTTGTTCGGGCGGCCAATGCCGGCAAACCATGCTGGCCCACGACGCAGGATGGTCGGCACCACCGCAATCGATTCCACATTATTCACTGTGGTCGGGCAACCCCACACGCCCATAGCGGCAGGAAATGGTGGCTTCAGGCGCGGCTGGCCTTTTTTGCCTTCGAGCGATTCGATGAGCGCTGTTTCTTCACCGCAAATATACGCCCCTGCCCCGCGATGCACATAAATATCGCAGTCATAACCCGAGCCACAGGCATTGCGGCCAATGAGGCCTGCATCGTACGCTTCTTCAATGGCATGTTCCAGGCGGTTTGCTTCCTCATGGAATTCACCGCGAATGTAAATATACGCCGCCACCGCGCGCATGGCGAAGCAGGCAATGAGGCAACCTTCGATGAGCTTATGCGGATCGTGGCGCATCATGTCGCGGTCTTTGCAGGTGCCGGGCTCGCCCTCGTCGGCATTCACCACGAGATATGAAGGACGACCATCGGATTTCTTCGGCATGAATGACCATTTGATACCGGTGGAAAAACCAGCCCCGCCTCGGCCACGCAGGCCAGAGGCTTTTACTTCCTCAATGATGGCTTCCTGCCCTTTGGCAAGGAGTGCTTTGGTGTTATCCCAGTCGCCACGTGCACGCGCGCCGGCCAGTGTCCAGTCTTCGTAACCATAGAGGTTGGTAAAAATTCTATCCTTATCAGCGAGCATAACACTCCTCATTTGTCATCCCTGCGCAGGCAGGTATCTCTTTATCAGCCTGATGCAATCGGCAATAGAGATTCCCGCCTTCGCGGGAATGACAATTAAATTGAATGCGGTCTGAATCTTTAAGCATCACTTAACCTCTTTCAATGACGTGAGGCCGGAGAGTGGCTCGGAGCTGCGGCGGGCACTTTGCGGGCCGGTTTTCGGCTCGTGCCCACGTGCGATAGTGTCGATGATGCGCACGATGGAATCCGGCGAAAGGTCTTCATAATAATGTTCGTCAATGGCGCACATGGGGGCATTCACGCACGCACCAAGGCATTCCACCTCACGCAGCGTATATTGCCCGTCCGGTGTGGTCTGCCCGACCTTGATGCCCAGATGCCGCTGGCAGGCATCAACGATATTATCCGAACCGCGCAGCCAGCAAGGCGTGGTGGTGCAGACCTCAACGATATGCTTACCCACCGGCGACAGGTTATACATGGTGTAAAAACTCGCCACCTCATAGACACGCACCGAAGGCAGCGAAAGCACCCCGGCCACATAATCCATCGCTTCCTTGGAAAGCCAGCCGGCATTCTGCTTCTGCGCCAGCGTGAGAAGCGGCATGAGCGCGCTCTGCTGACGACCCGCCGGATAACGCGCGATGATGCTTTCTGCTTTTTTCAGGTTCTCGGCAGTGAACGTGAAGGACTGCTCAAATTGAGTGTGTGCGAGGTGATGTTTTCCGCTCATAAACTAACGCCTTTTTTTCTTTTTCTTCTTTTTAGCAGCTTGATCTGCCGGTGCATTGTAGACCTTCTGGTATACCCTCACCATGCGCACGGTGGCCTTATCCGGCGGCGGCATAAAGAGCATCTGCCCGGGATTAAACGGGTCCAGTTTGTTAGCTACGATGAAACAGGCCAGGCTGTCATACGCTACGCCGTCTTTATAAAAATAGAGCACGCCGCTTTCATGCATGACGAACTGCTCGAGCACACCGCCCTGCCTGTCACGCATTTTTTTCAGCACATCAGCATCCGCAACATCGCCCTGCGAGCTTTTATACATCGAGAACGTGTCATTGTTGTTGAACAGTATATACTGGTACGGCGATGCGGAATAATCACTCAGCTCCGGCCCCGTTGGGTTTTCAAACACCATGGAAAGCCGCCAAAACCCGGCGATGTCACGCTTGGTGCACAGGCGCGACGGTGGCAGGGAAGGAAAATACGCTTCCGAGCTATTCTGCATGGCAGAAGGCAATCTGGGTTTTTGCTGAACCACCTCTTCTTCGGGCAATGCAGGCAGCTCCAGCGGCGGATCATCACCCGTGTCTTCTTTTTCCTCCGAACCGAAAAGCCCGCCTTCCGGCAATATCTGTGCATAGGCTGGCTGGTAAGCCGTTACACATAGCGTAAATATTATCAGCAGGATTCTGTGCATCATCGGTCAATCTCCCCGAATACAATGTCCATCGTGCCTATGATAGCCACGACATCTGCAAGCATATGCCCTTTGCTCATAAAGTCCAGAGCCTGCAGGTGTGCAAACCCCGGTGCGCGCACCTTACAGCGGTATGGTTTATTGGTACCATCCGCTACCAGATACACACCAAATTCACCTTTCGGTGCTTCCACCGCCGTATAGGTTTCGCCGGCGGGGACATGGTAACCTTCAGTATATAATTTGAAATGATGGATGAGTGCTTCCATGGATTGCTTCATGGCACCGCGACGCGGCGGTGCGATCTTGGGGTCATCCGTTACAACCGGCCCTTTCGGCATGCGGTCGAGGCATTGCTTAATGATGGAAAGCGACTGGCGCATTTCTTCCATACGCACCAGATACCTGTCCCATGAATCGCCATTTTTGCCGATGGGAATATCGAAATCCAGCTGATCATAGATCTCATAAGGCTGGCTCTTGCGCAGATCCCACGCAATGCCGGAGCCACGCAGCATGGGGCCTGAGAATCCCCAGTCGAATGCCTGCTGGGCCGTTACTGTGCCGATATCGACCAGACGCTGCTTGAAGATACGGTTTTCGGTGAGCAGGCTATCGACATCATCGATGTATTTCTTGAAGCCTTCCGCCCAGCGATAAATATCGTCTTCCATGCCCGCCGGAATATCCTGATGCACACCACCCGGGCGAATATAGGCGGAATGGAAGCGCGCACCCGAAGCACGCTCATAAAATTCCAGCACTTTTTCACGCTCTTCGAACAACCAGAGCAGCGGTGTCATTGCCCCAACATCAAGGGCTTGCGTGGTGACGTTAAGAATATGGTTTAAGATGCGGGTAAGCTCAGAAAACAGCACGCGGATATATCTGGCGCGGATGGGCACTTCACAGCCCAGAAGCTTTTCCACCGCCAGCGAGAAGCAATGCTCCTGGTTCATCGGCGATACATAGTCCAGCCGGTCAAAATACGGCAGTGCCTGCAAATAGGTTTTATGCTCAATGAGCTTTTCCGTGCCACGATGCAGAAGGCCGATATGCGGATCGGCGCGCTCGACCACCTCCCCGTCCATCTCCAATACAAGGCGCAATACGCCGTGCGCCGCCGGATGCTGCGGACCAAAATTGAGGGTAAGATTTTTCAGGTCAACTTGGGTCATAAGAACCTATGCATGATATAGACATCCACCAGCTTTTTGCTGGCGTGCTGGAAACCTTTGGGCAACGTGCCGACAACGGCAAAACCCAGCGATTTCCACAATTCCACAGCTACCTTGTTGGTGCTGACCACGAAGTTGAACTGCATGGCCTTGTAACCCAGCTTTTTCGCCTGCTTGATGGCATGTTTGCCGAGTGCGCTGGCAATGCCCATGCGGCGATAATCCGGGCTTACGATGAAAGACGCATTCGCCACATGATCGGCATGGCAGGTACGGTTCGGACGCACAGCAGCCATGGCAGCCACCTTTCCATTCACATCCGCCACATAGCAATAGGTGCCTTTGGCGGTCATCCAGTATGCGAGTGAGCGTTCCGGCGTCATTTCTTTCCGTGAGTATGAATAGGTTTTTCCTTCATCGAGGATTTCACAAAAGATCGCATAGATTTCTTCAAAATCTTCAAGGCGTGCTTCGCGGATTGTGAATGCATTTTTTTTAGACATAGGCAGAACCTACGAATGATTTATATGCGCCGAGTGCTAGGCAGCGATGACCGCAGAACCGCAGCGTAGCAGAGCTACGTGAGGATTCGAGGACAGAGATAACGACGCAATCGGCCATAGAAATCATTTCGTCCCTGTCGCCTTCTCATCCCCGGGCAGCACATATTCCGCACCCTCCCACGGACTCAGGAAATCAAAGCTGCGGTAAGCCTGATTGAGTTTAACCGGCTCATACACCACGCGCTTCTGTTCTTCGTCGTAACGCAGCTCGACATACCCGGTGAGCGGGAAATCACGCCGCTGCGGATGGCCGTCGAACCCATAATCGGTGAGGATACGGCGCAGGTCCGGATGACCGGAGAACATCACACCATACATGTCCCACACTTCGCGCTCATACCAACCGGCGGCTGAATAGACGCTGCATGCGGTCGGCACTGGTGTTTTTTCATCGGTGGCGACCTTCACACGGATGCGCGCATTATGTTTGAAGCTGAGCAGGTTATACACCACCTCAAAACGCTTCTCGCGACCCGGGTAATCAACGCCGCAAATATCGGTAAGCTGCGCGAACTGGCAGGATGCATCATCGCGCAGGAACCACAGGAGCGTTTCCAGATGTGCATGATCGGCATGGATGACGAACTCGCCATTTACCATTTCAGCATGCAGGATGCTGCCGGGGACGGATTGTTTCAGGTATGCGACAAAATCGTTCATCGGATGATCGTCCCTGTGCGGCGGATTTTTTTCTGAAGCTGGAGAATGCCGTACATCAATGCCTCAGCGGTTGGCGGGCAGCCGGGCACATAAACATCCACCGGCACGATGCGGTCACAGCCACGCACCACCGAATAGGAATAGTGATAATAGCCGCCACCATTGGCGCATGAGCCCATGGAAATTACATAGCGCGGTTCGGCCATCTGGTCATAGACCTTGCGCAGTGCCGGCGCCATTTTATTGCACAGCGTGCCTGCCACGATCATTACATCTGACTGGCGGGGACTGGGGCGGAACACCACACCCAGATGGTCCATATCATAACGCGAAGCGGCTGCCTGCATCATCTCCACCGCGCAACAAGCCAGACCGAATGTCATCGGCCACAGCGAACCCGAACGCGCCCAGTTTACGAGATGGTCGAGCTTGGCCACCACAAAGCCTTTATCATTCATCTGGTCGAAAGCCTGCTTGAGCAGCTTGTCTTGATCGGAAACCAGCGGCTGGAAACCGGATTGCTGCGCCTGAATCACTCCCATTCGAGAGCTCCCTTCTTCCATTCATAAGCAAAGCCGATGGTGAGCACGAAAAGAAAACCCATCATCGACCAGAAACCTGCTTCGCCGATCTCACCGAGCGATACTGCCCATGGGAATAAAAACGCCACTTCAAGATCAAAGATAATGAACAAAATAGCGACGAGGTAAAACCGCACATCGAACTTGCCGCGCGCATCACCGAAGGCTTCAAAACCGCATTCATAGGCGGAGACTTTTTCCGTGTCAGGCTTCTGCCGTGCCAGCAGCATGGGCAGGAATACCATGACGCACGCTAAACCGCAGGCAATGCCAAGGAAAACGAGGATCGGGAAGTAGTTTTGCAAGAGTGTTTCCATGCCTATGCTTTTACAGAGCAACCCCCGATGTTGCAAAGGGATTTTTGTGATATTTCATTGCAAGAATTTATTGCTAATAAAGGTTAAGGAATGGTATAAATATGGATTATAAGAAAACAAATATTTATGACAAAAAAATTACCGCATAATTCGCAACATTCAGGGCAAGGCTTCAGCGCAGAGTCACGTGCGATCCAGAAATGCCCGGCTTTTCCTAACCCTGATGGCACCAGTACTTTCCGCCAGTTCCTGGTTGACAGTGAAAAACTTTATATTGATATTGAGCGGCCGCACATAGCGGAACAGCTGCATTTTTTGCGCGACATGCTAGACAAACTGGAAGAAAAAGGGTTTTTGTCGCCGGCTGAACGCCTTCGCTTTCGGGATACAATTCCCGTATTGGCAAAATTACAGGAAACATTCCGGCAAACCAGCAAGGAATTGCACTGGAAAGCCGTTGAGCTTGCAGAAACCAGCGACAGCAGCAGCTACCAAAAAGCCAGACGCAAAACGAATAACATCAATCCACTGAACAACAATCCGTTTGCAGTACAAAATCAGGGAGCCGGCTGGCTGGAGGCCGCAGATAACCTTGATATTATCATTGAGAAATTGAATGATATGTGCGCCAAAATGGGTATTACGCCAATAACTGTGCAATATAATCGCTAAATGTCATTATGACCAAATTTACCCAAAAAGAACTTCCATTTGCTGACCCGCGTTCCGAAAAGGAACTGGCACTCGCGATATTGAATTTTGTACTGCTGCCTGAAAATGATTTCACGGACATTGAAGGCCACCGCATACAACACCGCGCGAAAACATTTAACAGCGTATCGCTGGATGAAGGATCGCAGACAGTGAGAGAATTCCGCCATGCTTTATTTGTTCTATCACGTGGAGAATCCGAAACTTTAACGCGCCGCAGCATCGAAGGTGCAGTACTTGTGCTGGATGAACTGGCAACCCTTTACGATAAGCACGCCGCAGAATCCAGAAAAAGGGCCGAGACAGAGTTTATTAATGGCCTAAATGGCCCTATTGGCAGGCATAATGCTGAGATGGCCGCAGATATCAATAATGCTGAAAATTATAAGATTGTAGCTGAAAAGTTACGTACCGACCCAGACTTGAGGCGTTTAGTGCAGGCACTTGCAAGCAAGCTACAAGTTACACTTAGTACTAATAAACGCACACTTTAATGAAATGTGACGGGACGTACTCGCTGCGGCTTTTAAGCCTTGCTGCGTTGCAATTTCTTAGGTGCAATGCCTTAGCAGGAACCGCCTACCGGATGCAGTTTTCAAATATTGCTCAAATTTTTTAGCTGTCTCATGAGAATGGAAGGCAAAATAGCAATAAAGTTTCCACGGCTTGTATTTATTCGTATGAACGGATTTGCCGTCATTATGTTCGCCAAGTCGTCGTTTTAGATCGGGCGTTTCACCTGTATAGAACCTATCCGGACTAGCGATACTTTGCAGTACATAAACATAATACATATTTACCAGCCCGCCGTCGCTGCTTCGCAGCTGTGGCGAGGCATCCGCCTCCCTATGTTCCTTGATGGGCCGTATAACATTTTATAATTTTTGGTAGCTAGTCTCGCCGCAGCTTACCGGAGCCAATTTCTTATTGGCTCCGGTAAGCGGAGGCGGATGGCGGGAGTGACGGGACTCGAACCCGCGGCCTTCGCCGTGACAGGGCGACGCTCTAACCAACTGAGCTACACCCCCGCAAGTGAGGGGTTAGAGGAAACAGAAAACGCACCTGAAATCAACCACTTTTCGTAGTTTTAGAAGGAAATATTCGCCAGCCCGCCCAAACCTTATAAAAAACGGCTTTAAAGCTGGCTTTTCACTAACGTGCCAGACCTGCGCCTGCCTTGCTGCCACGGCAAAAAACAGACAGGTTTCCAGCCATTTGCGAAACCCGCTATCTGGAAACAGCCGATAGTGATGGATGGCTTTAATACGCTGACCGGGCGATTGCCCAGGAAGGCTAAGGCAGGTTTGCAGCACATCGCGCTGATTAGCACTAATATGCTGGCCTAACCGGACAAGAAGCACATCGGACACGCAGGCAGCGTTTTCAAACATGGCATGATATTCCTGCTGCTTGGTGCGCAGCGCCGAAACCATGCCATTTTTAAGACGGCTCGTAACACGCCCCAGCAAACTGCGCGGCAACGCAATGGTGCTTACATTGCTGCCATGCACACGGTAATCCACCAGTGGAATATCGATATAGCCGATCTGGCCAACCAAAGCCGCCACGCGCGTTACCCATGAGTCGTGCATCGTATCCTCAGCTGGAACGGGGCTGGCTTTTTGCACCAATGACCGGTTGAGCATCATGCTCATGCCCCAGGCGGGATTCTTCAACAACACGCGCGCCAGGCTGGTATCATGTTTATCCATATGGCTGTAATGGTTCAGCGAAGCGGCGGTAACCTGCAGCTGGCGGTCACATAAGGCTACATCTGTGTGAACCAGCAGCGGCATTTGCGCGCCATGCCGCGCTTCCATCTGCTGCATGTGTGTAAGCGTAAGAGCGATCTTATCCGGGTGCCAGCGATCATCCTGATCGCATAACATCACATACGGCGCATCGGCATGTTCCAACAGGCGGCTGAAATTATTTTTGGTGCCAAGCCGCAGGTGAGGATCATCGCGGATGATGCGTATCCGGCCCGGATGGGCGGCGGCGTAATGCTCGAGGATAGCTATTGTTGTATCTAAGGAATTATCATCACGGACAAGGATTTGCCAATCCGTATAGGTTTGTGCAAACAGGGAATCGAGCTGCGTTGAAAGATAGTGTTCACCGTTACAGGTAGCCAGCAGTATCTGGATGGATGCCATAGTGTGTTCTCCAGCCCGCCTCCGTTCCTAAAAGAACTCCGGCGAGGCATCCACTTCGCACGCTGCAGGCGAAGTCTCGCCGCAGCTAGATTTTGGCTTCGCCAAAATCAGCGAAGGCGGATGGTGGGCGATGACAGGCTCGAACTGCCGACCCTCTCGGTGTAAACGAGATGCTCTACCAACTGAGCTAATCGCCCGTCTTTTCGTAAAACGGAGTAGCCTTTTACCTGTTTTTCCAAGGCAATGCAACGGCCTATTTATAAAAAAATGCAAAATCCCCAAAACCCGCAGGATTTAAGGGGTTGCACAGCATTCCCGCCAAAGAAAAACGCCCGGGAAAGACCCGGGCGTTCGCAGTGCAAAAAAGCGGCTACTTACGCAGCTTTACGCTTGGAGCTCTTGTTCACCATTTCGGAGAGAGCTTTGCCAGCTTTGAATTTTGGTTTATTAGCTGCCGGGATTTTGATCACAGCGCCGGTGCGAGGATTGCGGCCTTCGGTCGCTTTACGATGCACGGTGGTGAAAGTGCCAAAGCCAACGAGGCGAACTTCTTCACCTTTTGACATAGACTTTGAAACGCAAGAGATGAATGCATCGATGCATTCAGCTGCAGCTGCTTTGGTGATACTGCATTTATCCGCCACTTCGGCGATCAGTTCGTTCTTGTTCATTGTAAACTCCCTAGTTGCTTTAATTAAGCCTGCAAACATGCGGTGAACCACTCACAACATGGCTTGAAATGCAAGCTACAGGCGAAATCAAGCATGGAAAAATACAAATGTAAACAGTAAAAATTTTATTAATGCCAAAAAAACTGCTTGGCGAATCGCGCACTCAGCCTGCCATTTCAATCAATAGTCGAGATTGGAAATTGCGCGACAACTCGTAAAACACGCATAAAGCAAGGCGTTTAGTGTGCCTTCTTGCTGCTCTGTTTCTGGTCGGAATGTACAATCACCGGTGGTGCGCCATTATCAACCACATCGGCATTGATGATCACCTCTTCCACGTTCGGCATGCTTGGCAGATCATACATCAGATCAAGCAACATGGTTTCCAGGATGGCACGCAAACCACGCGCACCCGTTTTGCGCTTGATGGCTTTCTTAGCTACTGCCTTGAGTGCTTCATCAGAGAAGCGCAGGCGTACGCCTTCCATTTCGAAAAGTTTTCCATACTGTTTCACCAGAGCATTTTTCGGCTCGGTGAGAATGGAAATGAGTGCGTCTTCATCCAGATCGGTAAGCGTTGCAATGATCGGCAGACGGCCAACGAATTCCGGAATCAGACCGAATTTGAGCAGGTCTTCCGGCTCCACTTTGGAGAAGAGTTCGCCGATGCGCTGGTTTTCCTGGCTGCGTACATCCGCGCCGAAACCAATCGCTGTACCCTTGCCACGTGCGGCAATAATTTTTTCTAAACCGGCAAACGCGCCGCCCACGATGAAGAGGATATTCGCTGTATCCACCTGCAGGAATTCCTGCTGCGGATGTTTGCGGCCACCCTGCGGCGGAACGGATGCTACCGTGCCTTCCATGAGTTTCAGGAGTGCCTGCTGCACACCTTCGCCCGATACGTCACGGGTGATGGATGGGTTATCAGACTTACGAGATATCTTATCGACTTCGTCGATATAGACGATACCGCGCTGGGCACGCTCAACGTTATAATCAGCTGCCTGCAATAAACGCAGGATGATGTTTTCCACGTCCTCGCCCACGTAACCCGCTTCGGTCAGTGTGGTGGCATCCGCCATGGTGAACGGCACGTCAAGAATGCGTGCTAATGTCTGCGCCAGAAGCGTTTTACCCGAACCGGTTGGACCGATCAGCAGGATGTTGGATTTTGCCAGTTCAACATCGGAATTTTTCTCAAGCAGTGATACGCGCTTGTAATGGTTGTGAACGGCAACAGAGAGAATTTTCTTCGCCTGCTCCTGACCAATGACATAATCATCGAGCACTTTGCGGATCTCGGCAGGTTTGGCGATCTCATCACCTTCCTTGGCAAGTACGCCCTTGTCGGCAGCGCGGATGATATCCATGCACAGCACCACGCATTCATCACAGATGAATACTGTTGGGCCCGCAATCAGCTTGCGCACCTCATGCTCGCTCTTTCCACAGAAAGAACAGTAACGTGTGTTTTTGGATTCCCTGCTGCCACTCTTTGTCACAATGATCCCTTTGACTTATGCTATTGATTTATTATAGGCGACTACCCGTTAACAACCTATTACGATTTAGGCTTCTTATCGGCTGTGCCATCCTCGGACGACCGCTTCTCAAGCACCTGATCTATAAGGCCAAATTCCTTTGCCGTCTCAGCACTCATGAAATTATCGCGTTCCATGTTTTTCTCAATAACGGCAAGCTTCTGGCCGGTATGTTTTACATAGACCTGATTGAGCTTTGCCTTGAGGTTTAAAATCTCACGGGCGTGGATTTCAATGTCCGTCGCCTGACCCTGGAAGCCACCGGAAGGCTGATGGATCATCACGCGGGCATTCGGCAAGGCATAACGCATGCCTGGCTCACCGGCAGTAAGCAGCAGTGAACCCATGGAGGCTGCCTGACCGAAACACAGCGTGGCCACTTTCGGGCGAATATACTGCATGGTGTCGTAGATCGACATACCTGCGGTTACAACGCCACCTGGCGAGTTGATATACATGAAAATCTCCTTATCGGGATTTTCCGATTCAAGGAACAGCAACTGTGCACAGATGAGCGATGCCATCTGGTCATGCACGGGGCCTACCAGAAAGATGATACGCTCTTTGAGTAGACGTGAGTAAATGTCAAACGAGCGTTCGCCACGGCTTGTCTGCTCAATAACGATAGGCACAAGTGTGCTTGCGAAAGTATCAACGATATCGGCCATAATATTTCCTAAGTGTTGTTTTATTGAAGTATACTTTTCTGTAGTAACGGCCAAAGGTTAATTATTCATTATTATTCGTCTGACTCATTCTTTTTTGAAGATGGCTTGGCTTTCGAAGGTTTTCCCTCTGCTTCTTTTTTAGCAGGTTTGCCACGCGCACCGGAAGCGGATTTCTTGCCGGAAACTTCCATATCTTCTTCAGCCAGTTCCTTGGTCGATACTTTGCTATCTTTCATGGACACTTTGCTCAGCACGTAATCTACGGCTTTTTCTTCGAGGATCGGACCACGCAGATCTTCCAGGCGATCCGGATTGTTTTTATAGAATTCCATTACCTGGCGCTCCTGTCCCGGGAACATGCTGGCCTGCTGCATGGCAGCGCGGCCCAGCTCATCACGGCTGACGACGATATTATTCTGCGTACCGATATCTGCCAGCATGATGCCAAGCTTCACACGGCGGCGCGCAATGTCCATATACTCTTCCTTAAGTTCTGCATCACTGCGGCCGGCAACGGATTCATCGCCCTGCGCACGCGCTTCCTGCAGACGCTCCCAGATAGAATTGAATTCCATTTCCACCATGCTTTCCGGCAGCTCGAAATCAACCGTTTCATCCAGATGATCAAAGAGCTGTTTCTTCAGGCGGGTGCGGACAATCTGGTCATACTCCTTAGCCAGCTGGCTGCGGATAGCATCCTGCAATGCCTTCAGATCTGCAAAGCCACGCTCCGTTGCGAATTTTTCATCGATCGCAGGAAGCTGTTTTTCATGAACCTCATTCACCTTCACTTCAAACACGGCAGGCTTACCTGCCAGTGATTCTGCATGATACTGTTTCGGGAAGGTCACTTTCACTTCGCGCTCGTCACCTTCTTTAGCACCTATCAGCTGCCCTTCGAAACCTTCAATGAACTGGCCGCTGCCAAGCTCGAGGCGGAAACCGGTTGCCGTGCCGCCATCAAAAGCCACACCATCGATCATGCCTTTGAAATCAATATTCACCACATGGCCTTCTTTAGCTTTGGTGCCTTCCTTGGCGCGTTCGAAATTAGGGCTACGCTCGGCAATGCGCTTAGATGCATCTTCGATATCCGAATCGGCGATTTCGTAGGTCTGGCGTTCGAGATTGATTTTATCAAACGCTACTTTAGGTACTGGCGGGAAGGATTCAACCGTGAGCGTGAAGCCTAGATCAGAGCCTTCCTTATAATCTTTATCGATATCCACTTTTGGCGTGGCGACCGGACGGATCTTTTTCTGTGCCAACGCATCGGAGCTGCTGCGGCTTACCACCTGCTTGATGACATCGGCTTCAACGGCCTTGCCATAACGCTGCTGCAATACTTTCATTGGGATGTAACCAGGGCGGAAGCCAGGGATCTTCACACGCTCACCGGCTGTTTTCAGCTCGGCTTCGGTCTGCTGACGGATGACATCGGCATCCACCACGATTTTCAGAACTACTTTAAGACCCTTTTTTTCCAGCTCAGTAACTTTCATGACACTTCCTCTTTTACGCCCGCAGATACTGCGGGGCTTTGGCCAAATGATTAAACGGACATAAGGGCAAACCACAAAGCGTGTAAAAAGGCAAATGGAAAGCGTATAAAAGCTAAAGATTGTGGAATGGCAGGATAAACCGGTATTCCAGGGATTATCTGGATTGGCTGCTGCCAGATGGTGTTGCAGCAGGAATGCTTTGCGTGGTCAGTTCACTAACCTTTTGATTATCAAAAGTGACGCCCTGCTGCTTCAATTCTTCAAACAGTTTCTGGGTCGCTTCCTGATTGTTGAGCTGCTTTGTAATGCCCTCTCTGTCGGCAGTGGTCAGCATAGTGTCTTTGTTCACATCCAGCTCAGTGGCGTTGATTTTGCCGTCTTTGTCTTTATCCAGTAAAACCCTGCCATCTGCAGGCTGTTCTGCACCAGGATTTTTCCCCGCTTCATCCACCAATTTTGCAAGCTGGTTCACATCGGCATATTGCCCCAGTTGGGCTCCCATGCGTTCCTTGATCTTATCACGCGTGACTTTATCACCCGCTTCCGACCAGCTTAGGGATTTTTCCTCGCTACCAAACAGCGATTTTACTTTGCTGCCCATCCAGCCCATGGCCTGGCCAAGGAATTCCCCAACAAACGGAATACTCATGATGAGGCCCATAATGGCATGGCGCAGACCGTGGGAAAGGCCACCGGTAAAATCCCCGCCCATCAACATGCTGCTGACACCACCACCGATCACGCTGCCGGCTTTATCCATGGCAGTATTCGCGGCATTCTCGACCTGTGTTTCCTTGGAATCACCATTATAAGCCTTCATCGCCGACGCTTTGAGGCTATTTTCTATGGTACCATCTTTGTTCTGGTCCCACTTGCTATCAAATTGCTGGACTAATTTCTGCTGGTCATCCGCGGTCACTGAACCAGTGGTAGCAATCATCTTCTGGGTTTCTGTGGCAAGCCACTGGGTTTTTTGCTGGTCATACAGCTTGGCATACGCGCCCTGCCCGGACTTGGCGTTGTCCAGTTCCTTGTCTATCAGGGCTTCAAAGCGTGTTTTTTCTTCGGTCATGGTGTATTTTCAATGATTACCAGCCTACAGTCTAACATGCCGTTTTTCCATGGTATATGAAAGTTTGATGACAACGTATTAAGTGAATAACTACAGTATTATGACAATTTATGCAGTATTATTGCTTTTTTATGGGTTTATAGCTATCTATAGGTGTATGAGACCACATATTTTAACATATCTGGTTGTTTTTTCACTCTTAGGCGGCTGTGTTAGAGCTACGGGCACAGGCACTAACTGGGATACCATAGATTTTGCATCGATTCATTGCGAGGGTGCCTCAGGTGATAATACTATATGCCACCCTAAAGAGGATGATCCCGCGGTAATCGGCGCACGCAGTGGTAAAAGTAAGTAGTCCCCTTAAATCTCACTCTATAGTCCAGCCTTCGCTCGTAAACGAGCTTCGGCGGACACTCCTACGCCAAGTACCGGCCTTCGCGCGGCTTACGAAGGCGTAAGCCACCCGAAGCTCGCAGAGCGTAGGCTGGTGCGGGTGAAAGGACTTGAACCTTCACGCCTTGCGGCGCCAGAACCTAAATCTGGTGCGTCTGCCAATTCCGCCACACCCGCATAAAATCTATCCCAAAATAAGCACTGTATTTCAGCGTACTAGAGCCTATTTACCAGTTATTAGCTACTAACCACTGGAAATGCGTGGATAGTTCCCCTATATTAAAATAGCAAGCAAAATACTCTGATTCACCCCCGTAAAATATATCATGTATGCAAACCAGTTCAGAAGCTAAAACCGAGATTTACCCTGTATTGCCGCTGCGGGACATTGTGGTGTTCCCGTCCATGGTGGTGCCATTATTTGTGGGACGCGAAAAGTCTGTCCGCGCACTCGAAGAAGTGGTCAAACGCGAAGGCAAAATTTTGCTGGTGACGCAAAAAAACGGCGGCGTCGATGACCCGCGTGAAACCGACCTGTATAAGATGGGTACTATTGGCAATATCCTGCAACTCCTCCGCCTGCCTGATGGCACCGTGAAGGTGCTGGTGGAAGGTATTGCCCGTGCCAATATAGTTGAGTTCGTGAACAACCCCGATTACTTCCAGGTGCTCGGTGAGCTGGTAGATGAAAAGACCGATAATGAGAAACAGGAAGTTGATGCGCTCTATCGCACCGTGCTCAATCAGTTTGAGCAATATGTTAAATTAAACAAGAAGATACAGCCTGAGACCCTCGGAACAGTCAGTAAGCTGACTAATCCATCCCTCCTGGCTGATACCATTGCTGCGCATATGTCAGTGGACATTGCTGAGAAACAGAAAATCCTCGAGATGCTTTCTGTATACGAACGGCTTGAACATATCTTCGCGCTGATGGAAAGCGAGATCGCCGTACTCAACACCGAACGTCGTATTCGCAGCCGTGTCAAACGCCAGATGGAAAAAACCCAGCGCGAGTACTATCTGAATGAGCAGATGAAAGCCATCCAGAAGGAACTGGGCGAAGGTGAGGATGGTAAAGATGAATTGGGCGAACTGGAAGGCAAGATCAATAAAATAAAGCTCTCCAAGGAAGCCCGTGAAAAATGCATGGCAGAGATCAAAAAGCTGCGCACCATGAGCAGCATGTCGGCGGAGGCTTCTGTTATCCGCAACTATCTGGATTGGATCACTGCCCTGCCGTGGAAAAAGCAAACCCGCATCGTGAGCGATCTCAAATTCGCCCAGAAAGTGCTGGATGAAGATCATTATGGTCTTGATAAAGTAAAGGAACGTATCCTTGAGTATCTTGCCGTGCAGCAGCGCACCAAGCAGGTGAAAAGCCAGATTCTGTGTATCGTTGGCCCGCCGGGCGTGGGTAAAACCTCGCTGGCCAAATCGGTAGCGCGTGCCACGGGGCGCAATTTCGTGCGTATCTCACTTGGCGGCGTGCGTGATGAGGCTGAGATCCGTGGCCATCGCCGTACCTATATCGGTTCGATGCCGGGTAAAATTGTGCAGTCGATGAAGAAAGCAAAATCAAGCAACCCGCTTTTCCTGCTCGATGAGATCGACAAGATGGGCTCGGATTTCCGCGGCGATCCTGCGGCAGCCCTGCTTGAAGTGCTGGACCCCGAACAGAACCACACCTTCAATGACCATTACCTTGAAGTGGATTATGACCTGTCGGATGTGATGTTTGTGGCGACCGCCAACAGCATGAATATGCCCAGGCCGCTGATGGACCGCATGGAAGTCATTCGTATTCCGGGTTACACCGAAGATGAAAAAGTCCATATCGCCAAACAGCATTTGATTCCAAAGCAGATAAAAAACCACGGCCTCAAGAAAGAGGAATGGTCTCTCGATGAAGCGGCCCTGCGCGATATCATACGTTATTACACGCGGGAAGCTGGTGTGCGTAACCTTGAGCGCGAAATTGCCAACCTCGCCCGTAAATCGGTGAAGGAGATACTGCTCGAAGAAAAGAACAAGATCACGGTGAATGCCAAGAACCTCGGCAAATATGCCGGTGTGCGCAAATTCACCTTCGGCGAAGTGGAAAAAGAAGACCTCGTGGGTATGGTAACTGGCCTTGCCTGGACGGAAGTGGGTGGTGACCTGCTCGTCATCGAAGCAGTGACCATGCCGGGCAAAGGAAAAACCAGCATCACCGGTAAACTGGGTGATGTGATGCAGGAATCCGTGCAGGCGGCCATTTCATATGTGCGTTCGCGCTCGCTGAGCTTTGGCGTTATCCCGCCGACCTTCCAGCAGAAGGACATTCACGTGCACGTACCGGAAGGTGCCACACCGAAGGATGGCCCGTCGGCAGGTATCGCCATGACGACCGCGATTGTTTCGGTGCTTACCGGTATCCCGGTGAAGAAGAATGTTGCCATGACCGGCGAGGTTACGTTGCGTGGCCGCGTGCTGGCCATCGGTGGCCTCAAGGAAAAACTGCTGGCAGCATTGCGCGGCGGTATCACCACCGTGCTCATTCCGCAGGAAAATGTGAAAGATCTTGAGGAAATTCCGGACAACGTGAAAAGCGGCATGGAGATCATCCCTGTTTCCAATGTGGATGAAGTACTGCAACATGCGCTGGTTCGCATGCCGGAAGCCGTGGAATGGACACCACCAAAAGCGGTTGCGCCCATCCTGCCGCCGGAAGGCAGTGAAGGCGTCATTACGCATTGATGCACCGTGTCTGAGGATTACCTGGCATTCCTGTCGCGGCTGCAAAGGCGCGGGCAGCAGATTAGCCATTCCAAGCAGAAAAACCGGCAATCACGGCTGGTGCTTAACCCGCTGTTGAACCAACTTTCGCACTTCAAGCCCGATGTATTTTTTGTCCAGATCGGCGCGTGTGACGGCGTGTTGCATGATCCGCTGCGCGCATTCATTGTGCGTTATAACTGGCGCGGCATCCTGGTGGAGCCCCTGCCTGACCTGTTTGAAAAACTCAAAGCAAATTACAGCGGTAAGGATGGGTTGATCTTTGAAAATGTCGCCATCGCTGAATCGGAAGAAACGAAATCACTCATCCGCGTGAACCCCGATGTGCTGGCAGAATTCCCCGAATGGGCGGCGGGCTGTGCCACATTCGTTGAAAACAGCCGCAATATCGCCAGCTGCCCCGATCTGAAAAATCACCTCATCACACAGGATGTGCAAACACTGCCGCTTGGCGCGCTGCTGGAAAAACATAACGTGCAGCATATCGATGTGCTGCAGATCGACACAGAAGGCTATGATTACAAAGTGCTAAGCCAGCTGGATTTTACCCGCCACAAACCCAGCATCATCAACATGGAATATGTGCATCTAAACGATGAAGAAAAAATGACCACCTGCGCCCTGCTGAATGAGCATGGCTATGTGTTTTCCACCCACCATCTGGACCTGCTGGCCGCCCAGAAATCCTTCCTCGACACGCTGCCAGGAAAATAACATATTGTTTAATATGGTGTTTCTTGCGCATATGGGTTTCACAATTTTGTAACACCGGTTTACAGCCAGATGGTTTAGAATGTTTGCATGAGTGAACTTATCCAGAAAAGCCTGCAACTAGCTGAAGAACTGCGCGGCAGCATGCAGCATCTGCAAACCCCCCGCCATAAACAGGAAGCCAGTGAACTTGCTGACAAGCTGCAAATGCTTACCGGCTTTAAAAGGCAGTTGGACAGTGGTGCATCATTGGAGGTCATCAGCGGCCAGCTCAATGCTGCCGGTGCAGAATATGCAAAGCTGGTAAAAAGCGATGCAACGATTGAGAATGTTAAAGCTGCGGTGGATTACACCCTGCAAGATACGCTCGAGAAAGCTGAAAAAGCAGCCAGCCTGAAAGCTGCGAAAGCAACGATTGAAGCTGCAAATAAAGAAGCCGCTGATGCAGCCAAGACCGCAAAAAAAGAAGGTGGCTTCCTGCAGAAACATTTTGGCAGCCGCATCAGTAACGGCTTCCAAAGGCATGAAGAATGGATGAAAACCAAAACGCCAGCGGCACGTATGGGTTTTGCAGTGGGTGAAATGGTACTTGGCAGCGTTGCCATGGAAGTTGGCAGTCAGATGTTATCACAGGCGATGAGTGGACTGAAGCAGCAGCAATTGCAGCAGGTCGACAGCAAGGATGGCAAACGTACCACCGTGTTGGTCATGGCACCGCTTACTGGTGGTGAACGCACATTCAAAGCTGTGGTCGGTGCGGGTGCAACCGCTGCCGGTTTAGTGGCTACTGGCCTTGGTTTCTACGGTATCTTCCGCTCGCACGAACTGTAATTACTTAAACACCACGGTTTTTTTGCCGTTGAGCAGCACGCGGTGCTCCACATGGTATTTCAGGGCGCGGGACAGTACCAAACATTCAATGTCACGGCCTATCGCCACTAAATCATCCACACAGTGCGCATGGTCAACACGCGCCACTTCCTGCTCGATGATCGGGCCTTCGTCCAGATCTGTGGTGACGTAATGCGCCGTCGCGCCAATGATTTTAACACCGCGCGCATAGGCCTGCGCATAAGGCTTTGCACCTTTAAAGCTCGGCAGGAAGGAATGGTGGATGTTGATGGCGCGGCCAGCTATCTGGCTGCACATTTCGCCAGATAATATCTGCATGTAGCGCGCCAGCACCATCACATCAATTTCATATTCATCGGCGATATCCAGAATTTTAGCTTCCTGCAATTGCTTATTACCCGTGATCGGCAGGTGGTAAAACGGCACATCATGACGGTTCGCCACCATTTCCAGATCCGGATGGTTGGAGATGATGGCCGGAATATCGATGGCAAGCTGGCCGGTTTCATACCGGTAAAGCAGGTCATTCAGGCAGTGTCCTTCCTTGGATACCGCGATGAGCACACGGCTTTTCTTTGCCTTGTCATGCAGTTCCCACTCCATGGTGAATGGCTTTGCCACCGTTTCCGTAAATTCGGCGCGAAGCTTTTCTTCGGAAGGCGCACCAGCTTCAAGCCCGAAATCCACGCGCATGAAGAACTGGCCGGTAGACTCATCGCCAAACTGGCCGGATTCCACGATGAACCCGTGGCGATCGGCGAGGAAACGCGTCACTGCGGCTACAATACCGCGCACGTCCCTGCAGGAGAGAGTTAGTATGTAGCGTTTGTCCATCATGCTACCGCCTTTTTGGATTTGATGTGCTGTTGCAGGTCTGGGTTGTGGCGGTCGAAATGGCATTCGAACTTGGAGCCCTGGCCAATATCAGAATGTACTTCCACATGGCCGCCATGCAACTCAACAAAACTTTTTACGATGGAAAGGCCAAGGCCCGTGCCCGAGCGTTTGGTGGATTTACCCTTTGTTTTCTCCTGCGCCTTGCCGCGGTAGAATTTACCAAATACCGCTGCATGCTCTTCCGGCGGGATGCCCTGCCCTTCATCGGCTACCCACAGGATAACCCCATCGCTCGTTGCTTCGCGTGCGCCAAGCGTGATCGTCTGGCCTGCGCTTGAATACTGGATGGCGTTGGACAGCAGGTTGAAGAGTATCTGTTTGATGCGTGTTTCATCGCCAGACATTTTACCGATCTTGCTTGGGCATTCGAATGCCAGCTGCAGATTATGCTCCTTGGCGCGCTCCTGGATAAGCGACATCACTGACTTCATCATGGCGTAAACATCGAACTTGGTGACTTCAAGGCGCATATAGCCTGCCTCAACGCTGGCAAGATCCAAGATGTCATTGATGAGTTGCATAAGGCGCATGGATGACTGGTGGATGCCATCAACATATTCTTTTTGTTTTTCCGAAAGCGCGCCAAAATATTCCTGCTTGAGCATTTCCGAAAAACCGGCAATGGAGGTGAGCGGTGAACGCAGCTCATACGAAACGTTGGCGAGGAATTCGGTTTTGAGTTTATCGGCTTCCTGCAGGGCTTCGTTGCGTTCGCGTAAGGAACGCTCCACCAGCGTGGAATCGGTGATATCCATGTAGGTGATGAGCGTTGCGCCATCTGGCAGCGGAATCTTGCGCCAGTCTATCACCTTGCCATCGGTGCGTTCCATCTGGCGGGAGCGCAGCTCACGCACCTGAATCTGCGTGATATGGTCCTGTTTGAAATGTTCCCAATCCTCGAAGACGAACAGGTTCTTGCAGCGGTCGATGATCTCCGAGATGTGCGGCTCGCTCACTGCAAGCTCGGTATCGATATTCCACAGGCTCAGATAGCCCGGGTTGTACAGTTTAAGCCGGCCATCTTCCCCGAACACGGCAACGCCTTCATGCAGATTGTCCAGCGTTTCACTCTGCACGGCAATCAGTGTGTTGTAGGAGCGCTCAAGCGCAAGGCGATCTGTCACGTCTTCATAGGCGAACAGGATGCCGCCGAGTGCATGCGGAATGGCGATAACACGCAGAGAAATGCCATCCGGCAGGTGGAAAAATTCCTCACGCGGTTCGATAAGGTCCGTGAACAATTTCAATTGCTGCTGCTTGAATTGCTGGAAATTCGCCTGCTCCGGCAGCTTCCGCTTGTCGCGCAGCACTTCAAGGATTTCGCTGTAAGTCGGCTGTGTGCCCAGCCACATCTCATCGAATTTCCACAGTGCCACGAAGGCATAATTGAAGGATTTGAGCCGCATATCCGAGCCATAGATGGCCATGGCGGAAGCTGAGCTTTCCAGCAGGTCCGTTTGCGCCGAAACGTGCCTCTGCAGGTCTTCTTTCAGAATTTCAAATTCGGTGACATCCTGTGCAAAACCAACCGATATTTTTTCCTGCGAAAGTGGCAGCTCTGTGATGTCATAAAGCCTGCGTTCGCCGGCCACCACGATATGCCGGCGGTCATGTGCAGGTTTGCCGGTTTCAATGGCCTGGCGTGCCATTGGCCGCATTTTATGGTCGAGCTCGGGCGTTTCCACGCTTTCACCTTCCTCTTCCACCGCCATGCTGTAAGCAAGATTGTAAAATTTAAGTTTCAGGTCTTTGTCGCGCTGCCAGATGGGATATGGCGACATGTTGATGATGGTGGAATAATTGCGGATTTCGCTTTTGAGCTTTTCGTTTTCCTGCGCAAGGCGCGCGGCCTGCTTTTTCAGCTCTTCTATCTCAACCTGCACGGCAATTTGTGACGATGGCTTCACTGCCGCTCCCAGAGCGGATTTCAGCACATCCTTAAATCGCCGTGTTTCAGCCATGACATTGTTTTAGAATAAATAACAAACGCTGTCATGTAAAAAGGAGTGGTTGGTTGCTAGTTGTTAGTTGCTAGAAATTTCAATGACCAGCAACTAGCAACCAGCACCAAAGAACTAATACCGATACGCATCCGGCTTGAATGGCCCATTCGCATCCACGTTGATATACGCAGCCTGTTTCTTGGTGAGTTTGGTGAGCTTCACACCCAGTTTTTCAAGGTGCAGTGCTGCTACTTTTTCATCAAGGTGCTTTGGCAGAACATATACTTTGTTTTCATATTTTTTATGATTATTCCAAAGCTCTATCTGCGCCAATACCTGGTTGGAAAAACTGGTGGACATCACAAAGCTTGGATGTCCGGTGGCACAACCCAGATTCACCAAACGGCCTTTGGCGAGCAGGATGATGCGCTTGCCATCCGGAAATTCTACTTCATCCACCTGCGGTTTCACTTCAGTCCATTTCATGTTGCCAAGCGCTGCAACCTGGATCTCGCTGTCGAAATGGCCGATGTTACATACAATCGCACGGTCTTTCATGGCGCGCATGTGCTCAAGCGTGATGATGTCTTCGTTGCCTGTAGCGGTTACGAAAATATCCGCATACGACACGGCTTCTTCCATGGTGGTCACCTGATAACCTTCCATGGCCGCCTGCAGCGCACAGATAGGGTCAATTTCGGTTACGATCACGCGTGCACCCTGCGTTTTGAGAGATGCCGCGCAACCTTTGCCCACATCACCAAAGCCTGCAACCACGCAGATCTTGCCGGCAAGCATCACGTCAGTGGCGCGTTTCAGGCCATCTGGAAGTGATTCGCGGCAACCATAGAGATTGTCGAATTTAGATTTAGTAACGGAATTATTCACGTCGATCGCTGGCACTTTCAGCTTACCTGCTTTCACCATTTCATGCAGGCGGTGTACGCCGGTGGTGGTTTCTTCGGAAACACCCTTGATGTGCGCAAGCAGGTCAGCATGTTTTTCATGCATGATCTTGGTGACGTCGCCGCCGTCATCGAGGATCATGTTGGCTGTCCAGCCGTTCGGGCCTTTCAGCGTCTGCTCAATGCACCATTCATATTCTTCCTCGGTTTCGCCTTTCCATGCAAATACCGGAATGCCAGCTGCTGCGATAGCCGCTGCCGCCTGATCCTGCGTGGAGAAAATATTGCAGCTGCTCCAGCGCACTTCCGCGCCCAGATGCGTGAGGGTTTCGATGAGCACCGCCGTTTGAATGGTCATATGCAGGCAGCCGATGATGCGCGCGCCTTTGAGCGGCTGGCTTTTGCCATATTCCTTGCGCAGTGCCATGAGGCCTGGCATTTCGCTTTCAGCGATGGAGATTTCCTTGCGGCCCCACTCAGCGAGTGAAATATCAGCAACTTTGTAATCGGTGAATGAAGCGTTCATAGCGGCGGCCTTTGCAGACATGGTTTTTCCTTTCAGTTAAGATGCCGGAAACCTAGCGATTATGGCCAAAAAGGCAAGCAAAAACCCTTGCTATGTGCGTATCTCAATCAGCGTAGACGTATCAAAATACGGCAATATTTCCAGTAAATCAGGTTTTGCCAGTGCCACGCAGCCTTCCGTGGCAGGATAGTCTGCTTTTGCCAGATGAAGGAAAATGGCACTGCCAAGACCGGCAACCACAGGCGAATCGTTATAGCCTATTGGGATAATCAGGTCATATGCCCCGTCATCCCGCCAGAGTTTTTCGTGTGATGCCGCGTAAGGCAGTTTTATATGCTTGTTATAATCAGGGCTTTTCGGGTCATCGCACCAGCCATCATGTTGCTGGATGATGTGAAGTGGCAGGCCGGTTTTGGGCGCATCCATTTTATCCGCGCGATACCAGCACTCACGCAGCAGGAAAGTGCCAATCGGCGTAATGCCATCGCCTTCTTTTTCTTTACGGGCAATGCCAGAACGGCCAATGGCACAGCGGTATTTATTTCCACGAAACCCAAGCTCATTACCGATAACGAGAAGCTTATCCACGCTGCTTCACCAGCACAGGTTTTGTGCCAAGGCGTTTGGTTATGGCCTGCACGATCTGGGCGCCGTTTAGGCCTGCCTCGTCATACTGCACATGCGGATTATTTTGTTCGATGAAAACATCCGGCAAATAAAGCGGTAGAATTTTCGATGCATCGAGGTTTTCTCTGGCAGCAAAGCTCAGCACATGCGCACCGAAACCGCCGATTGCACCCTCTTCCACTGTCACCACCAATTCATGGGTTTTGAGCAGGTTGCGTACCAATTCTTCATCTATTGGTTTAGCAAAGCGGGCATCTGCCACCGTGGCGTTTAATTCCTCTGCGGCTTTCAGGCATTCGGTAAGGCGCGTGCCCAGTGAAAGTATGGCGACTCTTTCGCCTTCACGCACCATACGGCCTTTACCGATTTCCAGTAGCACACCTTGTTTAGGTAGTTCGACACCAACACCTTCCCCGCGCGGATAACGCACAGCCGATGGACGGTCATTAATAGATGCACAGGTTGCCACCATATGCACAAGCTCGGATTCATCGGCAGCTGCCATCACCACGAAATTGGGAAGTGTGGCAAGATAGGTGATGTCAAAGGCGCCGGCATGGGTTGCGCCGTCAGCGCCGACTAAACCTGCACGGTCAAGCGCGAAGCGGACGGGCAGATTCTGGATCGCCACATCATGCACCACCTGATCATAGGCGCGTTGCAGGAAGGTGGAATAGATCGCACAGAAAGGCTTATAGCCCTGTGTGGCAAGGCCTGCCGCGAATGTTACCGCATGCTGCTCGGCGATGCCGACATCGAATGTGCGTGATGGAAATTTTTCTGCAAATTTATCAAGCCCAGTGCCAGACGGCATGGCGGCGGTGATGGCGATGATCTTGTCATCTCTAGAAGCTTCAGCAATCAGGCTATCAGCAAATACTTTGGTGTATGACGGCGCGGCTGCTGCAGATTTTTTCTGCGCGCCGGTTGTTACATCAAATTTCACCACGCCGTGATATTTATCATCCGATTCTTCGGCAGGCGCATAGCCATGGCCTTTTTTGGTGACAACGTGCAGTAATATGGGGCCTGAATCTTTTTCATCGCGAATATTTTTAAGCACCGGCAGCAGATGTTCAAGATTGTGGCCATCCACCGGGCCAACATAATAAAACCCAAGCTGCTCAAAGAGCGTGCCGCCAACGGCAAGATTACGCGCTGCGTGCTCGGCTTTCTTGGCGAGTTTCTGGAGCGGTTCCGGAAATTTGCTGGCCACCACTTTGCCGATATGACGCAGTGTGTGGTATGGGTGTGAGGAAATGAGACGTGCGAGATACGCGCTCATGGCACCGACTGGTGGCGCAATCGACATATCATTGTCATTCAGGATCACGATCAGGCGCGTGTCGAGGCTGCCTGCATTATTCAATGCTTCAAACGCCATGCCGGCACTCATTGCGCCATCGCCGATGACGGCTATCACTTCATTTTTTTTGCCAGAGAGATCACGCGCAACGGCCATACCGAGTGCCGCCGAAATGGAGGTTGAGCTGTGGCCTGCACCAAACGCGTCATATTCGCTTTCATCGCGTTTGCAGAAACCAGATAAGCCTTCCGGCTGGCGGAGTGTACGGATGCGATCACGACGGCCGGTTAAGATTTTATGCGGATAGGATTGATGGCCAACATCCCAGATAAGAATATCTTCCGGGGTGTTGAACACATGATGGATGGCAACGGTGAGTTCCACCACACCAAGGCCTGCGCCCAGATGCCCACCGGTTACTGAGACCGCATCTACTGTTTCTGCGCGCAGCTCGGTTGCGAGCTGCTGCAACTGCTCGAGCGAAAAGCTCCGCGTGTCAGCGGGCAGTTTTACGGTATCGAGAAGTGGTGTGTTGCTCACAATATGCCTTACTATAAAGGAGCGTAAATTAGCAGGAATCCTGCAAATGTCAGGTGTTTTTTCTTAGTTGGAGGCGATGTATTTCTCGCCGCCGATGACCTGCAGCTCAAGCCCGTTGGCCGTGCGGTATTTCCCGTCGGGAAGCGGTTGCCGGTTACCTGCCGCATCCACAATAAACACCTTGGTGCCGTGGTAAGCCAACCTTTCACCACCCCTTAGATACATATGCCCATCGCTACGCGGGGCTGTCGGTGCCTGAAGGGTCCTGCTGCCGCCCGTGCTGCCTTGCGGCGGTGGCGGGTAATAGCTGTTATTATGCAGGCTTTCATCTGGTTGCTTGCGCTGGCCAGCAGTACGATTATGGTTGTTACGGTTCTGCTGGGGCACCATATGATCCGGATATTCAATCACTTCACGCTTGGAAGTACCACTTTCAATGCGGCCATTTCCCCTATCTTTACCAATGACTTTTTCCTCGTTATAATCAATGATAGCCCGCATCAGGGGGTCTTTCTCCCCTTTATATTTCTTTTCGTTCTCAATGCGAGCCTCTTCTATCGGGTCATTGCCGAAGGCAATCAGCAGCACCGATAATATAACTATGGCAATCGCGAGTAATGGAGGCATGGCATCCTACTTGTTTTATACTAGGTGATTATAGCGAAAAATTATCGCTTTTGCACGGTTTTTAGTGTTAATTTCAACCGAAAAAAGCAACTATTTATCCATACACCACAAAAGGATAGCTTTCTGCACATGCAGGCGGTTCTCAGCTTCGTCAAACACGCGGGACTGCGGCCCGTCTATCACCCCGGCCGTTACTTCCTGCCCACGATGTGCTGGTAAACAGTGGAGAAATATGGCGTTTTTATTGGCATGCGCCATTAAAGCCTCATCGACATGGTAGCCTTCCAGCAAGGCCATCTGCGCATCAGCATCCGGATCCCCCATGGAAACCCATGTGTCGGTGGTCACGGCATCTGCTCCGGTGGCAGCCTCCTTAGGGTCTGCGGTGAGCAGGATGTTGGCACCACGGGATTTTGCCCATTCCACGACATCCGGCAACGGCATCAGTTTCTTTGGACAGGCTAATTTTACGGTAAAGCCAAGGAGGGCCGCCGCCTGAATCCAGCTTTGCGCCACATTGTTACCATCACCGATCCACGCGATGGTTTTACCCTTAATATCCCCAAGATTTTCTTCAAACGTCAGGATATCTGCCAGTATCTGGCAGGGATGGCTGAACTCGGTGAGCCCATTGATAACAGGAACGCTGGCATTCTCCGCCAGCTCGACAAGCTTGGAATGATCATGGCAGCGCAGCATGATGGCATCGACATAACGCGACAGAACCTGTGCGGTATCGCCAATGGTTTCACCCCTGCCAAGCTGCAATTCGTTGCCACTCATGGCGATTGGAAAGCCACCTAATTCCATAATACCCACCTCGAATGAAACGCGTGTGCGGGTGGAATTCTTTTCAAAAATCATGGCGAGTTTCTTGCCAGCCAACAACGGCTGCATATTGCCTGCCTTGCGCTGTTGCTTTAGCTCAGCTGCACGCGAAAGCAATGCCCGCATGTCCTGCGATGTGATGGTGGAAAGATCAATAAAATGGCGCATTAGCTATGCTCCTTACATGCGGCGCTCAAAAGCTTCACCGCTTCCTGAATCTGAGACTCCGTTATGACAAGCGGAGGTAAAATTCTTATTACACTGTCTTCCGCCGGCGCGGTGAGCAGGCCCATCGCCCGCAATTTTTCAGCAAATTCGCGGGCTGGTTTTACCGTTTTGATACCAAGCATGAGCCCATGCCCGCGCACTTCGGAAATGACATGCGGGGATTGTGCTGCAAGTTGCTGAAGTTGATATTTGAGTTCTGCGCCCATGCGCTGCACATGTGCAAGGAATCCATCGGCAAGCATCACATCCAGCACGGCATTACCCACCGCCATGGCCAGCGGATTGCTGCCATAGGTGGAACCGTGCGAACCTGGCGTTACGGCAGATGCCACCGCATCGGTCATGAGGCATGCGGCAAGTGGGAATCCATTACCAATGCCTTTTGCTACTGAAACGATATCCGGTTTTACACCCGCCATTTCATGCGCGAATAAATGCCCCGTGCGCCCCATGCCACACTGCACTTCGTCGATGAATAAAAGCAATCCATGCTCATCACATAATGTGCGCAGGCCTTGCAAAAATTCTTTTGTGGCTACATGCACGCCGCCCTCACCCTGTATCGGCTCAACAAGGATGGCAGCAGTTTTTTCCGTGATCGCAGCTTTGACTGCTGCAAGATTGTTGAACTCCGCACGGTCAAATCCATCGAGCAATGGAGCATAGCCTTTGCGGGCCACTTCATTGCCGCCAGCCGATATGCAGGCAAAGGTGCGGCCATGGAATCCACCGGTCATGGTAATGACGCGGTATTTATCCGGCGTGCCTTTTTCATCATGATACTTGCGGAGCATCTTGAGGCCGCATTCGACTGCCTCACTACCAGAATTGCAGAAAAATACTTTATCGGCGAAAGTGTGTTTTACAAAACGTTCGGCGAGTTTTTCCAGCCCGGGCATGCGGTACATGTTAGAGCAGTGCCAGAGCGTTTCCGATTGGCTTTTAAGTGCCTGCACCACGTGCGGGTGGCAATGGCCAAGGGCGTTCACGGCAATGCCGGTTGCAAAATCCAGATAGCGTTTGCCGTCCGACGCAAAGAGATAAGCTCCCTCGCCTTTTACAATCTCGATCTGTGAACGCCGATAAACCGGCAGAACCGATGACATGACTAGCCCCGCACTTGTTGCGGGGTCTGGTAATTACTCACAGACGATTTACCCATATATTCATGCATCAAATTGAAAAAAGAGGGATTTTCTGCTCACAGCCGATTATTGTCAATATAAAACCGGACCTCGCCATTTGGCGGGGCTTTGCTAGGTTTTGAGCCTGTGGCCTTTTTTGAACATCCAGTCGGTGACCAGCCATAGCACGATGTTGATGCCGGTGATCACCGCCATGCCGATGGCTATGGTGCCGTCCGTATAGCCGGTCATAGCATAGCGGAAACCGTCTATCATGTAGAAAAACGGGTTGAAATGGCAGACATAATACCAGAATTCCGGCAGCTGCTTGATGGAATAAAATGTGCCAGAAAGGAAGGCGAGCGGGGTTACGATATAGTTGGTGATGGCTGAAAGCTGATCAAACCCCGTGGACCATACCCCCGCCAGCACGCCAAGCAGTGCCAGCATGATGCTGGCCATCACAATATAGAACAACCCCAGCCAGAAACTATGCAGCGTAAACGGCACAAATATATATACCGCCGCCATCACCACCACGCCCACGGCAAGGCCACGCGCCACACCTC
>CAZAQK010000006.1:0-31010 GCA_964487265.1 uncultured Rickettsiales bacterium | reverse complement strand
AAAACGGTGCTTCATGGCACAGCTCCAGCTGCTTGTCCATGTTCTCCTTGATGAGGTGCATCGGCACATGGCCGGGGCCCTCGATCATCACCTGGCAATCATGCTTCCACGCCACTTTGGTGAGTTCGCCGAGTGTTTTCAACTCGCTGAATTGAGCTTCATCATTCGCGTCATGCTGTGAACCCGGGCGCAGGCCATCGCCCAGTGAGAACGCCACGTCATAAGCGCGCATGATTTCGCAGATGTCTTCAAAATGCGTGTAGAGGAAATTTTCCTTGTGATGCGCGAGGCACCATTTGGCCAAAATCGAGCCACCGCGCGAGACGATGCCCGTCTTGCGGTTCGCCGTCATCGGCACGAATGGCAAGCGCACGCCCGCATGGATGGTGAAATAATCCACCCCCTGCTCGCACTGCTCGATCAGCGTGTCGCGATAGATCTCATAGGTGAGGTCTTCCGCTATACCGCCGACTTTTTCCAATGCCTGATAGATCGGCACCGTACCGATCGGCACGGGTGAATTGCGGATGATCCATTCGCGGATGTTGTGTATGTTGCGGCCTGTGGAGAGATCCATCACCGTATCAGCACCCCAGCGGATGGACCACACCATTTTTTCCACTTCTTCAGCAACAGATGAAGTCACCGCAGAATTGCCTATATTGGCGTTGATCTTCACCTTGAAATTGCGGCCGATGATCATTGGCTCGGATTCCGGGTGGTTGATGTTATTAGGAATGATGGCGCGGCCTTTGGCGATCTCATCGCGCACAAATTCGGGAGTGATGAAATCGGGGATTCTGGCACCGAACGATTCACCGCGCTGGTAGGGCTTTGTTGCTGGTTGCTGGTTGCTAGCAACTCTTCCTTCATTCTCCCTTACCGCGATATATTCCATTTCCTTGGTGATGATGCCAGCGCGGGCATAGGCAAGCTGCGTTGGGGCTTTACCATTTTTTGCGCGTAGCGGGCGCAGATTTACATTCGGATAGGCTTCGACCGGTGCGCCTTTTGATGCGCCGTGCAATCCATTATCTTCTGGTTTTATCTCACGGCCATCATACGCTTCCACATCACCACGCGCTAAAATCCACTGCTCGCGGATCTTCGGCAGGCCTTTGTAAATATCGATCTTCGCCTGCGCGTCAGTGTAAATACCGGACGGATCATACACCGTAAGCGCGGGTTCATTGCCGGATACCGCAATTTCCCGCATAGCCACTTTCTGCTCACCCACATAAATTTTGCGGGAAGCCGGAAGTGAACCGGTGGTTACATTGAAATCCGCGGTGATTGATTTTGCAGTGCTGGCTTTGGTCATGCCTTGTTTTCCGTCCAATAATTAAATGGACCAAAAGCATACAAAGCATCACCGCTTAAGACAACAGGTTTACTGCGGTGCCATCGGTGCGGAAGGATCGGCCGGAACCGGCTGCGGCTTAAACTCCAGCGTGCTGCTGCCTGAAGCCGATGGTACAGTCACTGCGCTGCTGCTGCCGGATGTCTCCTGCTGCCAGTGCTTCTGGTAATTCTGCTGATACTGTATATAATCCCATTTCCAGCGCAGGCCGGCATCCACCAGATGGTAGGTCTGCTCCACCATATGGTCTGTGCCTTTCCCGTTAGGATGATAGCCATCGGCAAGGTTCATCGCCGGATCACCAAAAATGCCTTCCAACGCAAACGGATAAAACGCGGTGCTGTAAAAGGTTGCAATCCGGTGATACACCGCTTCTACCTGTTTACTGTAGGTCTCACCCAGATTAGATGGTGCTTTCATGCCGATAAGCACGACATAAGCATTATTTTCTTTCAACCGCCCCACGATGTGCATGAGATTCTGGTATATCACGTTGGGGTTCACACCACGCAGTATATCGTTGGCACCCAGCTCAAGCACCACCACATCCGGCTGCTTGGCCAGCAGGGATGATAATCTTTCCATCCCTCCGGCGGTTGTTTCGCCAGCCACACTCATATTCACCACTTCCACGTTGGTGAATCCCACTTCCTTGATTTTTTTAGCAAGCTTGGCAGGATAGCCGTCACCTTCCGTCAGCTGATAGCCTGAGGTCAGGCTGTCACCATACACCACCACCTTGATAGGGTTGGTCTGCGCTGTGGCCGGTGCCACAAGGGCCAGCCACATCGCCAGTGCAAAAAACATCTCGAAAATCTTTTTCATCTTCCCTATATTCCCTGCATGACACATGCAGATATTCCAATCGATTCCATTGTATCCTTATCACGTATCAATCTTGCCCTGGGCACAAAAGACACGCTCGTGCATATTCTACATGATATTGAATTAAAAATAAATAACCGCGAAACGGCAGCTATCATGGGCCCTTCCGGCTCCGGCAAAACATCGCTTATGATGCTCATGGCTGGCCTTGAGGCACCAACATCCGGCGATATCAGCATTAATGGTGAAAATATCATTAATAAAACCGAGGATGAGCTGGCACTGTTCCGGGCCAGAAACATCGGCATTGTTTTCCAGTCTTTCCACCTGATACCCACCATGAACGCGCTGGAAAACGTCACCATCCCACTCGAATTTCTGGGAACAGCTGATGCACGTGCAATGGCGGAGGAAAGTTTGCGCTCTGTTGGGCTGGGCGAACGCCTGTATCATTATCCTTCGCAGCTTTCGGGCGGTGAACAGCAACGCGTGGCCATTGCCCGCGCCTGTGTCACCAAACCGAAATTACTACTGGCCGATGAACCCACCGGCAATCTCGACAAAGATACAGGCGAGCAGGTCATGCAACTCCTGCTGAAACTGAACAAAGACCAGGGCACCTCCATCATCGTCATCACGCATGATGAAAATATCGCGAAACACTGCTCACGCGTCATCCGCCTGCAGGACGGCAGAATTGTATGATGCCGCTAAGCCTGCGTCACGCATGGCTGGATCTGCGTGCAAGCATGCGTCACCTGCGTCTTTTCTTTCTGGTGCTTGCGCTGGGTGTTGCCGTCATCAGCACGGTAGGTTCACTGGTTTCCAGTATCAAGGCAGGCATTGACCGCGATGCCAAAGCACTGCTCGGCGGCGAGGTTGAAGTGCGCCAGCTATACCAGCCGCTATCGCTTGCCGCCGAAACATTCGTTACATTTCATAGCAAGGCCATTTCGCGCTCTCTTGATATGCGCGCCATGGCAGAAACGGAGCATCGCCGCTCGCTGGTTGAGCTGAAGGGCGTAGATATTTTTTATCCGCTGTATGGCAAGGTCACCTACACACAGAAATTCACGCCGCAACAGCGCAGTGCTGCTTTTGGCCGGTTCAATGGCCAGAATATGCCGCATGAAGCAAGCGTCGACCAAAGCCTTCTTGACATGCTAAATCTGCAGATCGGCGGCACCTTCCGCATTGGAGCCACACGTTTCCTGATAACCGGCATCATTGAAAGCGAGCCTGACCGTGGGTTCAGCGTCATGTCCCTTGGTCCACGCGTGCTGGTGAACCGCCGTGCTTTTCATGATACCGGCCTGGTCTCCTACGGCAGCATGGTTAATTTCCGCTACAGGATAACACTGGCAGACGGCGTAACGCCCGAAATATTCAAAACTAAAATGAAAGAAAAATTCCCGGGTGCTGGCTGGAACATCCGCGACTGGCGCGACAGCGCGCCTGGCCTGGTTTCACTGATAGACAGGCTATCGTTATTCTTTGCCCTCACCGGCATCACAGCACTCATGGTCGCCGGCATCGGCATCGCTAATGCAACCAGTGTGTATTTATGGAGCAAACGGCAAACTATTGCATCGCTCAAATGCCTTGGTGCTTCCAGCCGTCATATTTACCTCACCTATCTTTTCCAGATATTGACGGTTTCAACATTCGCCATTGGTGTTGGCTGTGTGGCAGGGACCATCGCGGAGATGGCGCTGGTTGATGTGCTATCATCCCTGCTGCCCGCACAGGCGCAAAAGGGTGTATATGTTGCACCGCTGCTGCTTTCCGCACTGATGGGATATATTATTGTGCTGCTTTTTGCTGCCATTCCATTATTTGGCACTAAGCATATCAAGCCAGCTGCCTTATTCCGCGGCCATGTGGAAGATATGGCAGTACCCGTCCGCAATCTTAAGCTCATCAGCAGCATGGCGTTGCTGGTGTTATTGCTTGTGGGTTGCGCCGCACTGTTTACCAATAATCCGAAAATCACTTTATTCTTCGCGGCCAGTGCACTTTTTGCATTTGCTGTATTATTTGCGCTGGGTGTTGATCTGCAGCGCATATCCAGAAGATCCGCTCATTCCGGCCGCTTCAGGCTTACCCTCTCTATGGCACTGGCAAACCTTGCCCGCCCGGGTGCTGCCACCCGCGGCATGGTCATCGCTCTGGGTATTGGCATTTCACTGATGGTTACGCTCACACTGGTTGGTGCAAACCTGCGTGCGCAGATTGAACAAGGCCTGCCGGAAAAGGCCCCCGCCTTCTTCCTTGCCGACATACAACCCAGCCAGCTTACCGAGATCACTGCCAAACTAAAAGCCATCCCGGGTGTCACGAAGATATCCCACCTGCCGATGGTGCGAGGCAAGATCGTGCAGCTCAACGGCAAAGACCCGGACCATGTCAGCATCGCCGATAATGCCCGCTGGGGCGTGCGTGGCGACCGTGGCATTACCGAATCCAAAGCAGCACCGCAAAACAGCAGCATCATAGAAGGTGACTGGTGGCCGGAAAACTATGACGGGCCACCACTTGTATCATTCGATGCCAACCTCGCCCGCGGTATGGGGCTTTCACTGGGCGATACCATCACCATTTCCTCGCTAGACAGGAAGATCACCGCCACCATCGCCAATCTGCGTGATATTCAATGGGGATCGCTGGAAATGAACTTTGCCATTGTGCTTTCACCCGGTGCACTGGAAGGCCTGCCCGCAACGTACATTGCCACTGTCACTGCTCCACTTGCCGCAGAAAAACCTATCCAGCAGCTTCTGGCAGATAATTATCCAAGCGTTGCGATTGTGCGTGTACGCGAAGTGCTGAACCGCGTGTCCGGCATTCTGGAAGATGTCTCTTCAGCTGTGATGATCAGCGCAATGCTCACGGTGATATGCAGCATTCTGGTGATGGCAGGAGCCATTCATGCATCACTCCACAAACGCATCTTTGATACGGTAATGCTCAAAGTGCTGGGTGCAACGCGTGGCCGTATCCTTCGCATATACCTCACGGAATTTGCCATCATCGCGGTGTCGGTTGCCGTCATTGCCGTAATCATCGGTTCGGCTGGGGCATGGGGCATCATGCAGCTTATGATCTTCTCGGAATTCACCCTCATGCCGGATGTGGTAGCCATTGCCATTGGCAGCAGCCTTGTCATCGCCATTGCGCTTGGGCTGCTTGCCACCCATTTCACGCTGGGCGTACGTCCATTATCGCTTCTGCGCAATGAGTAGCTACTCTGGTTTCCACCGCAAACTGCATAGCTGGTATGGCAAGCATGGCCGAAAAGACCTGCCATGGCGTAACACTAATGATGCCTATGCCATTTATGTGAGCGAGGTCATGCTCCAGCAAACGCAGGTAAAAACCGTGCTGGAGAGATATTACGCCCCATTCCTGAAACGGTTCCCTACCCTCTCTGCATTGGCGAAAGCAAAAGAACAGGATGTACTTTCCGCATGGCAGGGGCTTGGCTATTACAGCCGCGCCCGCAACCTGCACAAAGCAGCACAAGCCTGTAACGGCGAATTGCCCAAGGATATTTCAGCACTCACCGCCCTACCCGGCATTGGCCGCAACACTGCCCATGCCATCGCCGCCTTTGCGCACCATCAGCCGGCACCGGTGATGGAAGCGAACGTCAAACGTGTACTCTGCCGCATATTTGCCCTTACGCAACCGACCACACAGGCATTATGGGAAAAGGCCGAGTCACTGCTCGATACAAAAAAACCGTTCGATTATAATCAGGCGATGATGGATTTAGGCAGCGCGGTCTGCACCAAGCGCACACCCAATTGCGCCACTTGCCCGGCAAATGATATATGCGCCGGTAAAGATGCCCCGCAACATTACCCGCAAAAAGCGGCAAAGAGATCTGTGCCTACACGCAATAAAGCGATCATCATTGAGCAAAACCATCACGGTGAATATCGCGCAATGCCACGTACCACGCGTTTTCTGCAGGGGCTCTATCATTTTATGGAATATGATACACTGCCGCGCAGCAAAACCATCCGCCTTGGCCATATCCAGCAGCAATACAGCCATTTTACACTGGAAGCTGATGTCTATCTCTTGAAGGTCGGGCAAACTTCTGGCAAACACTGGTATCCACTTGCCAAACTAAAAAAGCTGCCCTTCTCCATGGCTGAGAAAAAAATACTGAAGATGCTTCCATGAAAAAAATAGATGTCGTCATCGCAGGCGGCGGGTTCGCTGGCCTCGCATGCGCCAAAGCACTGGCTGAGGCCGGAGTCGGTGTAACACTCCTTGAGCGCAAGCACACTCCCGGCATGGGCATGCACACCACCGGCATCATCGTGAAAGAATGCGCCGATGAATTCGCCATCCCCGACCATCTCACCCGCCGTGTCACGGATGTGCGGCTTTATTCCCCCTCCATGCACCATACGGATCTGAGATCATCGGATTATTTCTTCCTCACCACCGATACCCCCGGTGTAATGCGTTATCTATCCGATGAAGCCATTAAGGCAGGCGCAACTATTTTATATGATACGCCCTACCAATCCGGTGCGCAGTCTGGCGATAACATCCTTGTAAATAATGAATATTCCTGCCGATTTTTAATCGGGGCGGATGGCCCGCGCTCCAAAGTGGCGGATAATTTTGCTCTGGGGCAAAACACCGAATTCCTGCTGGGCGCAGAAGCGGAATATGAAGGGCTGAAACTGCACGATACCAATGCGTTTTATTGTTTCCTGAACCAGAAGCTGGCGCATGGCTATCTGGGCTGGGTTATCCCGGGTGTAGGTGTAACTCAGGTGGGACTTGCCTGCCGCATGCCGCAAAAGCCGGATATTGATGCATTCGTGAATTCCATGCGCTCTGAATTCGATTTTTCGAATGCCAAAGTCGTGGCGCGCCGCGGCGGCCTGATCCCTGTGGGTGGTCTTGTTAAACCATTTTACCGTGGCAATGTGATTTTGCTGGGTGATTCAGCCGGTATCGTATCACCGCTCACTGCCGGTGGCATCCACACTGCCCTGCATTACGGCAAAGTGCTGGGTGAGTCCATCGCCATGCATATCAAGCATAATGGTGAACATCCGGCAACTCGCATGAGCCGCATCTACCCTCGGTTCTACATCAAACAACTGCTCCGCAAAGCATTTGAGCAAACACCGGACGCTGTGCTCAATCTCGCCGTTGGCAATCCGGTGTTCTCATGGTTTGCGGCCAATGTATTTTTTAGAAAAAAACATCTAAAATAACTGCAATATTGCTACCTGCAAAAATCTCAAAATTTCTGTAGCACATTACATTCAAATGGACTACTGTGAGATTAGTGATGCTGATCGTCCATTCGTGAGCCGTACAGCAGTTTTTTACATACAAGTCGTCAGGGAGAAAGCGTATGTTCCGCCGTAGAGAAGATAGTCTGTTTGATAATGAAGTTGATTCGAAGCCAGAAGCTGCTGAATCTGCAACGATTGTAAACCCGCCTGCTGCGGCTGCGCCTTCACAGCCAGTTGCACCGGCAGCATCCGCTCCATCCTATGCGCAATCCATGCCGCGCCCGCCAGTGGCACCGGCACAGCCTGCAAGCTCTTTCCGCCCAACCCCTTCTTCTCCTATCACCTCTGATTTAAGCCGTAATCGTATGCCAGAAGCACCAGGTAAAGCATCTGTTATGCCTTCTGCGCCTGTATCTTCTGCTGAAAAGGAAAAAAGCAGCAAGATATCATCGCCTTCTTCCGCACGCCGCGTGCTCACCGTTGGTAACGACATCCTCCTCAAGGGTGAAATCGCAACCTGTGACCGCCTGGTGATCGAAGGTAAAGTAGAAGCAACATTGAATGATGTTCACACGGTGGAAATCTCTGAGCACGGTTCTTTCAAAGGCTCTGCAAACATTGAAGACGCGGAAATCCGCGGCCTCTTCGAAGGTGACCTCATTGTTCGCAACCGCCTGATCATCTACGCAACCGGTAAGGTGCGTGGCAAAATCACCTACGGTGAGATCGAAATCGAGCGCGGCGGTGAAATGACCGGTGAGATCAAGACCAATGCGTCTGCTGCATCCGGCTCATATTCTGCCCCACGTGCACGTCAACCTAAAGACGATAAAGTAGCTGCATAAGGCATTATTTCTCCTACTGACTGAAAAGCCCACCGAAAGGTGGGCTTTTTTATTGGTTATATGCATTTATGATTTTTTTATAGCCTGCACGGCCAATTGGTCGGCACGTTCATTATATTCATGGCCGTCATGGCCGCGCACCCAGTGCCACTTCACGTCATGGCGTGATGCCGCTTTTTCCAGCTCCTGCCATAAATCAGCATTTTTGACGGGTTTTCTATCGGCTGTTTTCCAACCGCGTGCTTTCCAGCCATCAATCCATTCGGTGATGCCTTTTTGCACATAAGTGCTATCGGTATATAAATCTACCCGGCAAGACGATTTCAGGGCATTAAGTGCCTTGATGGCTGCCATCATTTCCATGCGGTTGTTTGTGGTTTCATCTTCCGCGCCGGAGAGCTCCTTTTCCACTTTGCCATGCACCAGTATGGCTCCCCAGCCACCGGGGCCGGGATTACCGGAACACGCACCATCGGTATATATCTCGACGTGTTTTTTCATATGGCCTGCTTCTGGAAGAAGCGAAGCTTTGCCAGATATTCCAACGGATCTTTCTTCACCACTTGTGCATCCGCCGGAGTGTTGAGCCAATCATAGGCGCGGGTAAGCAGGAAACGCAGCGCAGCACCACGCAACAGAATGGGCATGGCGCGGTTTTCTTCATCGGTCATCGGGCGGATGTCATTATATGCGGCGAAGAATGCCTGTGCGCGCTCGGGAATGAATTTATGCCGGTCATCGAAACACCATGAATTGATGCATATCGCCACGTCATACGCCCACATATCCTGGCAGGCGAAATAAAAATCAATCACGCCGGAAAGCTTAAATGCCCCACGATCACGCAGGAAAAATATATTATCCGGAAATAAATCTACATGCACCGCGCCTTCCGGCAGCGTGCTCGGCCAATGCTCGGTAAGATAAATGCATTCTTCTTTCAGAATATCGGCAAGGCCTGCTTCAATTTCATCGGCACGATCACCAATTTTGTGGCGCAGTTCCTCCCAACCATCCACGGAAAGCTGATTCTCGCGTTTATGCATGAAATCCATGCCTGCAATATGCATGTTGGCAACCAGCGCGCCGAACTGCGGCATATGCTCCATGCGGATGGCATGGACGCCACTGCCTTCAAGGAAACTCACCATCATGGCAGGTTTTTCTTTGAGCGCGCCAAGCACACCACCATCTTTCTTTGCAACCGGCAGCGGACAAGGAATACCGCGTGATGCCAGATGCTGCATCAGCCCTGCAAAATACGGCAGGTCTTCCATACGGGAGCGTTGCTCAAACAGCGTAAGGATGAATTTGGCCTTGGTGGTTTCAACAAGATAATTAGTATTCTCCACACCCTCAGTGATGCCTTTAGCAGACACCAGCGTGCCAACATCATACCGCGAAAGGAACTCCGCGATTTCATCATGAGTAAGGGGAGTGTATACGGCCATAGGTACAATGTGTAATTATCGTCATAGCGAACGTAGCGAAGCAATCCAGTCTTTTCAATACATTACTAGATTGCCGCGTCGGCCTTGCAGGCCTCCTCGCAATGACGGAATCAAATCGCCCGCTCCACCATCAGTTTCTTGATTTCCGCAATGGCTTTGGCAGGGTTCAGGCCTTTCGGGCAGGTCTTTGCACAGTTCATGATGGTATGGCAGCGATACAGGCGGAATGGATCTTCGAGGTTATCGAGGCGCTCGCCGGTGAATTCATCGCGGCTGTCGATGATCCAGCGGTAAGCCTGCAGCAAAATCGCAGGGCCTAAGAAGCGATCAGAGTTCCACCAGTAACTCGGGCAGGATGTGGAGCAGCAGGCGCAGAGGATGCACTCATACAACCCATCCAGCTTCGCGCGGTCTTCCGCCGATTGCAGGCGTTCCTTGTTCGCAGGTTGTGGCGTGGTGGTTTGCAGCCACGGCTTGATGGATTCATACTGCGCATAAAAATGCGTCATATCCGGTACGAGGTCTTTTACCACCTGCATGTGCGGCAGCGGATAGATATTCACATCTTTTTCGACATCCTCGATCGGCTTGATGCAGGCGAGTGTATTGGTGCCGTCGATGTTCATGGCGCAGGACCCGCAGATACCTTCACGGCAGGAACGGCGGAAGGTGAGTGTGGAATCCACCTCATCCTTAATTTTAATCAGCGCATCCAGCACCATCGGCGCGCAGTTATCCATGTCGAGCTCATAGGTATCCATGCGCGGATTCTTAGGCTTGCCGCTGTCATCAAGGTCTTCCGGATCCCAGCGGTAAATGTTGAATTTCTTGATATTCTTTGCCCCATGCGGCGCAACGTAATTGCTGCCTTTGCCAACTTTGGAATTCGGGGGAAGTCTCAGCTCTGCCATATCAATTCTCTGCCTGGGTGGTTATCATATCCGGTAGCAAGGCCACGCGGTTTTTGCGTTTATACTCAATTTCTTCAATGGTTTTGTTAAGCGCAACATAGCGTGATGCATTGGAGGGATGCGTCTGCGCGTTATAGATAGCATCGGGATTTTCGATAGACATGCGCCGCCACAGGCCAGGCGCACGCTTCACGTTGTAACCCGCACGCGCTGCGATATATAGCCCTATATAATCCGCTTCCGATTCAAACTCAGCTGAATAGGTGAGATGCCCCATATCCGCCCCGCTCTGCGTGAATCCACCCTGCGTGTTGATGCCCTGCGATGCCGCAGCCGCATCGAGCAAAAGCCCAACCAGCGCACCCGCCATACGGTTCGTATTATTGGCATTTAAATGATCCATGAAATTATGTGCCAGCTCATGGCCGATGATAACCGCCAGCTCATCATCGCCTTCCAGAAAGCGCATCATGCCGGAAGTGACCACCACATTCTCGCCATCCGCATAGGCATTGGGCACGTCTTCCTGCTTGATATCGAAGTAGTAATAGCATTTGCGGCCCTGCGCCGGCAGCCCCATCTCGCGGCATACATCAGCACCGGCTTCCTCGATCTTTGCGGCTACACGTTCGAACTGCTTGCGCGCATTCGGCTTGCCCTGCCAATTCTTTTTGCTGCCACCCTGCGCATTGATCTCATCCACCATCTGTTGCTGCGCGGCTTCTTCGGCGCGGATCTCATCCGGTGTCAGTGTAGGCCGGTACGTCGTAGGCTTCTGGCATGCGGCAAGCAATAACATTGATGCAAACAGGATAACTGTGGAAAGACGATTCATCACCTACGCAGCTCCCCTATCATTCGGCCCACGCGGACGTTCCACATGATCCATCGGCCCTCTGCCACCATCCAGTTTGCGTTGGGCAGCTTCTAAACCAACTTTCAAACCATTAGCATTCCCGCCTTTAACAAAGAATGTCATCCCTTCAGCTTCTGCCCGCATTTGATTTCTGGCATCACCAGAAAGCATAATCACAGGCATGTTTGGATGCAGTGCTTTTACCGCTGCATTAATATCAAAGCCTGTCATGTTACGGCCATTCGCGCCATTTTTAAGGCCATGATCTGTAAGCAACAACACCGGATGACCGATACGCTGTAGCTCCTCTAATGTTGCTTGCCCATTATCGAACAGCCGTGGCTCAAAACCCCAACGGCTAGTAAGTGCTACCAGCGTCTCTGCGACACCAGCGTCATCTTCCGCAATCAGCAAAATGGGTTTGTCCGTCATATCAATATACCCTTGCTTTTGGTGGCACCGGCTGTACTTCGTTGGACAGCGTATTCAAATGCACAGGGCGGTAGTCGATGCTCATGCGGCCATCGCCATCCAGCCATGCCAGCGTATGTTTCATCCAGTGCTTATCGTCGCGGTCGGGGTAATCCTCACGCGCATGGGCACCGCGGCTTTCCTTGCGGTTTGCCGCGCTGGTGATGGTGATGAGCGCCTGCGAGCGAAGGTTGTCCAGCTCCAGTGCTTCCACTAAATCGGAGTTCCACACCAGTGCGCGGTCAGCAACTGAAAGCTGTTCATAGCTCTGCCATACCTGCGCCATTTTCTGCGCACCCTCGGTGAGCACTTTCTGCTCACGGAACACTGCAGCATGGTTCTGCATGGTGCTTTGCATATTGCGGCGGATCTCAGCCGTGCGCAGTGAGCCATTCGCATTGCGGATAGCATCAAAGCGTGCAAGCGCATAATCTGCGGAAACGGGCGCAGCATGTGGCGTGCCCGGTTTGATGATCTCAGCGGCGCGGTGTGCGGCGGCACGGCCGAACACCACAAGGTCAAGCAGTGAATTTGAACCCAGGCGGTTCGCGCCATGCACGGAAACGCATGCGGCTTCACCAATAGCCATGAGGCCGGGCACCACCGCATCCGGGTTGCCATTCTGGAGCGTTACCACTTCACCGTGATAATTGGTGGGGATACCACCCATATTGTAATGCACCGTCGGCAGCACTGGGATCGGCTGCTTCGTCACATCCACACCAGCAAAGATCTTCGCCGTTTCGGAAATACCCGGCAGGCGCGTATGCAGGATCTGCGGGTCCAGATGGTCAAGATGCAGATAGATATGATCCTTGTTCGGCCCAACACCGCGGCCCTCGCGGATCTCGATGGTCATCGCGCGGGACACCACATCGCGGGATGCGAGGTCTTTCGCACTCGGCGCATAACGCTCCATGAAGCGCTCGCCCTCGGAATTCACAAGGTAACCGCCCTCACCGCGTGAACCTTCGGTAATGAGGCAACCCGAACCATAAATACCTGTTGGGTGGAATTGCACGAACTCCATATCCTGCAGTGGCAGGCCAGCGCGCACCACCATGCCACCGCCATCACCCGTGCAGGTATGCGCTGACGTGCAGGAGAAATACGCACGGCCATAACCGCCGGTTGCCAGCACCACCATGTGCGCGTTGAAGCGGTGGATAGTGCCATCATCAAGGTTCCATGCCATCACCCCGCGGCAAACACCCTGCTCATCCATGAGCAGATCAAGCGCGAAATATTCCACGAAGAATTGCGCCTTGTGGCGAAGTGCCTGTGTGTAAAGCGTATGTAATATCGCATGTCCCGTGCGGTCAGCGGCAGCGCAGGTGCGCTGCGCGGTTCCTTTGCCGTAATGGGTGGTCATGCCACCGAACGGACGCTGATAGATCTTGCCTTCCGGAGTGCGCGAGAACGGCACGCCGTAATGTTCCAGCTCGATGATGGCATCGGCGGCGTTCTTGCACATATATTCAATAGCATCCTGGTCACCCAGCCAGTCAGAGCCTTTGATGGTATCGTAAAAATGCCAACGCCAGTCATCTTCGCCCATATTGCCCAATGCGGCAGAAATACCACCTTGTGCTGCAACCGTGTGCGAGCGCGTAGGGAATACTTTGGTGACGCAGGCTGTGTTCAGGCCAGCCGCTGCCATACCGAATGTGGCGCGAAGCCCTGCCCCGCCGGCACCAACAACAACTACGTCATGATAATGGTCGATGATTTTATAAGTGCTCATAAGTGGATGACTCGTTGACTAGATGACTGGATGACTAGATTAAATTTTTGCATGCAATTTCATTAACATTTGAGAGATTGAACGATAATTATCACGTAACGATTCACCGTCTTGCGGCACTATATAACCAAGATCGATGCTGTATTGAAGCCAAACCTGCATTTCAGCAGCAGAACCAACCGACATTGTGATAAATCGTTTAAATTCCGCATCTGAAAATGGCTGCTTGGCAAAACCTTCCACTAAATTTGCACATATCGATTTACTACATTTGCGCATCTGAGAAGCTAATTCAAAACGCTCTTCCTGTGGAAATTGCTTTGTGAGTTTATGAATGGATAGCGATACGCTATATGCGCGTTTATATACTTCTAGATCCCATGCTTCACGCACCAATCTTGATTTGCGCGCGACATCATGCGTTACATTACTAGTCATCGAATTATCCAGTAATCCAGTCATCCTCTTACAATACCCCACCGGAAATAATATCAAGCAAATGCATTTTAAGAACAGCCATGATGCTGACGACCGCAAGCAACAGGCACAGTGCCACATTGCCGATGAGCAGCATATATTTGGCAACGGGCGGTTTTACATAATCCTCGATCACCACCTGCATGCCGAGCTTGGCATGATAAAACGTTGCGATGATGAGTATCACTACCATGATGGTGTTCATGGGTGATGCGAACCATTCCGCTACCTTGATAACATCTGATGATAGCATCACCGTCACCAGCGCATATACGAACCACATGCCAAGCGGAATCATGGCAAGCGCGGTAAGCCGCTGCCACCACCAGTGGCCAACGCCGTGATGCGCCGAGCCAAGGCCTTTTACCCTCGCCATTTTGCTGCGGAACTCAGATGAAGATGTCATATTAATTTCCTCCCGCGAAAACAAAACCCCAGGTAAAACCAGTCATGAGGATGGCGAAGAACACCACCGCCCAGCCAGTCTTTGCCATCACCGGCAGCTCAAATCCCTTCCCAATATCCCAGAACAAATGACGGATACCATTGGCAAAATGGTAGAAAAACGCAAACGTCCAGCCGAACAGGAATATCCGGCCAATCCATGAGGCAAGGCACTCGTGCAGCGATGCATAGCCTGTAGGGTTATATGCTGCCGTCCATAGCCAATAGGCAAACAGCACAAGGCCGACATACAGCCCCACACCGGTCATACGGTGGAGGATGGAAAGCACCATGCTGTTTTGCCAGCGGTAAATGGTTAGATGCGGGGAAGTCGGGCGCGAATGCGAAGACATAAATGAACCACAGGATCGGGTTAGACTAAGATGCGGTTCTTTATAGCGTTATTGCGCAAATAATCCATTAAAAATTTTGGTTATTTTGCATGGCCCATTTCCAATGGCACCGTACTGTCACCTAGCAAATGCCCGAGGTGCGGCATAGCATCATTAAGTGCTTTTACAGGGTCTTTAAGTCGTGGGCCGTCTTCACGCATTTTTGAAGTCGCCAGTTTCATGCCAATTCGTGCGCAGTTCTCATAGGACATCCCATGCAAATATCCATATATAAATCCTGCAAAGGCCGTGTCGCCTGTTCCCAATTTGTTTACAATTTCACGCTCTGCAAGCGGCTCAGTTTTATAAAATGTGTAGCCATCTTTGGTTACAACATAAGAACCATGTTCGCCATCGGTGATGAATCCAACCTGGCGCTGAGCGTTGGGCATTAGATTTTTATTTGGGAATCTCTCACCTTCATAGGCAAACGCATCCACCAGGCGCTGAGCGGCTTCATTTTTCTGCGCACGTGTCATGTCGGATTCCTTTACCTTCGCATCCACCACACCCTCAACGCATGCCAGCTCTTTCACATTGGCCAGCACGAGGTTTGCACTCATAGTAAGCCATCTATAGAAATCTTTGTTTTCTACCTTTTCATCATCTTTATGTTTACCGAATTTGGTTACTTCTGGCAGGGTAAGCCATAATTCTTTCCGGGCATCCCAGCGGTCAATCAAGAGTTGATCCACAAAGTCCCAGTCCATCCGCTCCCAGAGCTTGCCCTGCACCATTACAGCATCATATTTTTCTATGGTGTCAGGCTTCAGGTTCTCCTTTTTCATCACCTGCCGGATATTGCCGGGATGGGTAAAAATAGAACGGTCGCCATCATCCCTGAGCAATACGTAAGAGTGTGCAAGCTGGGGCTGCAGGCCTTCCGGTAATTTTGCACGTATAAGATTCACACCCGCGCTATCCATAGCACTTTGCACCATACGACTATATTCACCAGTCCCTATGCTTCCAAGGAAATCAACCTTAACGTCCCCCTCCATCAATTTAGATAATGTAGTGAGAGTATTGGCAGATGAACCACCTGCGTGTTTACGTTCATTAAGACCACCAACTGCGTCAATTAACTGGTTGAACTGGTCATTATCCAACGGAATCTTACTACCCGCACTTGCTCCAAGTTGAGCAGCCAGATCCTGTAATGTTTTACTCTCTGAAAGTTTTACACTGTGGTCAATGGTCAGGATGTCTGTGGCAAAGACCTTAAAAGGTTTTTTCTTGTTCATTCTAATGCATGTTTTCTTATGTTAACTTTCCGTTTTTCAATCGTAGCACAGGATAATCAAAGGATGAAACAAGATGTTGGTCGTGGGTGGCAAATAAAATGGTCGTACCCATCTTGTTAAGCTGCTCAAAAAGATACATAAATTTAATAGCCAGCTCGGAATCCAGGTTTCCGGTCGGCTCGTCCGCCAGCAGGATTTCCGGATTGGTAACAACCGCCCGCGCAATGGCAGCCCGCTGCTTCTGCCCGCCGGAAAGCGTGCGTGGATAAGCATCATAATAATCGGGTATTTCCATCCATGCCATCAGTTCACGCACTTTTGCTTCAATGTCCTTGGGTGATTCACCGATCACTTTGAGCGGCAGCCCAACATTTTCGCCAATGGTGAGATGCTCCAGCAGGCGGTAATCCTGCAATACAATGCCTACCTTGCGGCGCAGCTGCGGCAAGTTCTCACGCGGCAGGTTTGAAACATCCTGCCCGAACATATAAATGCGGCCTTCGGCGGCGCGCCGTTGCATCCACAGCAGGGAAAGCAGTGTGCTTTTGCCTGAGCCACTCTTGCCGGTCAGGAAATGGAACGAACCTTTTTTCAGCTCCAGCGAAATATCATGCAATATATCCTCACCCGGAATATATGACATGCTGACATGTTCGAATTTTATCATAGTACTTGCGTTGTTGTGAACCAGCACCAGATATGCTACAGACAATACATAATTACAACTACATCGTGATACAGTCATGATTTTACAGTGTCCCGCATGTACTACCCGTTATCTGGTGCCCGATACCTCCATTGGCGCAGCAGGCCGCACTGTTCGCTGCGCAAAGTGCAAACATACCTGGCATGTGGCAGGTGTTGCACAACCAGCCATCAGTGATTTAAGCAACATGGTAGACGAGATAAACGTCAAGCCACGCCCCATTCCTGCCGGTTCCAACCTGCCCGCTGTGAATGTGGCTAAGCCTTCTATCGGTTTAATGGCTGGCGTATTTGCCCTTTCCGTTACGTCTTTGACCCTGCTGCTGATCATGCTGTTCCCAACACTGATTGGCAGCCCTCCCAGCAAACCGCTATTGTTGACCGATGTTGCGTTCAACAAGCAGCTGAAAGCAGGTGAAGGCACAACATACGAAATTACCGGCAATATACATAACAGCTCCGATGCAGATGTCATGGCGCCTGTACTGCGTGTATCACTGGTAGATAGCACAGGCTCCGCCATGCAATATTGGGATTTCGGCGAAGAAGGCAAAATCATCAAAGCGAAGGAATCCATGCCGTTCACCACAGGGGGGCTGGATATGAATTTCAAACTTGCCCGTAAATTCGTGGTGGAAATTGGCAGCCCGCTGGAACTCGCACTCAGAAACAAACCCGATGCCACCGCAAGCCCCGCACCCACTCAATGATATCGAGGTTTTGATCCCCGCACAGGATATCGCCGCGCGCGTGCGCGGCCTTGCACAGGATATCGCCGCCGATTTCAAAAATGACCTGATGATAGTGTCACTGTTACGCGGAAGTTTCGTTTTTGCATCAGACCTGATACGCGCACTGCATTATGAAAAATTACAGCCACAACTCGATTTCATGACACTGGCAAGCTATGGCCGCGGCACCACCTCCAGCGGTGAGGTACAACTGGTAAAGGATATTGTAGAATCCGTTGAAGGCCGCGATGTGCTGATACTCGATGATATATTAGAATCCGGCCGCACCCTCACCTTCGCGCACAATCTAATAAAAAACCGCCACGCACGTTCTGTTAAGATCGCTGTTCTGCTGGAAAAGCCCGGCAAACGCAAAGTACCCATCGAAGCAGATTATGTTGGTTTTGTCGTCGAAGATAAATTCGTGGTGGGTTACGGGCTGGATTTTGCCAATTTTTATCGTGAATTGCCTTTTATTGGTGTGCTGCCCGCCAAATAGTCACAACCACACCGGCAATTTATCGCGCTTAATCAAATCCTCATAGCTCTGCCGTGGCCGCACCACCGCATATTGCTCGCCGTGTACCATGACTTCTGCCACCAATGGCCGCGCGTTATAGGTACTGGCCATGGACGCACCGTATGCACCAGCAGAGCGAAACGCTAACAGATCACCTGCCTTAGGAAGTGGCATACTGCGCTGCTCAGCGAATATATCACCCGTTTCGCACACAGGGCCAACCAGATCAACCGGTTCCGGCTTTGCCTTGCTTTCGCGCACGGGAACCACTGCATGATAAGCATCATAAAGTGTGGGGCGGATAAGATCATTCATGCCTGCATCGACGATCACGAAATTACGCGTTTCACTTTTCTTCACATAGATAACCCGGGTCACCAATATGCCGGCATTGCCCACCAGCATACGCCCGGGCTCGAATATCAGCTGGCAGCCAAGCCCCTGCATTTCCTGCTTCGCTGCTGCCGCATAATCATCAGGCGAGAGCGGTGTATCCTCACCGTAAGGAATACCAAGCCCGCCACCGACATCCACTGTGCGGATGCTAATATTTTTGCTGCGCAATTCTTCCACAAACGCCTTAAGTCGCGCAAACGCCTGCTGAAATGGCTCAAGTTTCGTAAGCTGCGAGCCGATATGCATGGACACGCCCTGCACCTCAATGCCTTTCAGTTTCACCGCCTGATCATATAGTGCCAGCGCGTGTTTCATCGGCACACCGAATTTGCTCTCTTTCTGGCCAGTGGAAATTTTGGCATGCGTTTTTGGGTCAACATCCGGGTTCACACGGATGGCGATATGCGCTTTAGTATTTTTGGAAAGCGCTACATCATTCAGCAGTAAAAGCTCCGGTTCGGATTCCACATTGAACTGGAAAATACCTGCATCCAGCGCATAGGCCATTTCCGCCGCTGTTTTGCCGACACCGGAAAACACCACATCCTGCGGCTTCACGCCCGCTGCCAGCGCAAGGCGTATCTCCCCTTCGGAAACCACATCCGCCCCTGCTCCCAGCTTCGCCAATGTTCTGATGACAGCAAGGTTGCTGTTTGCTTTGGTAGCATAACAGATTTTCGTATCCATACCTGCGAAGTGTGAAGCGAATACATTATAATGCCGGGTGAGCGTTGCCGTGGAATAGCAGTAAAACGGCGTACCTATTTGCGCGGCAATGTGTTCCAGCGAAACACCTTCGGCGTAATACGCACCCTGTTTATAGGTAAAATGATCCATCGTTATTCCTGTGCTGGCGGCAGCGGCGGTGAACGTGAAATATCCGTGCTGCTGGCTGTGCTATCCTGTTCAGTCGCTGGCGTCACTTCATCAGCAGACTGGGCTGCTTCCTGTGGTGTTGCTTTTTTGCTTTCTTTTGCAGCCTGTTTTGCTTCCTTGCGTTCTTTTTTCTGTTGCTCTGCTTCAACCTGTGAAGGTGTTTTGAGTTTGCCTTTATGGCCACAGGCAGTAACGCCAACAGTCACAGCTACCAGCAAAAGCACATGTATCATGCATTTCATAATCCAAACCTCTTCTTTGCAGCCGATGCCGCCTTTTTCACATTGGCCGGTGCCGTGCCACCAAAACTTGTGCGGCTTTTGACAGAATTGGAAACCGACAGCACATCGAACGCTGCCTTGGTAATACGCTTTTCTACCTTCTGCATATCGGCAAGTGACAGCTCTTCCAGCTTCTTACCGCGTGATGCTGCGATACCTACAATCTTAGCCGTCACATGGTGGGCATCACGGAATGGCATTTTCAGCTCGCGCACCAGCCAGTCAGCCAGGTCGGTCGCTGTTGCATACCCATAGCCCGCCGCCTGCTCCATGCGCTTTTCATCAATGGCAAAATCTTTCACCATGCCGGTCATTGCCTGAATGCACACCATCAGGTTTTCTGCCGTGTCGAACACCGGCTCCTTGTCTTCCTGCATGTCCTTATTGTAAGCCAGCGGCAATGCTTTCATGGTGGCAAGCAGCCCTGTGAGGTTGCCGAACATGCGCCCTGCCTTGCCGCGTACCAGCTCGGCAGCATCGGGGTTGCGCTTCTGCGGCATGATAGAGCTGCCGGTGGAATACGCATCCGAAAAACGGATGAACCCGAATTGTGCGCTCGACCAGTTCACCATTTCCTCGGCAAGCCGTGACAGATGCACAGCGCAGATGGAAGCAGCCGATAAAAACTCCAGCGCAAAATCCCGGTCAGATACCGCGTCCAGCGAATTCGCCATCGGTTCATCGAAACCAAGCTCCAGCGTGGTAAAATCACGATCTATCGGGAATGACGTCCCCGCCAGTGCAGCAGCACCCAGCGGGCATTCATTCATGCGCACACGGGCATCGAACAGGCGTTCACGGTCACGCCCAAACATTTCCACATACGCAAGCAGATGGTGGCCAAGCGTCACCGGCTGCGCCGTCTGCAAATGCGTAAATCCCGGCATGAGTGATGCAGCATGTTCATCGGCGCGCGCCACAAGTGCTTTCTGTAAATCCGTAAGTGCTGCTTCCGCGGCATCCATCGCATCGCGCACATAAAGCCTGAAACTGGTCGCCACCTGGTCATTGCGTGAACGTGCTGTATGCAACCTGCCAGCCGCCGCGCCGATTTTTTTTGCGAGTGCTGCTTCAATATTCATATGGATATCTTCCAGCTCTTCCCTGAACTCGAATTTTCCGGCATCCATTTCTTTTTTGAGTGATTCAAGGTCTGCCACGATGGCTTTGGCATCTTTCTCAGCAATAATGTTTTGCTTCGCCAGCATACGCGCGTGGGCAATGGAGCCTGCGATATCCTGACGATATAAGGCCTTGTCAAAACCAATAGATGCGTTAATTTTCGCCAGCAATTCTGCCGGTGCGTGCGCAAACTGCCCGCCCCACATCGGGTTTGCTTTCTTGGTTGGTTTCTTTTTTGTCATCTTATGTCCTTTATGCCGCGCAAAAACACGCTTATTCATACATTATTTCTCAATATCTTGGCAAGCATGCTACTACTTGTTTTTCCAGCTTTTTCACAAACTGCGCCATTAGAGCAGCATCCGGCCGCGAAATCGCTGCCCGCTTTGGAATATGCCGATTCAGAAGGAAAAATGCACAAACTAGCGGTTAAATCCCACCTGACCATCCTGCATCTATGGGCAACCTGGTGCGTGCCCTGCCTGGATGAGATACCGGTTCTGGACGGCGTGGCGGCTGCGTATAAGGATAAAGGCGTTACGGTTCTCACCCTCTCGCTGGATGGCAAAAATACCCAAAAAGTGCAGGATTTCTATGCCAAACACAGCATCAAAACCCTGCCCAGCTATTTTGACTACCAGATGAAAGCCTTCCGCAGCCTGAAGTTCAAAGGCCTGCCCGCCAGTATTTTTATTGATGGCAATGGAAGGGAGATCGCCCGTATCGATGGCCCCGCCGATTGGGATAGTGTGGAAGTGAAGAAGCTGCTGGAAGTAAAGTAAGCCGTCATTGCGAGGAGCAAACGCGACGAAGCAATCCAGTTTACCATTTAGGTGGATTGATTCGCGGAGTTTATCCCGTGCAACGACACGGGACTCGCAATGACGTAATCACCACACCATCTGCGGCATAATATAAGTCGGGTTTAAACCACGGCCTTCGCAGAGTTTGATTATTTCTGCATCCTTCAGCGTTTTCAGTATCCCGCCTGTCACCAGCACCGAATCAATACCGGCATTCTGCGCACCGGGAATATCTGTGTCTAAACTGTCACCAATCGCAAGGATGCGTTGTTTTGGTGTTGGCCGCAGGGCTTCAAAGCAGTGCGTATATACGTCAGGATATGGTTTGCCGAACCATGTCACCTTGCCGCCTAATCCCTCATACATCTGCGCCAGCACACCTGCGCACTCGAACCGCTCGCCGGTTTGCTTCACCACCTCAAGGTCTGGGTTCAGGCACAGCATAGGCAGGCCTGCAGATTGTGCCACACTGAGCACTGGCAGCCAGTTATCCGAATTCTGGTGTTCACTGCCGAAGCCGACATTCAGCAGGAAATTCGCATCATGCAATTCCTGCGCACGCGCAAAGCCAAGCCCATCCACCACATCTTCATCCTTGGTTGGGCCAATGTAATAGTAATTCTTTCCCCATCCTGCACCACCTGCCTGCAACCATTGATAACCCATCTCACCGGAAGACATGACTTCAAGGTATAAATCCTTGGTCACACCTAGCTGCTCCAGCACTGCGATCACTTTGGCAGCGCGGCGCGGCGCATTGGATAGGAATATCACTTTTTTATCGGCCTGTTTAAGCTGCACCAGCGCGTCATGTACTCCCGGATATAAATGTGAGCCATCATGTACCACACCCCACAGATCAAGGATGAGTGCATCGTAGCGATGGATAATGGGATATAGGTTTTGGATGTGGAGCATAGACTAATACGTCATACCGGCGAAGGCCGGTATCCATACCATGCCACTTGCACATTGAGAAACGTGGATCCCGGCCTACGCCGGGATGACAAGTAAAGCATCATGCAGCCAAGTTTTCCTTAGCCAGCACACGTCGGATCAATTGCGCCGTTTTCTTAGGTCCGAAAAGCAGCGCGAAAGAACCCATGCGCGGGCCTTGCGGCATACCAAGCAGTGTTTCATAGAGCGTTGCAAACCATGCCTTCAGTTCTGGGAATGGGTGGCGTTTGCCGATCTCGTAAATCTCCGTCTGGATGATTTCGGCTGTTGCATCGGCAGGCACGCCTTCCAGATAGTTCGCAAGTTCAATCAGGGCTTTCTCTTCCACATCCGTTGGCATGCGGTATTTCTTCGTAGGCTTCACGAAATCATGATAATAATTGATGGCACCTTTCACCAGCGCATCAAGGAATGGATGTGTGGCAGGCGTTGCACCTTTTGTGTATTGCCCTACAAATCCCCACAACACTTCAGGATCATCCGTACCTACACAGCCTGCCAGATTCAGCAACAAATTGAACGAAGGAATTCCCTGCGGCGCAGGCGGATTGCCGCCATGGATGTACCATGCGGGATTATCCAGCCGCCCCTTATCGTCGGCACTTGCGAATTTTTCAATATAAGTCTGGTATTCATCCACAGCGCGGGGGATTACATCAAAATACAGCTTCTTCGCTTTGCGCGGTGACTGATACATGTAATAAGCGAGCGATTCCGAAGGCGCATAGCGCAACCATTCATCAATCGTCAGGCCATTGCCCTTGGATTTAGAAATTTTTTGGCCCTTATCGTCCAGAAACAATTCAAACATGAACTGGTTTGGCGGCGTGCCACCAGCAATTTTGCAAATAGCATCATAGAGCTCAGCGGAGGCCAGATGGTCTTTGCCATACATCTCATAATCCACACCCAGAGCCGCCCAGCGCATGCCCATATCCGGCTTCCATTGCAGTTTGCAATGCCCGCCGGTCACCGGCACTTCTTCCTTGCTGCCATCTTCTTCTTCGTAAACGATGGTGCCTTTGTTCACATTCACTTCAAACACTTTTGCAAGCAGCACCTTGCCGGAACGCGGGGATACAGGCAAAAACGGGCTATAGGTCTGCTGGCGTTCTTCGCCAAGTGTTGGCATCATCACATCCATCACCTGCTGGTAACGCTCTAAAAGCAACAGCAATGTTTTGTCAAACTCACCGGATTTATAGGTGGCGGTTGAGCTTTTGAATTCATACTCAAAACCGAAATGGTCGAGGAACGCACGCAGGCGCGCATTCATGTTATGCCCAAAGCTTTCATGCGTACCGAATGGGTCTGGCACGGAAGTCAGCGGCTTGCCAAGATTAGCTTTTATCATTTCCGCATTTGGCAGATTATCCGGCACTTTGCGCAGGCCGTCCATATCATCAGAAAAACAGATCAAACGCGTCGGGATATCGCTGATGGCTTCAAACGCACGGCGTACCATGGTGGTGCGCGCCACTTCACCGAACGTGCCGATATGCGGCAAACCCGACGGGCCATAGCCCGTTTCAAACAGAACGTAACCTTTGGCCGGCGGCGCGTTCTTATAACGTTCTACCAGTGCCAATGCTTCCTGCATCGGCCATGCACTGCTCGCGAGTGCCAGCTGCTTATCGACTTTGGTCATTTCACTTTTCCTTTTCGTCATTGCGAGGAGCGTTAGCGACGAAGCAATCCAGCTTCTGGATCGCCACGGCCACTCCGTGGCCTCGCGATGACGTAAAATACGTCATTTTTTCCTGTTAAAGAATCCGGCGATGGACATGCGGAGATTATCACCCGCCGATTCATTCACCCTCGTTACCATGTGGTAGGCATCATTGGCAATGAATACGATACGGTTGCCCTTCGGGAAGATACATTTACCGAAGCCCTGATCCACCAGCATTTCATCCAGCCCGTTACCATGGAAATATTTGAGTTTATAGAACTCATGCTGGTTGATTTTCTCGCGGTGGTCATACACCATTTTGTTGGCCTCCTCATCCATCATGATGAGCAGCCCGCCCCAGTGTGGCCGCCATGTCGGATTGAGGAAATACACATACGCGCCGGTATACACGCCGGAGCCATCATCATGGATGGAAAGCCCCGTGCCATGCGGATATACCCAGCAGGTGGATGACACATGCATCCAGCCGCCATTGCCTTCCTTGCCGGTCAGGTGCTCAACATGCGGCTGTACGGCAAGCAGGTTATCGATGAAAAGATCCATATCCGTCTTGGTGGGATACACATGGTCACCGGTTGGTTTTTCCCCGCTGTCCTTTGAATAATAGAATCCGTTAAGCGTACTGCGCATCGGGAAGCCGTCATGCACATGCCATGCGCGGGAAACCTTGCCCTTGGTGTTGATATATTCATAGTCCGTTTTCAGGGCATATTGCTGGATTTTCTCATACACATCCGGTGCAAGGAAATCATCGAAGATGATGGCCTGTTTGGATTCAAACACTTTTTTCGGCTGGTGGCCGCCATGCGTGGTGACGAGCTGAACACCGGTGTTTGTGGATTTCGGGGACATTTTAACCTCACTGGGTTTGGTTGATTCCTGCGCGGGCTTTGCGCCGCTATAGCTTACGTTGTGTTCGTGCCAGTCCTTGAAGAAGCCACGGCTCATCTGCACATCGGGTGCTGTGCGCAGGGCGGGCGTATAATCTTCTATCTTGAGTGGCAGTTTTTTGCTGGTCAGGTAATGCCTGCGGTATGCTTCATCTTCCTCGCCATGGAAGAATCCCACCAGCACAAAGCGTTCACCCTTCGTTACCTGCAAGGCCTCATGCATGGTTGAGCATGAGAACATGATGGCACTGCCTTTGTTAGGTCGATAAATCGTGCGGTCATATTCAGGGAAAACCAGCCCGCCACCTTCATACTCATCGCTTAAGTGCAGCGTCATGGCGATACGCCTGTAACCCAGCGGTGCATCAAAATTGTCACGGTGCTGTTTGAAGAAACCACCATCTTCACCAGAATACAGGCCAATTTTATACAGCTCGCGGTTTGTCACCTCAAAACCAAACACCTTTTTGATTTCCGGAAACAGGCTGCGCGAAAGCTTTTCATCAATTTCCTGCAGCAATTGCCCATGCACCACATAATCACGGCGCAGCTTGGCATTGGTGCGCAGTGCAAGCTTATCTTCAGCACCCACCGTTCCCTGGAAGGTATGGCCGGTGCGGAACGCATGCAGGCAGCGATCAACCAGATCTGGTGTCAGGGCATTAGGTACAATCAGAACGGGCGCAGTTTCCGTCACCACCCGTGTTTGCTGGTTCTTCATTGTGAAACGGTCCAGTTCGCTCAGGCAATTATTGATTAGCCCGGTGGCAAGTTGCGCCGGTGACAAATTCACATGACGGCCAACCACTTTCAAATTGTTATTGAGCAGGAAACCAGCGGGCGGGAACATTTTTTCACCCGGTTTGCACAGGCCAAATGCCTCGATCACCTTGCGGTCAGGGTCTGCCCAGAATGGCATGGGCAGCCTGAATTTTTCCCGCAGTTTGTTCAGGTTCTCCACCGTATCATCGAGAATGAACAGCTGCCAGATATCCATGCGCTTATTCTGCATGAGCTGCTGGCTCATGCTGTTGAAGAACTGCACGATATATTCTTCATTGCGGGCCGGCAGGAATGTCAGCATGCAGTATTTCCCGCCCTGCACTTCCATGCCGCGCATCACACCATTCGTGTCCACCAGCTCGAAGAACGGCACGAAATCACCCGGCTCCAGCATGGCAACCGGTTTCTGCTGTGCCTGCGCTGGCGATTTTGCAGCGGCTGGCGCGGCTTTTTTATCTTTCGGTGCGCCATCGATTTCCGGAATGAAGATCGGCGCATCGCGGTATTTATCCAGCCCTTCGATGAACTCGCAGCGCAGTGCTTTGTTCGTTGCGATCTTACGTTTGAAATCAATGCCGGAATAATCCTCATATTGCTTCAGTGTGCGCGCACGGCCCATGCCATATTGGCTCAATTCTTTCGTCACTTCAGGATCGGAAGACCAGCTATGCCCAACCAGATGGTTGAAACGGTTCATGCCGCGCTGCTTCAGGAATTGCAGCTGTTTACCATGCTTTTCCTGCATATCCCGCCAGTGCAGCGGCCGCACGCTGCCGCGCGGGTCAGCATTATAGAAATGATAAAGCATCGGCGTGCGACTGCTGAAAATATCCCAGCCATGCGTGTATAGCCGCGCCGCATAGGTGATCTCTTCCTGATCAAAATAGAGATATGGGTCATACGGCACTTCTTCGATGACATCACCGCGTGAGAACACAAACCCCGCCGCGATGAACGCACCGTTCAGCGGTTTTTCCGGCACACGGTCGATATATTCACCCTTGCCGCGTATGTTCCCATCGGGGAAGAAAGGTTGCACACGGCGTATCGTCGGCAGCGGGTTCAGCTGCAACCGGTCCGGCGGCGTATAAGAAGCGGGATTGCAGGAAATTATTGGTTTATCCGATTCGCAGGCGGCCAGCTCATTGATCATCAGCTCATCCCAGCCCGGCACAAACCGCATGTGGCTGTCTATCTGCAGTGTATATTCCTCACCGTCCCACAGCTGCTGTGTCTGGTTGCGCGCCCAGCACACACCCTCGGCTTCGCGCCAGTCATAAGGCAGCATCTTCACCTGGTCCGGCCGCGTGGAAACCTGGAAGCAATCCTCATCCTTCACGGGGTCATATTGCCAGCACACGCCCACCTGCAGGCGGTCCGGGTCTTTGGCTTTTTCGAATAAATCTTTGATGGTGTATTGGCATTCGCGGTCACGGTAACTTGCGATCTGCACGAATATCCGATTGTCTTTTTTACTTTTACCGATAGCGAAATGGCCATTCGCTTTGGGTTTTTTCTCAGGGCCCGGATAGATGCCCTTGAAGGCAAATTCCTCCATGGTGCGGTTGGCGAAATGCACACCGCTATATTCCTGATACTCCTCAAGGCTGCGTACCTTACCAAGGCCATATATATCCAGATCCTGCGTAATTTCGGGGTCAACCGATTGCTGGACTCCCAGCATATGGCGCACACGCGCATAGGATTTTTTGTTCTGGACGCTCCAGTCCTTGTGGTCAGAGAAATGCGTTTTGCGCTTGCCCCTGTCCCAGTCGTGATAAATCACCGGTTTGTTGGGGTGGAACAGCTCATAACCATTCGTCCACAGCCGCACGGCGAGTGAAATTTCCTCACCGAAGAAATAGAGGTTCGGATCATACGGCACGTCTTCAATCATGCTCGATGGGCCAAACAACACACACGCGCTGGCGAACGCACCCTGAATAGGTTTTTCCGGCAGTGGTTTGCTGGTAGAGAAACCCGGCTTGCCCTTCATGAGCAGGATGCCCTCATCATTGAATTTTTCGGCACCCATGCCAAAAACCCAGCCGAGCTGCAATTTATCAGGCGGCGTGAAACCGCTGGGGTAACAGGTCAGGATGGCTTTTTCATGGCCGCAATCCTTCCACATGCTGATGAACAGTTCATCCCAGCCCTGTTCGAAGCGCATATGGCTGTCGATCTGAAGCGTGAATTCTTCACCTTCCCATAATTTCTGTGTCAGGTTGCGCGCCCAGCACACACCTTTGCCTTTGCGCGCATCCACCTCATGCACGCGTACATTTTCTGGCCTTGGATACGGCACTTCAAAACAAATGCCATCTTCTTCTTTCACATACTGCCAGCATATGCCGGCAAACACGCGCTCGGGGTGCGTGGCTTTGTCGAACATGTCCTTCACGGTCCATTGGCAATCCGGATCGCGATACGACGCGATCTGCACAAAAATGCGCGGCAGCGCAGAAGCGTTCTTCGCCTTCGATGTCTTACTTTTCACTGCCTTCTCACGCGCTGCCATATTCCAGCGGCCTTCCTTTGCATCCTGCGCAATAACGCGCTTCTCCCAGTCAATCCCGGCGAACGCCCACAGGCTTTCCAGTTGCCGTTCCTTGCCCAGCCCATATTTCTCCACCTCTACCAGTGCCTGCGCATCGCCTGTTTGGGCAAAACCCAGCACATGCCTCACACGCAGTGCCGAACGCCGGCTTACTTCCGTTGCCGTGTTGCGGTAATGCTGCTGCGGCAGGCTTTCCTTGCGCACCCAATAGTGGTAAAGGACTGTTTTATCGGGCTGAAAAATATCATATCCATGCGTCCAAAGTCGAGCCCCATAGCTGATTTCATCACCATAAAAGTGAATATGGGGGTCATTTGGCACCTGTTTGAAGGTTTCTGCGCGTGAAAACAGGAAATTAGCGGCAATAAACGGGCATGGGTAAAGCCCCGCCCGCTCCTTTTCCGCCAGTGAAACGAACGCCCCGGTCACATGGATAAGCTGCGGATCCACCTCCCCGCCGAACTTCCGCACCCGAATGCGCAGCAACTGGTCGGGGTGGTAGGCCCGCTGGTCGGGCGGGTCATAATTGGGCAGGTAACCGCTCATCACCGGTTTTTTGGCAGGGCAGCGCGCCAGCATATCGATCAGCGTTTCATCCCAGCCCGGCTCAAAGCGCATGTGGCTATCGATCTGCAATATATACTCTTCACCCTGAGCTAAGCTCATCGCCTGCGCACGTGCCCAGTTCGCCCCTTTGCTGTCACGGTAATTCAGTTCAATGCGGCGTATCTGTTTTTCACGCGGGCTTTTCACAGCACAGTGCGCATCTTCTTTCGGGTCGAATTGCAGGCACAGTCCAACCTGCAACCGGTCAGGATACGTCGCCTTGGTAAACATATCTGAAAGTGTGTGTGTACATTCCGGGTCGCGGTAAGCCGCTATCGCCACGAATATGCGCGGTGCACCCTCAGGTGTTTTTTTATTGGCACCCCAGCGTCCCTCGCGCGCATGCGGCGCAATGGTTCCTGCAATCAGGTTGATGCCGGCAAACTGCCAGTACGCCGCCAGCGAGCGCGCCGTGCCCAGCGAATATTTCTGGATATCTTTCAGGGCCTCATTGCTGCTTGCCGCCTGCAAACCCAGCACGTGCAGGTTGCGCATCAGGGAAATCTGGTTGCGGTGCGAAGCATGGTTGCGGTATTCGGCGGCATCCTTCACCGCCACCCTGTCCCAGTAATGGTAAAGCACTGCTTTATTCAGGTGATAGATATCATAGCCGTGCGTCCACAGCCGCGCCGAGTAGTTCACCTCTTCGCCCCAGAAATAAATATGCGGGTCGAACGGCACGTCCTTCAGCACCGATGAACGGGCGAACATAAAATTCCCCACCCATGAGCAGGTGAGCATCGGCTCATCAGGCATATCGTGAACTGGCACCATGCGTTTAATCAGGTGCACCATCTGCGCATCGCCCATCGGCCCCAGCCGGTTCACCACCGCAAGCGGAAACTGTGTATCAACCACCTGCCGGTTATCCGGCGGTGTGTAGCCCGGCAGCCAGGCGGTCAGGATCGCTTTTTCCGTCGGCAGGTTTTCCAGCATGGTGATGAGCGTTTCATCCCAACCCTGCTCAAAGCGCATATGCGCCTGGATCTGGAGTGTGTATTCCTCACCACGCCACAGCGATTGCGCCTCACTGCGCGCCCAGCCTGCCCCCTGCGCATCCTTGATATGGTATTGCAGCACCTGCACCTGCTCCTTGCGCGGGTATTCCTCGGCGAAACAATCCTGGTCGGCCTTGGGATCATACTGCCAGCACACCCCAACAAACACGCGCTCAGGGTGCGTTGCTTTGTCAAACAGGTCACGGATGGTCGGGTGGCACTCCGGATCGCGGTAGCTGGCGATCTGCACAAAAATGCGTTTGTTGGTAGTATCGGGCTGCATAAATGTGCGGTTTGGTATTTCCGTCGCGGTAATTATCTTGTATGGATGTAACAGGATACTCAAAAACCACGATAAATACCATGCAAATCATAGTCCTGGGCATGCACCGGTCGGGCACCTCGCTCACCACACGGCTCATCAACCTGATGGGGGCGTATTTTGCCCCAAAAAACCTATGGTTAGAAGCAAATGCCGATAATCCGAAAGGCTTCTGGGAGCGCACGGATGTACTGGCCATCAACCGCGGCCTGATGCAGGCCAATGCCTGCCAGTGGTACCGCGTGGATAAATGGCATGATGCCAATATCCAAATCCCCGCTCCACTCACCACCGCCATGAAAGCCACATTGCAGGAGCTGGATGCTCATAAACCCTGGGTGGCAAAAGACCCGCGCCTGTGCATTACCCTGCCCTGCTGGCTGCCGCATCTTGCATCGCCCGTTGCCGTCATTGCGTCGCGCAACCCGCTGGAAATTGCCCGTTCGCTCGAACTGAGAAACGGCATGCCACAGGAATATG
>CAZAQK010000005.1:0-40380 GCA_964487265.1 uncultured Rickettsiales bacterium | reverse complement strand
ATGCCGAGAAATTTGCCTGGCTGATTCCGTTTGCACTGTTTGGCCTCACGGCGGTGATTGCCATGTATAATGGTGTTATCGCACTGCTCTATTCGTATGTGCGGGTTCGCGGTATATATGCTGTGCTGTCATTTGCAGTAATTTGGATATGCGTGGAATATGCGCGCGGGCATCTCTTCACCGGATTTCCGTGGAACCTCGCCGGGTACGCATTTGCGGCGACCGATATATCCATTCAGCTGGCGTCACTGGTTGGTGTGTATGGGCTTACATGGTTTGCTGTGCTGCTGGGCACGGCACCGGCAGTTCTGTTAATAATGAAAGCAACGTCTTCGCGACTTTTTGTGATTACATGTTATCTGGCACTCTTTGCTGGTTTAGGCTGGGGTGAGTGGCGGCTTTCACATGCCGGCGAAACGCAATTTGTCGAAGGTGTAAAGTTGCGGTTGGTGCAGGCCAATATCGCCCAACACCATAAATGGGATCCTGCCCTGCAGATGGAAGGGCTTAAGGCATATGCAGAGCTGACACGCTCGGAAGGCATCGAATCCATCACCCATGTGATATGGCCGGAGACCGCCGTGCCTTATGTGGTTCAGGCAAATAGCAGGCTTACAAAAATGCTTGGATCTGTGCTGCCGGAGCGCGCAACGCTCATCAGCGGTTCACTGCGGGCAGAAGGTGAGGAGGAAGCATCAAAGATCTGGAACAGTGTGGTCGCCATCAACGCAGCGGGCGATATTGTTGGCAGCTACGACAAGCACAAGCTTGTGCCATTCGGGGAGTTTCTGCCGTTTCGTTCCATTATTCCGCCGCGCTGGGCCACGCCCGTGGGCAGCAAGGATTTCTCCGAAGGCGCAGGTCCTGTAACCGTTGATTGGGCTGGCCTTACGGGCATCAGCCCGCTCATATGCTATGAGGCGATCTTCCCCGAGCTGGCAGTAGATGAAGATAATAAACCATCGCTGCTGCTTAACCTGACCAACGATGCATGGTTTGGTACCAGCTCAGGACCGCACCAGCATTTCCACATGAGCCGCATGCGGGCGGTGGAGCGTGGCATACCGCTTATACGCGTGGCGAATACGGGGATTACGGCGGTGGTGGATGGTTATGGCCGTGTGCTGCAAAGCATGGGGCTCGAAACTAAAGGTGTGATTGATACTGCTTTGCCGGAAAAAGCACAGGCTCAAACTTTTTATGACAGCATCGCAGGCCAATAGCCGGTTGTGAATGTTAACAGATACGTTACCGTCGTTGCTGAAGTGTCAGATAATGTGTCATGGAATACATATATTTTTACACATGCGTTAACTTTTCGCTTGCAAGTTGTGGCGAGTTGTCAATAGTATCCAGCATTGTTAACAATTAGAATTATATGAAAACAGGCTAAAAAGTATGAACGCTAAAAAACATTCAATTTCAAAGCCTTCTATATCTAAGAAGGACGTAGATACGCATATCGGCCAGCGTTTGCGCCAACGCCGTACCATGATGGGACTCAGCCAGGAAGCCGTGGCTCGCGCGGTGGGCATCACATTCCAGCAGGTGCAGAAATACGAAAAAGGCAGCAATGCCATGAATGCGGCGCGCCTCTTTGAATTTGCGAATTTTATGAATGTTCCAGTAGCTTATTTCTTCGATGGACTGGATCAGTCAGTTACTCAGTCTGGCTTTGCTGAGTCTGAATCCGAGAATTTTGATCACAAGCGTGTATCAGACAGGGAATCGCTGGAGATGATGAAGGCTTTCAAGCGCATCCCTGAGCAGGTCATCCGTAAACGCCTGGCCGATCTGGTGCGTGCGGTTGCCGATAACAAGGCCATACTCGAGTAGAGTATAGCTTGACTTAGCGCACGGCTTATATAGTCTGTGCATCGATTTCAGGTGGGGATTTGGTTTGCTTGCCGCCACGATAAAAACAGGTCTAAGCGTTCCGAAACAGTGTTTTCGGATTTGCTGCGCCATATCCCTGAAATTTTTTTGAAAGGATGTGTTTGTGTCTAGCCGTTTTTCCAATCGTAGCAGTTATATTTTCACCAGTGAATCCGTAGCCGAAGGCCACCCAGATAAAGTCTGTGACCAGATCTCCGATGCGGTCGTCGATGCGATGCTGGAAGAAAATCCGGAAGCACGCGTTGCAGCCGAGTGTCTTGCCACCACCAACACCATCGTGATCGCTGGTGAAACGCGCGGTGCAGAAAACGTTACCAAGGCACAGATCGAAAAAATCGCACGTGATAAAGTACGTGAGATCGGCTACCTACAGGAAGGTTTCCACGCCGATAACATGGATGTGTATGTACATCTGCACAGCCAGTCCACCGATATTGCCATGGGTGTGGATGCCGGCGATAACAAGGATGAAGGCGCAGGCGACCAGGGCATCATGTTCGGCTTTGCCTGTAACGAAACAGAGCAGTTCATGCCGGCACCTATCCAACTGGCAAATCGCATTCTGCTCGGGCTTTCCCGCGCTCGTCACACCGGCGAAGCCAAAGGTCTGGGGCCTGATGCAAAAAGCCAGATTTCCCTGTTGTATGAAAACGGCAAGCCGGTAAAAGCCACCTCCATCGTGGTTTCCACGCAGCACGACAAAGATGTTACGCAGAAACAGATCCGCGAGATGGTGCGCCACTACGTTATGCAGTCCCTGCCAGATAAAAACTGGATGTGCGATGAGTCGGAATTCTATGTAAACCCAACCGGCCAGTTCATCATCGGTGGTCCGGATGGCGATTGCGGCCTCACCGGTCGTAAGATCATCGTCGATACATACGGCGGTGCAGCGCCACATGGTGGTGGTGCATTCTCCGGCAAAGATCCTACAAAAGTGGATCGTTCAGCTGCATACATGGCACGCTTCCTCGCGAAGAATGTGGTTGCTGCAGGTCTTGCTGACCGCTGCACCATTCAGCTATCATACGCCATTGGGGTATCCAAGCCGCTGTCATTCTATGTCAGCACCGATGGTACCAGCCAGGTAGATGAAGCTCAGCTGGAAAAACGTTTGCAGCAATTAGTGGATTTAAGCCCGCGTGGCATCCGTGAGTATCTGAAGCTCAACCGCCCCATTTATGCACGCACAGCAGCGTATGGCCACTTTGGCCGTGAACCGGACAAAACCGGTGGTTTCAGCTGGGAAAAGCTGGATCTGGTGGATGCGCTGCGCAGCGAATTTGGTGCTAAGAAAAAACAGGCACTTTAATCAGCTTGGTACATTCTAAAGAAGAATGGCAACATCACCGGCCACTTGCTTCATTTGGCAGGCGGCGTGGCCGTACGCTTCGCGCCGGAAAACAAACTCTGCTGGATAGCTTGCTGCCTAAATTAGCGGTTAGTGATTGGGGAATAGCAGCTGATAGCAATCTATCTGCTGATTCCCAATCACTAATCCCCAATCACTTATGGCTGGAAATCGGTTTTGGCGGTGGCGAGCATCTGGCGCATCAGGCGGCATTATACCCCCACGTGGGTATCATCGGTTGCGAACCATATATCAATGGTATTGGTGACCTCTTGAAAAAAATTGATGCGCATAAGCTTTCCAATATTCGTATTTTCACCGATGATGCGCGCCTGCTTCTGGAAAAACTGCCAGATAAATGTCTTGAAAAAGTATTTATCCTGTACCCGGATCCATGGCCTAAAACGCGCCACCATAAACGCCGTCTGGTATCACACGAAACGCTGGATATATTAGCTCGGGTAATGAAACCCGGTGCAGAATTGCGCCTTGCTACCGACCATGCGGACTACGCCACATGGATGTTGGAACGGTTGCTTAGTCACCCGGAATTCACATGGAAAGCCAATAATTGCCATGATTGGAAGACTCCGCCAGACGACTGGATAACAACACGTTATGAGCAGAAACGCCTGGCAGGTGTTCCTACTTACTTGTCATTCCAGCGAAAGCTGGAATCCTGCAAATAAAAATAACTGGATACCGGCCTCTCGCCGCGCTAGTGCTGGCGCAGCGGGTCGCCGGTATGACAACCTATTTCAGCGCGTTCAGAATATCTGCTTCTAAATCTTTTATATCCTCAATACCTACAGAAAGTCGCACCAGCCCATCACTGATGCCAAGCCGCTTGCGCTCTGCGGCGGGAATGCTTGCATGGGTGGTGGAAGCGGGGTGCGTGGCAAGGCTTTTCGCATTGCCAAGATTGTTGGAGATATCAAACACACGCAGCGCATTCATGAATTTAAAGGCGGCTTTCTTGCCGTCTTTTAATTCAAGTGCAATAAGGGAGCCACCGGATGACATTTGTGTATTGGCCAACGCATATTGCGGATGATTTTTAAGATGTGGATACCCCACATGGGTAACCTTAGGATGCCTGACAAGAACCTCTGCAAGCCGCGCTGCATTTGCGCAGTGTCGCTCTAGCCGCAGCGGTAATGTTTCTAAACTTTTGAGCAGCACCCAGGCGTTGAACGGGCTCATATGCGGGCCGGTGTGACGTGCAAAAGGAGTGAGCACATCTTCAATGAATTTCTTTTTGCCAAGTATGGCACCACCCAGTGTGCGTCCCTGGCCATCGATATGTTTGGTGGTGGAATAAATAATGACATCGGCACCTAATTCAAGCGGCATTTGGATAGGAGGTGGTGCAAACACATTATCCACGATCAGTTGCGCCTTTGCTTTTTTGCACAGTTTGGCAACGGCTGCGATATCCACCAGTTCCAATGTTGGATTGGCTGGGGATTCAAGAAATACGCATGCGGTTTTAGGTGTAATGGCTTTCTGCCATGCCTTCATATCCGTGCCATCCACCAGCGTATAGCTGATGCCAAATCGCGGCAGCACTTGCGTGATGATATAATGGCAGGAGCTGAACATAACACGGGAGGCCACTACATGGTCACCGGTCTTAAGCTGGCACATCAGCGCGGCAAACACTGCTGCCATGCCGGAAGCCGTCACGACACAGGCCTCGGCGCCTTCCATCAGGCACAGGCGTTCTTGCAGCATTTCAAGGTTCGGGTGGGAATAGCGGCCATATTTGAAGCCCGCATCCGTACCGGCAAAACGGGCCTCGCCCTGTTCAGCCGATTCATAAGAGTATGAAGAATTTAGGAATAATGCCTCGGAGGTTTCGCCAAAAGGGCTTTGCAGGCGGCCGCCACGCACGAGGCGTGTTGCCAGTTGCCAGTCCCTTGGATTTGCCGTATTTTTGCGCTTCATGGCTTATACCATAAGGGATTATTATGCTGGATGTCACGGCGTTTTTTGCAGGTATTTTAGGGCTGATGCTGGTTGCCTTGTCGGTGAATGTGATTATTGACCGCTACAGCCACCGCCTTTCGCTGGGTGATGGTGGTCATGCCTATACAAATCGCAAGATACGTGCACAGGCCAATTTTGCCGAATATGTGCCATTTGCACTCATACTTATGGGAATTGGTGAGATATCTGGAACTGACAAGCAGATTCTCGCGTATTTGGGCGTGCTACTGGTATTTGGCCGGATATCGCATGCATTCAGTCTTTTATATTTTGAGCCGTGTCATAAGAAGATCATTTTTCGTCAAATTGGGATGGCTTCAACATTTACGGTGATTATTTTGCTCTCGCTGCTATTTACATTGGGGCATTTAGCGTAATGTTCGGAAAGAATCCCATAAGGCCGCCTGTCGCAGGTGATGGTAATGTACTGGAAGTGCAATCCGTATTCCCGACCTTGCAGGGCGAGGGGCCATATACCGGTGTGCCTTCGGTTTTTGTGCGCCTTGGCGGATGCAACCTTGCCTGCAGTTTCTGTGACACGGAATTTGAAGATTACAAGCCTGTGCCACTGAATGAATTGCTCAAAGAAGTAAAAGAGAAGTCGATGCAGGCTGGTGCACGCGTACGCAGCCTTGTGGTGATAACCGGCGGTGAGCCGCTACGCCAGAATATTGCACCTTTCTGCGAAGCACTGATTGCTGCAGGCTTTAAAGTTCAGATCGAAACGAATGGAACATTATACCGGCCACTCCCTGATGCGGTGGATATCATCTGTTCACCAAAAAATACAGGGCAGGGGTATTTTCCGCTACGCGCTGATTTGCTTTCGCGCATCAATGCGCTGAAATTTATTATCTCTAAATCAGATACGGCCTATGGGTATGTGCCGGATGTCGGGCAGAAAAATACTACTATACCTGTCTACGTGCAGCCGATGGATGAATATGATGCCACGCGCAATAAGGAAAACCTGGCCTATGCCACTGAGCTTGCCATGCAGCAAGGCTACCGGCTTTCCCTGCAAACCCACAAGATACTGGGGATAGAATAATGCAGAAAAAAGCGGTGATATTACTCTCCGGCGGGTTGGATTCCGCCACCACACTGGCAATTGCGAAATCGCAGGGCTTTGCGCCATACGCATTGTCTTTTGCTTATGGCCAGAAGCACTCGCATGAGCTGGAATCAGCTAAGAAAGTAGCATCAACATTGGTGGCAGCACAGCATCGCGTGATGACCATCGACCTTGCTGCATTCGGTGGTTCTGCGCTTACAGATGATAGCATTTCCGTGCCGAAGGACAGGCCGGTGGAAAACACAAAAGATATTCCGGTGACGTATGTACCGGCACGCAACACTATTTTCTTGTCATTTGCTTTAGCGTGGGCAGAGGTGCTTGGCGCGTATGATATTTTTATTGGTGTGAATGCGCTGGATTTCAGCGGCTATCCGGATTGCCGGCCAGAGTTCATCAAGGCATTTGAGCAGATGGCAAACCTTGCAACTGCGGCTGGGGTGCAGGGCAGGCAGCACCTTACTATCCATACACCGCTCATTAACCTGACCAAGGCAGAGATCATCACAAAAGGCCTGTCGCTGGGTGTAGATTATGCCATTACCTCCAGCTGCTACGACCCGGCACCGGCAGGTACGGCTTGCGGCCATTGCGATGCCTGCCAACTGCGCCTCAAAGGTTTCCATGAGAATGCGATGAAAGATCCCGCGAGGTACGCCGAATGACGATCTGGATCCTGCATATGCCGCTTGCGGAATCTCAAGAAGGTGATTTTACGAAATATGACAGCCTGCCATTGCCATTTGGCGATGTGCCTGATCTTTCGAATGTGAGTAATAGCTCAGCGTTTCGCCATCTGGTGGCCGCGCTGCATCCTGATATGCCGCCGGAGTCACTGGAGAGGATACATAACCGCGTGTGGAAGATTTTCAGTGAATTACATCCTGAAGATATTATTGCTGTGCCGCTTACACATAAGCGTGTGGTGCTGCTTGCGGAAGTCAGCGGAAAATACCGCTATGATAGCGCGGCTGATACCTCGCCACACCGCATCCCAGTAAAATGGCAGGAAAAGACCCTATCGTTTGTGCGTTTCCGGCTGCATAAGAACCTGCTGGAAAGTTCTGGCTGGTCCATGGCGGAGGTAAGCGATCAGTCTGCGCGCGCTATTATCCAGTCCAGCCTGCCGCGCCGTTATAACCGGTTTGCGGGCTTCAAATGGATAGTCGTCGTTTTTATGCTATGGAATCTGGTGGTAATGCTTGTAAGACGCTAACGCCCCGTTCTTAGTGGATATGGACAGGGTCCAGATCATGCTGTTTGGCAGCAAACCAGGCAGCTTCTTTTGATGCAAAGGTTGCAAGCTGGGTGCCATCTGCGCTGCACACGGCATATTCGATGCCTTGCTCAGTCGTGACAGGGCGCACATAGGCAATAGGTGAGGTATCCAGCATTATGGATTCAATATCAGTGAGATAGCTGTTGTCGTTGTTATAAGAATCCATTGATATCCCCTTTGTTACAAAACTAATCTACCACATAAGATAGGTGCTGTGTGTTAAAATTCAATGACAGCATTGTGAAAAATCTGTGAAGTTTTTGTGACGTTCTTAGAAAGTGCTTGCACTTTCCTTTCAACTGCGCCTGCGTGGTTGCCGTGGATCACGCCAGATGAACAGTTCCTTGTCCAGCTTCTTGCCAAATTCCGCGTTACTTAAAGCTACACTGGTGATCTGGTTGGTAGCATCCGTGATCACCATATTGCGGATGAGCAGCGGGCCTTTTGAGAACTCGAGCAAAATTTTGCCCTCGGTAGGTTTTTTGCGCTCGGCCACTTCGATACGGATAACGCCTTCCTTATCTTCTACCGAGATAATACCGATATCATCACCAAATTGTATTTTCTCGCGCGCGAGGAACGTGACGATGGAATCATTCAGCGGTATATGGCTCACCTGCTCAAGCTCGTAATCATAAAATACCAGCTCAATACCATTGGCCACCATGAGCACCGGTGTGGGCGGATTATACTGCCAGCGCATTTTGCCGGGCCGCTGCATGTAAAATTTGCCGGATGTCAGCGTGCCATCGGGGGCAACCTGGTTGAAATTAGCCGCAATAGTGGTGAGGCTAGTGAGATAGGCCTCAATATTAGCGATCAATGTTTTGTTGGTTTCAGCTTGTTCTGCGCTCAGGAATGAAACGGCAGGTTTATCTGCCGCCTGTGCAGGCAGGCTCAATAACATCATTGCAGTGCAGGTTGCCAAAAGCAGTTTTTTCATGAATCCTCACGTACCAACACCTCGCGTTTGCCCACATGGTTGGCGGGGCCCACAACGCCTTCACGTTCCATTTGTTCGATGATGCTGGCGGCACGGTTGTAACCGATCTTCAGGCAACGCTGGATATAGCTTGTTGAAGCCTTGCGGTCGCGGCTGACGATAGAAACAGCCTGATCATACATCTCGTCTTTTTCGCCGCCATCGCCACCGAACATATCTTCCTGCTCATCGTCACGTGTGACATCTTCAATATAGGTAGGTGTGCCCTGATCTTTCAAATGGTCGACGATCTGCTCCACTTCCTTGTCGGAAATGAACGGCCCGTGCACACGGGTGATGCGCCCGCCACCAGCCATATACAGCATGTCGCCCTGGCCAAGCAGTTGTTCGGCACCCTGGTCACCCAGAATGGTGCGTGAATCGATGCGGCTGGTCACCTGGAAGCTGATACGCGTAGGGAAGTTGGCTTTGATAACGCCGGTGATGACATCCACCGACGGACGCTGTGTTGCCATGATGATATGGATACCAGCGGCACGCGCCATCTGCGCAAGCCGTTGGATGGAGCCTTCAATCTCCTTACCTGCCACAATCATCAGGTCAGCCATTTCATCGACGATGACGACGATGAACGGCAGTGGTTCCATTTCCAGTGGCACTTCTTCAATGATCGCTTCGCCGGTTTCGGGGTCGAATCCGGTCTGCACCGTGCGGGTCAGCTGGTGGCCCTTGGCCTTGGCTTCATGGATTTTCTTATTGTACCCATCGATGTTGCGCACACTTAAGTTGCTCATCATGCGGTAGCGGTTTTCCATTTCCTTCACCGTCCATTTAAGCGCGACCACGGCTTTGCCCGGTTCGGTCACCACAGGGGTGAGCAGGTGCGGGATGCCATCATATATAGAAAGCTCCAGCATTTTCGGGTCGATCATGATGAATTTGCATTCATCCGGCGTGAGGCGGTAGAGCAGGGAGGCGATCATTGTGTTGACGGCAACGGATTTACCCGAACCGGTCGTACCGGCAACCAGCAGGTGCGGCATGCGAGCAAGGTCAACAATGATCGGCGCGCCGCCAATGTCCTTGCCGAGCGCCATGGGCAGCTTGGCATCCGTGGCTTCAAAGGCTTCATTTTCCAGCATCTCCCGGAAAAAGACAGTTTCGCGGTTGGTATTAGGCAACTCGATGCCGATTGCATTGCGCCCGGGTATAACTGCGATACGCGCCGAAACCGCGCTCATCGAGCGGGCAATATCATCAGATAAGCCAACCACGCGGGATGATTTTGTGCCGGGCGAAGGCTCCAGCTCATAAAGCGTCACCACAGGGCCCGGGCGGATTTCCACGATGTTGCCATGTACGCCAAAATCCTGCAGCACACTTTCCAGCAGCTTGGCATTTTGCGTCAGCGCGGATTCGGAGAAATTATTTTTCCGGCTCTTGGGAGGCGGGGTTAGCAGTTTGAGCGATGGCAGTTCATAATCACCCTTGGGCAGTGCAAGTGCAGACTGCGCCTTGGGAGCAGTTTTTACCGGGCGTTCCAGCGACGGTGCAGCTTTTTTGTTTACGCGTGGCTGCGGGCGTTCTTCATCTTCATCGAGCTCTTCGTATTCATCATCATATTCATCTTCATCGTCGTCCTCGTCATACACGCGGTTATCACGACGCCAGAAAAACACCTTGTCGCGCATGGTCTGGAACAGGGACGGCTCATCATCATACTCTGTAACCACAGAGTGCTCACGGCGGCGCGGCAACAATGACACCAAAACCGAGCAGGCCATCAAACAGCCATGTTTTGCTGTACGCAGTATGGATTTCCATTCCGACCAGCTCATTCCAAACGCCAGCGATACCATCACCACCGATACGAATCCGGTCATGCTCACGAAGAAAGGATTCTTGAAGAGCTTATAGAATGTCTCCTGCAATATCGCGCCAATTGAACCGCCGAACCCGCTGGTGATAGGCCATGCCAGCGGTGGTTCGATAAGTGCCAACAAAGCTGAGCAACTGACTAGCGATCCTGTAAGCAATGTAAAGCGCAGCCACAGGAAAGAAACACCCTGTCCGCGCAATAGTTTGATGCCCCATGCCAGCGGCACCAGCACCAGCAGCGCAGAGGCAAGGCCAAGTAATTGCAAGCTTAAATCGGCAACCAGCGCACCGGCATAACCACCGATATTTTCGATCTGGTCAGCAGTAGCACGGTTCAGTGAAGGATCCGCCTGATGGTAGCTCGCAATACAGGCAAATAAAAATACACTGAAAATACAAACCGATAAACCCGCAAGTATTTTCAGTGGCGTGCGGGTATGCTGCGCTTTATTATTTCTTAAGATGGGTTTGTGTGCCATAGTCCCATATGTGGTGTGTGTGTCAGTATGAATAGCAGAAAGTCATGGATTATGAAAAGAGTTTGTTAATAAAAACAATATTTACATAAGATTTACCAAATTCACATAAAACAGATACCAAAGCACCTAAAGAATACATGTCCCGCCACCAATATAAAACAAGCTATCTTCTCAGGAATATCATGACCTCTTCCGAAGAGAAGGATCAGGTCAGTGTTGGCGAATTTATCAGCGCGCTGGGCGATCGTAGCTTCTGCCTTGCCATATTGGTGTTTTCACTGCCAAATTCCTTGCCTATCCCGGGTATTCCTGGGTTTTCCACCATCACCGGCCTGCCTATTACCTTCATTGCCATGCAAATGGTGCTCGGCAGGAAATCACTCTGGCTTCCTAAAAAGATCGCCGAGAAGAAATTTTCCAGCCGCGCGCTGGCCAAAATGCTCTCTAAGGCCATTCCATCTGTCGAGCGGTTGGAAAAATTACTTAAACCCCGCTGGTTGCCGCTTACATCGCCATTGAGTGAACGATTTCTGGGCGTATTGATGGTAGCGCTGTCACTCATCATTGCGCTTCCTATTCCTGGTGGCAATTTTCTGCCCGGGCTTTCCATGTCACTCATTGCCCTGGCCATGCTGGAGAGGGACGGCATTTTCCTCATGGGCGCCGTCTGTTTTGGTGTGAGCAGCATTGTCTTTATGTATAAGATCATCGTAGGGTTTTTCAGCTGGGTTGGTTACCAGCTTGGCAGGTTGTTTTAACACTTGCGGAGAGTGTTTGCTTCCACCATAATCCGCCAAGGCTGGCGGCGGGCGCGAGCTCCTGTAAACCCGGTCAGGTCCGAGAGGAAGCAGCCGTAGCAGATATGCCGCGGGTCGCCGTCAGTCATCGAAAGAGTTGCTAGTTGCTAGATGTTAGTTGCTAGTGATTTTACCAACAACCAGCAACTAACAACCAGCAACTAAAATGGAATACCGCGTACTCGCCCGTAAATACCGTCCTGCCACGTTCGATGATCTCATCGGGCAGGAAGTATTGGTGCGCACGCTCTCCAACGCGATAGCTACAGGCCGTATAGCCCATGCTTTTTTGCTCACCGGTATTCGTGGCATTGGCAAAACCACCACGGCGCGTATCATTGCACGCGCACTGAATTGCATCGGTGCCGATGGCAATGGCGGTGCAACCATTTCTCCCTGCGGTATATGCCCGAATTGCAAAATGATTGCCGAAGACCGCCATGTGGATGTGCTGGAAATGGACGCAGCGAGCCACACCGGCGTCGATGACATACGCAGCCTGATAGATACAGTAAAATACCTGCCCAGCTCAGCCCGCTACAAAATATATATCATCGATGAAGTGCACATGCTTTCCACCAGCGCATTCAATGCGCTGCTCAAAACACTGGAAGAACCACCGCCGCATGTGAAATTTATTTTTGCTACCACCGAATCGCGCAAGATTCCGGTCACTATCCTTTCCCGCTGTCAGCGTTTTGATTTGAAGCGTGTTGATGTGGAAATGCTTGCAAAACATCTCGCAAATATTGTGGCTAAGGAACAGGGCAAGGCCGAAGATGAAGCCCTCAAGCTGATCGCCGTTGCGGCCGAAGGTTCCGTGCGGGATGCGCTTTCCATACTGGATCAGGCGATGGCGCGTGGCGAGGTGGTAACGGCTGTTACGGTGCGTCAGATGATAGGCAGTGCCGATAATACCGCCATTTTCCGCCTGCTGGAGTCACTGCTTTCCGGTGATACTTCCGGTACACTTGATATGCTGCGGGAATATTATGGGGCAGGGGCAGATCCGCTCACCATGGTGCAGGATTGCCTTGCTGCCACACATCTGATCACCCGCGTGAAAATTACACCGGCAGCCCTTTCGGATGTCATGCTTTCACCGCATGACCGCGAGGCAGCTGCCATCATGGCCGAAAAACTTTCCATGCCTGTCATCACCCGCCTGTGGCAGATGTTGCTGAAAGGTGTAAGCGAGGTGCGTGTTTCCCCGTCGCAGATCGCAGCAGTAGAAATGTTATTTGTTCGCATTGCCTATGCAGCGCAATTGCCAACACCAGCAGAAGTGATAAGGGATGTGTCTGTTAGTCAGCCAGTAGCTGTTGCAGCAAAGCCAAAAAATGAGTCAGTCAACAAACCGGCTGCTGAGCTGGTGAGTAGCCAGCCGCGCCAGAAGGCCGATAGTTTTGAAGAGCTGGTGGCACTGTTTTCCAAAAACCGCGAGCCGTTGCTTTACACACGCCTGCATCAGGACATGCATCTGGTCAAATTCGCGCCATGTGAACTTGTATTGCGTGGCAATGAACATGCAGGCCGTGAAATGCTGGGCCGCATTGCCGAATGCCTGCAAACATGGACAGGCGAGCCATGGAAAGTTACGCTGTCGCAGGAGCAGGGCGCGCCGACGCTCTTTGAACAGGAGCAGGCACGCAAACAGAAAAAAATTGAAGAAGTCACAGCACATCCGCTGGTTGCCAGTGTATTGGAGCAATTTCCGGGTGCAAAAGTGGTAGGGTTAAAACAAACGGTTCAAGGAGATTAAGAATGAACTTACAGAAAATGATGAAGCAGGCGCAGGACATGCAGCGCAAGATTACGGATCTGCAAGCCACGCTGGAAGCGCAGGAAGTCGATGGAGTGAGCGGCGGTGGCGTGGTGAAGGTGCGTGTAAATGGCAAGCACCGTCCGGTTTCGGTCAGCATTGATGCAAGCCTGATGAAGGCCGATGAAAAAGACATGCTGGAAGACCTTATTGTTGCCGCGCTCAATGACGCGCATGACAAGATCGATGCTTCGTTCTCGGAAGAAATGGGTAAGGTCACAAGCGGCATGAACCTACCACCCGGCATGAAGCTGCCATTCTAAGGAAACGGCGTGGCGCATAACGACATTGAAGAATTGATAAGGCTGTTTTCCAAGCTGCCCGGCCTTGGGCCGCGCTCGGCGCGCCGTGCCGTGCTGCACCTCATGCGCCACAAGGAACAGGTGATGAAGCCGCTGGAACATGCACTTTCGCGCGCGATGGAAAATATCCGCACCTGTGCGTCCTGCGGCAATCTGGATATTGCCGATCCATGCCACATATGCACGGATGCACGGCGTGACCAGTCGGTCATCTGCGTGGTGGAGGAAGTGGCCGATCTATGGGCGATCGATCGCTGCAATTTATATAAAGGGCAATATCACGTACTCGGCGGTACACTTTCCGCGCTGGATGACCGCGGGCCGTCACAGCTCAATATCGAGCCACTCATACAGCGTGCGACAGGCGCGGATGTGAAGGAAATCATCCTCGCTACCAATGCTACGCTTGAAGGACAGACCACTGCACATTACCTCACCACACGCCTTGCAGATTGCAATGTAAGTATTTCCCGACTTGCCCAGGGCATCCCCATGGGCGGTGAACTCGATTACCTCGATGATGGCACGCTGGGTGCCGCGCTTAAGGCACGGTTGCCGTTTTAAATATTTATATATTTCAAATAGATATTTGTCACGTCATATGCCTGTCATAATTTTTTGCTGAATCCTTCATAAAACCTTCAAATTGAGGCGTATATAAGTGTGTTAGACTTAGGCATAGTCAAACAGGGATGATTTATGAACGCACGCTCGCCATATAACCAGAACGATGAACTTGTTGCGATGAAGCATGATATTGCCGACCGCGCATACGGGATACAGGTAAAAAGCTGGATCATGAAAGGTGTTGCCGCCGTGGGTGGTGCATTACTCGGCGCAATGGCACTTTCGATGGTACCTGGTATATTTATAGCAGGCGGAGGTCTTCTGGGTGCTACTGTGGGTGGTGGGATTGGTCTGATAGCTGGTAGCGCCATTGCTGACGTGGCGACATTGAAAGATCGTGAAAAGCTCAAGATAGACCAGTCGATGGTAGATAGCTATATGTCCGGCAAGAATTACTGGGGTGAGGGATACCGTGAGGAAGTAGCCGAACGCGGATATAGTTTGAGTGGGCCGATGGTTGGTGCGGCACCACCGCCACGTTCACACGGTAGGGAATAGCAGTGGCCAAAATCCCGTACCACGATAATCCGGAATTAATGGCGATGAAGGAAGATATCGCCGAGCGTAAATACCGTGTTCAGATGACAGGGTTGTTAGTCGGCGGCGCATTAATAGCGGCCGCCCTTGCGACTGCATTCTTTTTCCCAGCTGCTGCCAGTGCTGCAATGGCTGGTGGAGCCGGTGGGGCAAAATTAATCATGAGTGGTTTATTGGCTGTGGGTGCGGCTATTACCACCATGCTGACACTCAAGGAAGTCAAACGCCTTGAGGTTGATGAAAAATACGTACAAAGCTACATGCAGGGCAAAAACTACTGGGGTGCAGGATACCGTGAGGAAGTAGCCGAGCATGGCTATGGTGGCGTACAGACACCACTTACCCCAAGTGGTTTTCCGGATCGCAACAATAATGAACGATACTGACTACAGCGAAAGCTTCTTGAATATCCGCTCTGGTATGCTGCAGATGATCAGCATGATAAACCGCCAGAAGAACGGTACATACACCACATCCTTATTTTTTTCAGCGGCATCGATAATTTTACGCGCTACATAATCTGGGCTTGCGATCAGCGGGCTTTTCATGCCCCAGGTCATGGGTGTGTCGATGAAGCCGGGTTTCACTGTCATCACATGCACGCCCTGTTTGGCGAATCGGTTGCGCAGGCCTGATGCAAATGCTGAAAGGGCTGCTTTGGCCGCACCATACGGATAATTGCTTTGCCGCCCACGATCACCGGCTACAGATGAAATGATAATCACTTGCCCCGCGTGCGCTGGTGCCAGTTCTTCGCAGGCAGCCTGTGCGATCTGTGCGGGCACCGTATAATTCAGGTGGGTGATATAAGGCATGGAATCTGCGGCTTGTGCATTCTCAGCAGGCAGGTATCCCAGTGCAATTATCATCGCGTCAAAATCACCAAGATTTTTGACCAGCTGTTCTGCCGAGAATGTGTGTTCGGCAACATCGGCAACCGTATGGCTACAGAAAATACCGTATCGTATAGAGAGGTCTGCTGCCTGCAATTCCAGCTCATGCTCATCACGCCCAACCAGAATCAGCGCGTGGCCACGCGCCGCAAGCACACGGCATAGTGCCCGCGCCAGCGAAGAAGTGGACCCGATGATTGCAATGGTGCTAGGGCTTTGCAGGTTTCTTCTCCTCGGTTTTCTTGGGCAGGCTTGCCAGGTATTCCTGCCGCAAATGATCGTAATAGCCAAGATTAAATAATACTATGGTCTTAAGCCGCTCTTTGTCCAGCAAATCACCGGAGACAATCAGCCGCAGCTTGTCATAATACCCGGCAAGTGCAGGGTGCATGCGGTCGAGAGAGCCGGTTTTAACCGCGTGGTGGTAGCCCTTTGGCAGGTCGCGGCGGAAATGCCCGATATAGAACGTATTCATATCGGCAACCGGCAGGCGGGCAAGCAGCGGGTCGGCAAGCCCCAGCTCATCAATGAATTTGATATGGTTACCGGCATAATAGGGTGTCATGCCAATATAATACATTTTTTTCACTTCCGCCTTTTCATCGCGCATTTTCTTGCCGCCTTCAACAAACGGATATTCTGGTTCGCTGCGGAGCTTCAGCGGATAGTTTTTCAGCACAATCCGGTTGGCATAAAACACAAACCGCGCATCGATCACCCTGCCTTTCAGCGGAATACATGATTTACAATGGATACGGAGTTCATGGAGGATTTTGGGGGTGGCATAGGTTATGCACATCAGGCAGGTGAATGCAAAAATGATATCAGGCCGGATGCGCGCGGGCAGGTGGAAAAACCACAGGCAGATGGCGGCAAACACGGGCAGTGCCCAGAACCGGCCCGCCATATAATCCCCACCGACATACATGACATAGATGCAGTACAGAAAAATTCCAACCGCAAGGCAGGCAGGCAGATAGGGGCGGTCAGATGGAATATTAAGCCAGCGGTAAAACCGCGCTGGCAGGAGAAACAGAATGGATGCAGCCAGTATCAACGCACCTGTGGCATCCCATATCAGCAGGTATTTACCATAATGGATACCCTGCGACAGATACTGCCACAGCGTCATATCCGTGCCGAGCTTGGCATATTTGGTGTTAGGGAAAATGAACCCGTAGTAAAACAGCGAGAAGGTAAGCCAGGCCGCAATCGGCAACGCTCCCAGGAACAATTGGCCCCAGCGAACCGGCCGCTGCGTAAACAGCAAATAGAGCATAACCGGCCCATACAGCAGCACTGTATCCAGCCGGTTGGCCAGTGAAAGAGAAACAACAGCCGTGCACATCAGCCAGAAAAACCGGTGGTGGCGCAGGCGGAAGATCACCAGGCTGAAAAGGGCAAACAGCAGGTAACTCAGCGGGTTTTCAAGGCCTGACGATGTGTAATCAACAAACGATTTCGAGGCGAATAGTGGCACGAACAGGAAAAAAACGGTGAAAATCACCGATTGCCTGCCTGCATAAGCAACAACTGCAATGGCAAATGCCGAACAGATTACCGACAGTATAATGCTGCCAACGAACAGATTGCCCCATATGGCCTGTATTGGAATGTGCAAAAGCATCCACAGCGGGTGCGTGTAGGCCTGCACGCGCTCATAAATATTCCATCTCAGGCCATGACCTTCAAAATAATGTTCGATGACCCGGAATGTAATATACGCATCTTCTGAAACCCAGCCGATGGATGCGATATAAAAAAAGAACGCCAGCCACAGCGCATATAACACGCCCAGTTCCCAGGGTTTGTAGGGTGGTGGTGTCAGCCAGCTTTTTTCCATGCCAGCCTTTCGGACATCAGCGAAGCAAAACGGCCATGCAGGTCAACATCGTGGATGATCTCCTGCCAGCTTGCCAGATGCTCGCCGTACATGTGCTGGAAATCTTCCGCACCTAGCATGGCATCCTTGGCAAGGTAGACACGGCCGCCAAGCTCACTCACGCGGCTATTCAGAACCGGCAGGAATTGCCGCACCCGCGGCGTATTCGGGAAATCCAGAGCCAGGCTATATCCACGCTGGGAAAACGTGAGCAGGCCTTTGCCCTCGCGGTGATATTTGAGTACGGCAAGGAACGAAAACAGGCGGTGTTCATGAATAAGTGACAGCAGCGCACGCAACTGATTACTCACGGAAGCACTTTCAGGAATGATGCACTGATACTGGAAAAAACCACGTTTCCCGTATAGCTTATACCAGTCGCCCAACTGGTCGAGCGGGTGGAAAAAATTGTTGAACCCCACGATCTCCTGTTTGCGCTCATGCGAAAAGCGTTTGAACCGCCACTGGTTGTAATATTTCATGAGCCACGGATTCAGCAGCATGGAAGGTGCAAACACAGGGATGTTAAGTTTGGTTCTTGCCGGCGTGTAGTGGTTAAGCGGTGCGCTGCCGCTGCCATAAGGAATATGGTTGGCGGCTTCAAAAACACCACGTCCTAATTCGTTGCCTTTCGAAGAATGGTCGATCCAGCCGACCATATAATCAGCGTTGTCGCGGTAATGTTCGAACGCTGCGACCATATCATCCAATGAATTAACGCGGTACGTGGTGGTGGAAAGCGATGCGGAGGTAATGGGCCTGAGCTTCAGCGTCACTTCTTCGATTATGCCGGTCATGCCCATGCCGCCAGCTGTTGCCCAGAAAAGGTCTGCATTGCTTTCCGGTGAACATTCAAGCGACCTGCCATCGGCCATTATTATTTTGATGGCAAGTACATGTTCGGCAAATTCACCTTCGCGGAAATGGTTTTTGCCATGCACATTGCAGGCGAAGCACCCGCCGAGCGTGACATGCCGTGTGCCGGGGATAACAGGCGGCAGCCAGCCTTTGGGAATGGTGATGTCCATTACATCGGAAAGGCTGACTCCCGCCTGTGCGTGAAGGATGCCCTGTGATGTATCGAATGCGATGAAATTATTCAGGCGGCTGGTGCAGATCACCCCCGTCGGCTGGAGGGATGCATCACCATATGATCGGCCAAGGCCACGCGCGATGAATGTTTGCCGGTGTGTTTCCATGATACGGCGTATCTCGCCGATTTTTTCCGGCCGCCATGTCTGGCACTCGGCTACGGGTGCATGTCCCCATCCGTGTAATGGTTGTTGCTTGATAGCGGACATTATCTCTTGATCAGGCCATGTGTGGTTGCATAGTCTGAAACATGCGCCGAAATCACGTCCCTGTCAAAATCATTATGGCCGACATGATCAAAAAACACGGTTTTCTTCGGTTCGTTCGCCGCTGCATATAAGGCTTTACCATGGGCAATAGGTATGGTGGCATCCTTTGCGCCATGCAGGATGAGCAGGGGGCATTTTACCTGCGGGATTTTTTTCAGGGAATTGAAGGTGTCTTTGATCAGCAGGTGCACAGGGATGTAGAAATATATCTCGGCGGCGCGATTTGCCACCGATGTATAAGGTGCTTCCAGTACAAGCAATGCCGGTTTTTGTTCGGTTGCCAGTTGTACAGCCACACCACTGCCCAGTGATTCGCCATAAAATATGACCTGATCAGAAGGTATATGTAGTTCATAATTCAGGTAGGCAAGTGCAGCCCGTGCATCGCGGTATAAGCCACGCTCACTGGGCGTTCCTTCGCTCTTACCATATCCCCTGTAACTTAAGGCGAGCACGCCAAATCCAGAATTGCTGAAAGCGGCGAAACTGCCGGCACGGTTTGCAAGGTTTGCGGCATTGCCGTGGAAATAGAGGATGGTTGGATATCCGGCACGTGCCTCTTTGTACCATAGCTGGATTTTGTAGCCGTCGGAAGAAACAGCCATGATGTCCTTATAGTCGCTCAAACCGTAGCTGGCTGGCGGAGCAATGTTGGTATCCGGTAAAAACAGCAAACGCCGCTGGAACACATACATGACTATCAGCAGGCCTATGTATAGCGCGAGGACTAGGAAGAGAAATTTAGACATGATCACCCGGAAATTTCTTATTATTATAAACACCAGCTGCGTTAATGACTGGTTAATGACTGGTTGATATATTCTCAAAAAACGTGAGGTAACCTATGCTGATAGCTACATTCCTGATTGTTGCGATGGTACTCGTGTTGTATTTCGACACCACGCGCTACATTATCCCTAACTGGTTGTGTGGTTTGCTGCTCCTCATGTACCCCGTTGCGGTATATATGGCTCCTGTTGCGGTGGACTGGCAGAAGGGGCTTATCGCCATGGCCATTACCTTTGCTGTTGGCTATGTCGTATTCTCCCGCAACTGGATGGGTGGCGGCGATGTGAAGTTGCTCATTGCCTGCAGTATCTGGGTTGGGCTTGCCAAGCTGATGGAATTTATTTTCGTCGTCGCGATATTGGGCGGTGTGCTTTCAGTGGCATTATATATTGTGCGCAAATTGCCATTTATCGTGAACCGGGCAGCACGCCTGCCGCGTATCCTTCGCGTTGGCGAGCCGGTGCCATATGGCATCGCGATTGCCTGCGGATTCCTGATCATGCTGAAAATGGGTAATATTTCGGCAGCAGTAGTTAGCTGGTAGAGTTTTCAGAAGGTGGCGGTGCGGCTTCTTTCTGCGTAACGCGTTCACCGCGCAGTTGCACTATCTGGTAGTTCAGCTCAGCACCGAAGATAAAAATAATATTGCAGATATAAAAGAACAATAGTGCGGCGATGACGCCGCCTAAGCTTCCATAAATCAGGTTCACCTGGTCAAAATTGGCAAGGTATCCGGCAAATAGATCCGCCGCGAACACCCATAAACCAACCACCACAACGGCACCCGGCACCACCGCCAGCAGGCTCTGTTTAATGTTTGGAATAAGGTAATAAATGCAGCAGACCGAAAGAAAAATGAATCCAACGGTGATGAGGATGAACATGTTATGCAGGCTGGCTTCATCGGTTGGTGTGATGCGAAGCCGGGTGAATCTCTGCAAATAATCGAGCACGAACGGAACGGCGAGCACCAATATCATCCCGCCAATTAATATGGAGGTGAATATAAAGAGCTGCGCCACACTCAGGGAGCGCCGGAACCAATAGGCAGGCGGTGTCCCCACATGGTAGGCACGGTTCAAAATAGTGCGCAGGCCTTCCACGGCAGAGGATGCCGTCCATATTGCGCCTAAGATAGCAACCGTAAGCAATCCCTGTGGTGGGCCGGAGATGATCTCTGTGATGCGTGGTTCCAGCGCGCTGGAAACGCCGCGCGGCAAAGATTGCAGCAACGTATTGATGAAAGCAGCACCGGTTTCGCCTTGCCCAACAATCCCAATGATGGAAAACACAAAAACCAGAAACGGGAACATGGCAAGCAGGCCAAGGAATGCCAGGTAGCCAGCATGCTCAATGCCATCATGGTTGACGGTATTGACCGCAGCTTTCCATATGCTTTGCGCTATTTTCTTCAGCATAGGAATAATTTTTTTGTTATGCGGGTTCCTGTTGGCTCATGCAGTGAATTGTGCCAAGTCCCCATACAAAGTCAACCGCATGTATGCCAACCACATCGCGACCCGGGAATAATTCCGCCAGAATATTAAGTGCAATGCGATCAGACGGATCATTGAATGTCGGCACCAGCACCAGCTTGTTGGCGATCAGGAAATTGGCGTAAGACGCCGGCAGGCGTTGGCCTTCAAATACCAGTGGCCGCGGCATGGGAAGTTCTGCGATGGTAAATTGCTTCCCTTTTTCATCGCGCGCTTTTCTCAGGCGTTTAACATTCTCCGCAAGTAATGCGTTGTTATCATCTTTCTTATTTTTCTCTACCACGGTCACAATAGTGGTAGGGTTCACGAACCGCGTGATATCATCCACATGCCCGTGCGTGTCATCACCCACGATGCCTTTATCCAGCCAGATGATTTGTTTAATGCCTAAATATTTTGCAAATACCTGCTCGTAATCTTCGCGTTTGAAGCCAGGGTTACGCTCCTGAACTTTGGAAAGCAGGCATTCTTCGGTGGTAATGAGTGTGCCTTTGCCATTCACATCAATAGAGCCGCCCTCCAGCACCACGCGCTTGCCTTTATGAATCGGCTGCACACGTTCGTACTTGAAATGCGGCTCAATGCGTGAAGGTATCTTATCGTCACGTTTGTGGTTGGCATATTTTGCCCAGGCATTGAACCGCCAATCCAGCATTACGGTTTTGCCTTTACCATCACGCACGAATATCGGGCCAGCGTCACGCATCCACACACGGTCGGTAGGGATATGGTAAAACTCCAGATTTTTCATATTCGCATGCGCGCGTGTGCAAACATCACGTGCTTGCGCTTCATCCTTCTCATGGCGTACCAGCAGGCGCACCTTTTCATTCTGGGTCAGGTATCGGATGATCTCGCCATATACCCACGGTATCGGCGCAAATTTATCCGGCCAGTCTTCTTTATTATAGGGCCAGCTCAGCCATGTGGCTTCATGCTTTTCCCACTCGGCGGGCATGATGAATTCAGGTTTCATTATTATGGCTTTGTTGGGGTGAGATAGTTTTTAACAAGGCCAGCAAAGCTGCACAGGCTGGCGCACATAAACATCAGTGCGCTGCCATTTTCGCCGCGGTTGATGCAATCAAACATAATAACGGCGCAGGTGAGGCCGCCCAGCAAGCTGTACGCGATCCTGTCGCGCCGGGAGATGTTTTTTTTCTGCGCCAGCATCATGCAGGCAACAGCCAGCACAATAGCGGCTATGGTAATGATCGGGCTCATGCGTTGCTCCATCTTTTCGTCAGGTCGCCATACACATCCACGCGGCGGTCACGGAAGAACGGCCAGTTGCGGCGTTTATGTTCAACCATCGCCGGGTCAACGACTGCGGTGATGATCTCTTCTTTATTATGGCTGGCCTGCGCAAGAACGCGGCCATATGGGTCACAGATAAAGGAATTGCCGAAGAATTCCAGCCCGTCACCCACCGTGACTTCATGGCCGATGCGGTTCACTGCCGCCACATACACACCGTTGGCAATCGCATGCGAACGCTGGATAGTTACCCAGTTATCCACCTGCGTTTCGCCCCATTCTTTTTTCTCTGAAGGATGCCAGCCAATGGCCGTCGGATAAAACAATACATCCGCACCCTGCATAGCTGTGAGGCGCGCACCTTCGGGATACCACTGGTCCCAGCACACCAGCGCGCCGAGTTTACCGGCACTGGTATTGTGCATTTTGAAACCCTGATCGCCGGGTGCAAAATAATATTTTTCTTCAAATAGCGGGTCATGCGGTATGTGCATCTTGCGGTAAGTGCCCGCGATACTGCCGTCTTTTTCGATGATGACCGCCGTGTTGTAATAAAGCCCGGATGCCGCTTTCTCAAAAATGGAACTGATGATGACCATGCCGGTTTTTTTAGCAACAGCGGCCAGTGCCTTATTCGTCGGGCCATCCACTGGCTCGGCAAGGTTGAACACATTCGAATCCAGCCTCTGGCAGAAATAATCGGTCAGGAACAGCTCTGGCAGGCATGCCACCTGCACGCCTTGCTTTGCAGCCTGTTCAAGCATGCTGCAAGCCTTATCCAGGCTCGCTTTCGGGCTGCCCGGATAGGCCATCTGTATAAGGCCAATGGTGTATGGCTTAGTCATGGTAAATCATCCCAAATACGTGAATTTCCAGTCCTTACAGGATATAATGTAATAACTCAACAAGTTCCACGCAGTTTTCGCTTGATTTTTGGGCTGGCGAGCCCTAATCCCTTATCCCTCGTGGCTCGGTAGCTCAGTGGTAGAGCAGGGGAATCATAATCCCTTGGTCGGGGGTTCAAATCCCTCTCGAGCCACCACTTGACGGTGCAGATCCAGAAGGCGAGCATCAAATCCCTCTTTGGGCCGTCATATAATTCAACTGCTTATTTCATTCGATTAGAGATGTTTGATACAGCACCACCTTTTCAGGCGGCAACTGTCATCAAATCTTCTTATTTAACAAGCGGTTTGCATAGTAGAATTCATGTGTGGAATAATCTGCACATGAGCTTCGCGTGCCATTAAAAATTACAGCATTGCCCAAAGCACTACATGCACTGCGTCAGGCAGCTATAGAACGCATCCGGTTCTTCGAACAGGCACTTGCTAAATTCGGTCTGCGTGCACGCATGGGTGCCGAGCTGGAATTCTTTCCATTGAGCAAGGCAGGGTTTACGCGCCCGAATTTGCTGGATGCCAAATACATCACAAGGGAATTGGAAGGAGTGCCTACCGTTGAAAAGATTTATCGTGAAATGGATTTGGGTGATGCGCAATATGAACTGGTCACGGGCATTGGTCGTAAATTCCGTGGCGAAGGTATTCCTATTGCAGGGCCACTACAGGCAGCGGAAACCGTGGCGGCCTTCAAAAGCGGCATGCGTGCAAAAGCTCCCGAGTGGGGTCTGAGCGGAGTTACTTTCGCGGCACGGGTACGTTCCGGCAGCATTCTGGAAAACAGTGGGCTGCATATCAATACCAGCCTGTGGGATAAGGGCGGTAATAAAAATTTATTCTACCGTTTTGGCCACAAAACAACGGATCTGGAACGGCATGTGGCAGATGCGCTGATTGAAACACACGCAACCACAGGTGCCGCTTATTTCCCCCGTCCTGAATCGTTCGAAAGAATTTCAGGTTCGGCAATAGCCAGTCATACGGTACAGGGTGGATATGATTTAAGCAGCGGTGTGCCGACGCGTGCGGGTATCATGTTCAATAAAGGTATGACGCTGGGTAATACATTCAAGATACTAAAAGGTTGGTGGAAGGGTGAGCCGGAGGTTGCGTCGATAGCCGCGCGGCATCGCAGTATTCTGAATATGCCTTTGGGTATCATGACACAATCATTTGCAGGCAGGACGGTAATGATAGGCTGGGAACGGCCGCACCAATACCGCCTGGAAAGCAGGCTGGCTGGTGCCGATGCTGATCCGTATGTGGTGATTGCGGCTGAAATGGCATCGGTTTATGACGCGGTGAGAAAAAATACCATCATGCCAAATCTCCGGCATATGCTGACACCAAAGGGTTATACGGGAGTTGATGTAGGTGGGCGCAAGCTGATGGTAAAACATCATGATGGAAAATTTTCATCGCACCGCCTGGCTCTTGACACAACAACGGCGCATCAAGCTATGCTTGCCAATGACCGGATGCGTGATTTACTCGGTGAAGACCTCTATCACGGTATAGTTGCCGCCACTGCGCCAAAAGATGCAGAACTTACGCAGGCCGCAAAAGAATCTGTGGGGCATTTCCAGCGTTTAGTTCGCCAAGGCCTTGGCGAACCGCACGACACGACAGGCGTCACCACCACGATGCATGATGCATTGGCGCAGATACCTTCGAGAAGGCCTGTTAAACACAAGAAGGGCTGGGTACTGCGCACGGAAGAGAAGCAGCAGCCAGTTGGTCAAATCGAATATTAGCCATTCCCTATTGCAATCTTGAATTCTATGGTGTGAACTGTGCCGGGGCATGAATTTTGCTCTACAGGGGATATATATAGAATTGTGGGAGTCATATGCAGGGTGGTGTTCCGGTTCTCAAACCAAAACTTCCTGAAATTTCAGCTATTTTGCCGTATCTCAAGCAGATCGATGCCAATCGCTGGTATGGCAATAATGGCCCGCTGGTAGTAGCATTTGAGAAGCGGCTTGCTGATCTGCTCAAAGCCACGCCGGAAAGTGTGTTGATGGTCGCCAATGGCACGCTGGGGTTGACCGTTGCGTTGCAGGCTCTGGAGGTAAAACGTGGTGGTCTGTGCATCATGCCATCATGGACATTCACGGCAACACCTGCCGCCGCGCTCGCCGCCGGGCTGGAGCCTTGCTTCATTGATGTCGATAAAGACACGCAGGTTATTTCTGCGGACAGTGTCAAAAAACACATCAAGGCCCTTAAAAAACCGGTGAGTGCCGTGATGCCGGTTTCTGCCTTTGGCGCACCGCTCGATATTGCGCAGTGGGACCGTTTCACCGAGGAAACAGGTATACCCGTGGTTATCGATGCCGCTGCCGCATTTGATAGTTTCATGAGTGGTGCAATGAAAATAGGCCGTACACCGGTGATGATCAGCCTGCACGCCACCAAAATCTGTGGCATAGGCGAGGGTGGCCTGATGCTCACACGCAGTGCGGATGTAGCTTTCCGCCTGCGCCGCATCATCAATTTCGGTTTTGAGAATGATCGTCTGTCACACCGCATCGCCATCAACGCCAAACCAAGTGAGTATAATGCGGCAGTTGCCATGGCCGTGCTCGACGGCTGGAATGATATACGCGCGGCATGGGCGCGCGTGCAATTGCGTTACAAAGAAAAGCTGGAAGCGCATGGCATCAGCTGCTGGGTGAAGCCTGATTGGGTAACCAGCACCAGCAATATCATGGTGCCGGAAATGGCCGTGGTATTAGCGCAGTATTTAAAAGAGCAGGGCATAGACACGCGTCGCTGGTGGGAAACCGGTTGCCATGTCCATCCGGCCTATCGTAGCTGCACCATTCACGGCGAGCTTCCAAACACCCAGTGGCTGGGCCAGTCCGTGCTTGGTATTCCATCTGCAATTGATCTCGCCGAAGATATTCAGGATAAAGTCTGCAAGGCGGTGATCGCCGGGCTTGATCATATCAAAAGCGATGCGCGCAAATATGGCTAACACCGCATCTCAGGCTGCCGCTGATCGTAATGACCCGTGCCCATGCGGCAGCGGAAAAAAATTCAAGAAATGCTGTATGGATAAAATGGCAACTGCGCCAGCTGCTCCATCACTCAATATAGGTCTTACCCTGCAACAGGCTGCTGCTGCGATCAATGCTGGTCGGTTGGATATTGCTGAAGCGGCACTGGCAGCGGTATTGCGTGCCCAGCCAAATAATGCCGACGCGCTGAATCTAGCCGCTTATGTATGTTTGCAGCGCAAGCAATATGATACCGCCATGGGGTATATCAGTAAAGCCATCAATGCGAATGGCAGGAACGGGCTTTATTATTTTACCGCATCACTGATTGCCAAGGCACAACGCCGGTTTGATGAGATGGAAAAACTGCTGATGAAAGCACTGGAGCTGAAGCCAGCAGGTTATATATCACAGATTTATGCAAACCTTGGCGATTGCATGCATGAGAAGCGTAACCTGCCAGCTGCGATTGGTTGCTTTACCAAGGCGATTGAGGCGGATGCTAAGAATGCCAAAGCGTATTTTTATCGTGGCATGGCGAGATATGAATTGGAAGGTTTCAGTGACCATGTACATGAAGATGCCTTGAAAGGTATTGAACTTGCACCGCAGGCAGTAGACATGCTGTGCAAGTTTGCCGGCCTGTATAATCTAAAACATGATTTTGAAAAAGCGCGGGAACTGCTCGAAAAAGCCATAGCCACTAATTCCGGTCATGAAGAAGCGTTATTCCAATATGCATTGACCTGTGAAGGGCGCGGTGACACTGACAAAGCACGGGAAGTTTTTTCCTCATTGCGGCAAAAGCATCCGCAAAGTGCGTGTGGCAGGGTTGGAGATGCATTTCTGCTGCCTGTTATACCACGTGATATGGACGATATTCATCATTGGCGTGCACGGTTCATAAGCAGTTTGCAGCAGTTGATCGATGATAAAATGGTGTTACATGAGCCAGAGCGGCAGGGCCTGTATCTCCCATTCTATCAGGGTTATCATGGGCTTGATAATAAAGAACTCATGCAAAAACTTGCAGAATTTTTCATCACCTGTTGTCCTTCAGTAAATTATACGGCACCGCATTGCAAAAAGCAGCGGCAATCCGGTAAGAAAATCCGCATTGGGTTTGTATCTGAATTCTTCCATTCAAAACTGATCACGCAGTTTTTTGGTCCGTTAATTGATAATCTCGCAGAAGACAATGGTATTGAAGTTCTCATCTTTGCACATTCCGCGCGGATGAATAGTAAGGTGCAGGCACTTTCAGGTAATGTAACGAAATATATCACCCTTCCAATCAGCCTTGCTGAATCACAGCGCATCGTTGCGAATGAGGAGATAGACATACTCATCTATCTTGATATTGGCATGCGCCTGCCAAGTTACCTGCTTGCTCTGGCAAGGCTTGCACCTGTTCAGGCTGTAATGGGCGGTCACCCGCTGACCACCGGCATTCCCAATATGGACTATTTCTTCACAACGGGCTGCATGGAAGCAGATGGTTCTGAAAAACATTACTCTGAAAAACTTCTGGCAGGCGCGGATATGCTTGCGGTTGTGCATCGCGAGTATGTGGAGCCTGTGCAGAAAACACGTGAAGAGCTTGGGCTGCCCACTGGAGATGTCAGGTTGTATACCTGCCCGGTGCTGCTTTTCAAATTGCATCCCGAAATGGATATGATTTTTGCAGGAATACTCAGAAAAGACCCTAAAGCACGTATCATATTGTTTGATGCTGGAAAAATTATCTGGCGGCAGAATCTTGAAAAGCGTTTTGCTGCATCAATCGGACAGGAAGCTGCTTCGCGTATAGTATTTATCCCGTTTGCCGCACCTGAGAATTTCATCCACACTATGCGCGCCATGGATGCAGTTTTTGATACGCTGCATTTTTCATTCGGAACCACGGCATTCCAGCTTATTGGCTCTGAAGTGCCGTTTATTACAAAGCCGGGTGAATTCCTGCGCGGTCGTGGGGCATATGGCATGTTCAGGATGATGGATACGCTGGAAATGACGGCAGATACCATGGATGGGTATATAGATCTCATTGTCAAACTTGCCAACGATAAGGCTTTCTATAAGCAGTGTCAGCAACGCATGCAGGATCATGGCCATAAAATATTCGATACCTATGAGTCCGCCGAGTTATTCAAGGAGCATTTGAAACGTATTTATGCTGAGTCCTGTCAGTAATGCACCCATATGCCGCCAGTATGTTTGCCGAATCGCTCACGCACTGGGGAGAGCCTTTCCTTGTGCCAGAGTGGAATTGCCATGTCATCAAACGACACATAACTGATAAGTTGTATGATGCCGCGGGCGTATACCCTATAACGCCTTTAAGTGCTGATGCCGATATTGCAGGTGGCCTAAGTCGTCTGCGCGATGCAGGGTTTGTTTCTGTGGTGCTGGTGCTGGATGATTTCCATCGGCCGGATCTCGAAATGCTTAAGCCACATTTTGATGTGGTACAAAACTTCAAGCAGCACTACCTGTTCAAACCTGAAAAAGGTGGAATCACTTACGACAGCCATCACAAACGCGCCGTAAAAACGGCTTTAAAGCATGTCAGGACAGACATTATACCACTGCGTGAATGTGTAAATGATTGGGCAGGGCTTTACGACGGTCTGATACAGAAGCTTTCCCTGCAAGGCCTGCATGCTTTCCCTCATACGCATCATCAGATATTAGCAGAAATGCCGGGTATTATTGCCATAGGTGCGTGGATTGGTGAGGAGCTGGTATCTTGCCATTTGTGGGCAGATGACGGTGAATTTGTGCACAGTCATCTCGTTGCATCCAATGATAAGGGCTATGAATCACGCGCCGCATATGCCGTCAATGATACCTCCATACGGTATTTTGCAGACAGAAAACTGCTTAATTTCGGTGGTGGTGCCGGCAATAGCGTGGGTGATGATGACGGGCTGGCGCGTTTTAAAAAAGGTTTCTCGAATGATGTGGCAGAATCGTATATTTGTGGAGCAGTGCTTGATAAGCTGAAATATCAGGAATTAGTCAGCGCAAGAAATTTCGCGGTGCCGGTTACATACTTCCCGGTCTATCGTGCGCCCTGATATTATTTCCACACAGCATAGCCAAAGCCATGTGCGCCAAAATCGTTGCCGTTATAAAAGATATAACGCCCCCCGGGGGTATCGATGATATTGGGATAGGCTACCATCTGCGCATCCCATCCATCTGAACTTGGTTCTATACCGGATTTACTGTCATCGCGTATCCATTTTTTCCCATCTGTTGATGAAGCATAGCCAATACGGTAGCTACCGGCACCGCCGCGGAAGTCATGGCTGCCGCGATAGCTGAACCACATATGATACATGCCGTTTTCAAAAAACACGCCGGGGCGTGTGGTGGCTTCACCGGCTTCTTTGCCCGGAATGCAGCAGATATTGGGGCGTACCCAATCGAGGCCATTATCAGAATGCGCATAATAGATATAATAAAGTGGCTCATATTTATCGCCGGATTTGACCCAATCAACACCTGAACCATACCACATTTCCCATGTATTTCCCTGCTTCACAATGGAAGGCGACATAGAGGAGAAGGGTTCATCCCGCGTGATAGAAAGTACCGGCCCGGGGTATGGCCGTGAAAATGTTTTTCCGCCATCCTTGCTTACAGCAAGTCCAACGGCATTGAGATATGGCACAGTCTGGCCGCGCTGCCAGCCGGTGGTGTAGAGCCACACTTGATTGCCCACATGCAAAACAGCAGCTGGCATGATACCAAATTCATCAAACGTGCCGGGCTTACCCAGGGGGAGTATAGGCTCCTTGTGCACATAGAGGATTTTTTTAGGATCATGGATATCGACATCCACAAATGTCACCATGCTGGTTTTCTGCTCGGGCCGCACGGTGATGTAGATACGGATGCGATCCTCAAGGAGCAGCGCGGTTGGCACCTGCGCATAGGATTTCATCCAGGCGGCTTCCTGCGAGGGGCCATAAATAAATCCGCGTTTTTCCCAAGCCATGATCAAGCCTTTTTATAATGATAGATGCCGGTGTGGTAATTGCTGTGCCAGCCTGTGGTTTCGCCCACTTTTTTAAAACCTTTTGCTTCCACAGCAGCTTCATACACCGGATTATTGTAAATCAGAAAACAATCATGGCTCGCCTGCGTGATGTGATTTAGCATTTCTGCCAGTGTTTCTTTGCCGAATGGATCACAGATATATACAACCGAGTGCGACGCATAATCATTGAACTGCCGCGCGTTTTCATGGATGACTTCTGCTTTGATGCCAAGTTTTTGCAGGTTCTTGCTGGCAATAGCTGCAAGTCCTGCATCTAGTTCAACACCGATGATACCCATGCAGGGTAAATGCTTATGAGCCAGTATCAGCACTTTGCCTTTGCCACAGCCTATATCATAAAATGTAAAACTCTCAGTGCGCGCAATGGATTTAAGCACATGAAAGCATTTGATTATTTCACCGGTAAAAGACGCTTGGTAATGCTTCATATCACCATCCGTTTCCTTATATTCGGAAAGCGGCATCCAGTTCTCGGTGTCTGTCCCATGGCGCAGATCAAATAACGTGGTCTCGCGGAAATGCGTCCAGACACGCTTGAAGCCGTGTGCTTTATAGAGGTTTCTGTAGCTCGTCCAACTGGTCATTATACTCTCAGCCCGCCATGCACTTCCAGCACGGTGCCATTCACATAATCATTGGCAATGGCAAACAAACAGGCATCAATGATGGCGTCAGGGTTGCCCAGTTTTTTCATCGGAATGCGGCCTGTAATGTCTTTCAGCTGTGCCTCGGAGATGGCGGCATGGGTGGAGGGGGTATCCATATAGCCGGGGGCTATTGCAACAGTGCGGATACCGAATCCACCAAGTTCTTTTGCCCATACCTGCGTAAGTGCTTCAATACCAGCCTTGCTGGCGGAATAGGCACTCTGTCCGGCATTACCCTTGGCAGAAACGGAGCTGATATTGACGATAACACCGTGTGTACGTGCTTTCATCATCCTGCGGGCAACAAACTGCGACATATAAAATGCTGATGACAGGTTGGTGTTTATGCAGCGCAGCCAGTTTTCAGCATTTTTATGTAGTACGCCATCATCTTTTTCCAGGATATTCACAAGCGGTGCGCTGTGAAGTATGCCTGCATTGTTAATGAGCACATCAATATTCGGGTGTTTGGTATATAATGCTTCAAGGCAGCTATGCACCTTACCATAATCCGTCAGGTCGCAGGCAAAACCGGAAAAGCGTTTATCTGTTATTGCAGCGAGCTTCTTCTCGTTCACATCAATGCCGATAATGTTTTTCACACCGGCAGCAAGCATGGCCTGCACCAGCCGTCCGCCTAGATCGCCCGCAGCACCGGTGATTAGTATAGTTTTTCCTTCAAGTGTCATAGGCGGTGCCTGTGCAAAATGGTTTCAATGGCTTTGACGGAGGTCATATCGGCAATCTCATCACCTGTGAGTTCCATACCCATCTGCTGCTCAATGGCGACGATGATCTCGATATGCTTCAGCGAGTCCCACTCCGGTGTGTTTTCCATAGACGTGCTGGCCGTCACCGAAGCTTCAGGGAGTTTCAGTACTTCTGCAATCAATTTATGTATTGTATTCATGCGCTATTTATTCCAAATTTCAGGGCATTATGGCAACAGATATATTTAACATGGGTTTGCGCTTCAAGGAAATGGCGCAGCTTTATCCTGAACACACCGCGCTTCGCATGGAAGATGGCGATGTGGCAAGTTATCAGGAACTGGACAGACACAGCGACCATGTGGCGGCGTTGCTGATAGCAAAGAATCTTAGTGTGGTGCGGCCACTGGCCATCTTCGCCGATAAAACCATTTGGACATATGCCTGTATGGTTGGTGCACTCAAGGCTGGTGTGCCCTATGTGGTGCTGGATATGGAGAGCCCGGCTGAGCGGCTGGATAAGATACTGGACAGGTGCCAGCCGGGACTAATTATCAGCTCGGATGCAGCCTTTGCGTGGAAAAACACAGAAATTTGCCATTTTACACAGCTTGAAGGCTTAAGTGATGTAATTGCACCCGAACATATCACGCAGGTTGTGCCAGAAACGCCTGCGTATCTGATGTTCACCTCCGGTTCCACTGGCTTCCCTAAGGGTGTTACTATCTCGCATGCCAGCATGCTTAATTTCTGCCATTGGGCGCAGCGCACGTTTTCCATCACGCAGCAGGATGTGCTTTCCGGGGTAAACCCACTGTATTTTGATAACTCCGTTTTTGATTTCACGGCATCGCTTTTCAATGGTGCGTGTTTGATGCCTGTTACTCGCGGCACTCTCAAACAGGCCAAGAAGTTAGTCGAACAACTTAAAGCCTGCACCATGTGGTTTTCCGTGCCTTCCATGCTGATTTACCTGATGGCAATGAAAGCACTCACACGGGAAAGTTGGCCTGCCATGCGTGCCATCATTTTTGGTGGTGAGGGCTATGCTAAAACCGAGCTGCAAAAGCTATTTAATATGTATGGCTCGCAGGCGACATTGTGGAATGTCTACGGCCCAACCGAGTGCACCTGCATCTGCTCTGCCTATGCTATTTCCAAAAAAGATTTTGCCGATATGGATATGCTGGCCCCGCTCGGCTTCCTTGCGGAAGAATTTAACGGGCTGGTGCTGGATGAAGCAGGAAAACAGGTGGCAGATGGCGAGATCGGGGAATTGCTCCTCTGCGGCTCACAGGTTGCTATCGGCTATTATAATGATGCCGAGCGCACTGCTGCATCGTTCCTGATAAATCCTGTAACGCAAGCTTCTGGCCAGATGTGTTACCGCACGGGCGATCTGGTGTTGCGCGACCCGGCAACGGGCTATCTGCATTTCAAAGGCCGCAAGGACAACCAGATCAAGCATATGGGATACCGTATCGAGCTGGAAGAGATCGAAGCTGCGCTGGCAGGCTTTACTGAAGTGTCGCAGGGGGCGGTGGTCTATCACCGTAAAACGGCAGCGGCTGGACGTATAGTCGCATTTGTGACGCTCGCGCAGGATATTGCGGCGCAGGACATAAAAAACCGTTTGCGCAGCAAGCTGCCGTCTTACATGATACCGGACGAAGTAACCATCATGGATGCGCTGCCCAAAAATGCGAATGGCAAGGTAGACCGCAAGGCATTGCTGGCAGGATTAGGATAATATGAAAAAACTCGTGATATTCGGCATTGGTAAAATCGGGCAGGTAGTACTGCACCATTTTGCGACAGACAGTGATTATGCCATCGCAGGGTTTGCGGTGGACAGAGAATACATACCACAAGGTGGTATGTATGAAGGCCTGCCGGTTGTTGCATTTGACGAAGTGGAGAAACATTTCCCGCCAGAATCACATGATTTATTTGTTGCCGTGGGCTATCAGCAGTTAAACCGCTTGCGTGCGGCGCGTTGCACGGAGGCACGCAAAAAAAGCTACACGCTTCCCAATTATATCAGCTCGGCAAACCGGCATATCACAAGCCCTATGGGTGATAATAATTTTATCATGTCCGGCGAACCATTGCAGCCGCGCACAAAGATCGGCAGTGGCTGTTTCATCTGGACCAATGCCATCATCGGCCACCATACCCAAATGGGCGATTATTGCTGGGTGACATCGAATGTCACCATTGGCGGTAATTGCCGCATTGGAAATAATTGCTTCCTTGGTCTCGGTGCAGCGATTGGCCATGAGATTGCGATTGGCGCGGATTGCATGATCGGTGCCGGAGCACTTATCACAAAGGATGCTCCGGCCGGCAGCGTCTATATCGAGGCTGAAACGCCGCGTTTCCGCCTGACAAGTGAGCAATTCCTCAAAATGAATACACTGAAATAGGTAGCATATGAAAAAAGAACTAGCTGACAGTTATCGCTGCCCGGCCACCGGCGAAAAAATGACGCTCGGGATTGATAAGGAAAACGGTGATGAAGTGCAGGAAGGCGTATTCGTAGCCAGCGAGGGAAGCCGCTATCCCATCAAAAATGGCATTCCTGATTTTACCTATCCGTTTATCCTCGGCCAGAGCGATGCCGAAGCTCGCCGCTATTATGACGAAAAAGCCGATGAGTATGATGAATACCTGCCACTGACGTTTGAGACATTTGGCGTCGATGAGACAGCGGTACGAAACAGCATGATCGATGATCTGTGCCTCAAGCCAGATTCAAAAGTGCTGGAGATCGGCGCAGGCAGCGGTCGGGATTCGGAATTGATTTTGAAACGCCTTGGCAAGGGTGGCCAGCTTTTCATGCAGGATATTTCAGCGGGTATTTTGGATAAGGCCGTATCCAAACTCAAAAATGCAACACCGAACCCGGCATTCTTCATTTCCAATGGCAGCTACCTGCCATTCCCGGATAAGTACTTTGATGCCATCTATCATTTCGGTGGCTTAAACACATTTGCAGATATTACTCGGGCTTTCAAAGAAGCAGTTCGCGTTACCAAAGCAGGCGGCAAGATCGTGATGGGTGATGAGAATATGCCGGTCTGGCTGCGCGAGACGGAGTTCGGCAAAGTGCTCATGAATTCCAATCCGCATTATAAATATCACCTGCCGCTGGAACATATGCCCATTGAAGCGCGCAATACGCGCCTGCGCTGGATCATCGGTGAAGTATTTTATGTGATCGATTTTGAAGTAGGTGAGGGTACGCCTTATGCTAACCTTGATTTCGAGATACCGGGGCCACGCGGCGGCACACACCGCACGCGGTATTATGGGCATATGGAAGGTGTCACACCAGATGTAAAACGCCTTGCTACCAAAGCTGCGAGGGCGTCCGGCAAAAGCCTGCATGAGTGGCTTTGCGATGCAGTGGGCAGTGCTGCAAAAAAAGAGCTAGGCTCATAAAAAAACGCGCGGACCTAAGCCCGCGCGTTCTTATAACAAGAATCAAAAAAGATTAGTGTTTAGCGTCTTCTTTTTTAACTTCTTTTTCAGCTTTAGCATCAGCTTTAACTTCGCCAGCAGCAGGAGCGGCTTTAGCAGCATCTTCAGCTTTTACTTCTTCTTTAGCGGCAACAGGAGCAGCTTCTTTAGCAGCTTCGTTAGCAAAAGCAGGAGCAGCAACGAGGCCGAGAACGGCGAGGAGAGCGAGAGTTTTCATTGTAAAATCCTTTTAGATTTAAGTTGTTAGTAAGTTCCCTTGCGGAACAGGAGCAGTTCTAACACTGGCTGGATTAAAGCACAATGGGCGAAGCATTACATTTTTGTAATGTTCTCACTCTTCGCCTTTTAGCTCCTGACTACGTTATCCTGCGGCTATAGCGTGCTCACGTATTGCGCATACGTTGCGCGCGCTAAGCCTTGGCTGCCTGGCCAGGAGCTAAAATGCTTTGAGTGTGCCTAACAAACCAGCCATTTCGGTGGTTTTGTGCTTCAGGACGTCCCCCTTATATGGCAGGAAATCCACATTTCCCCATACGGGTTTTGGCCATGCCGGGTCGTCCATGAAACGGGCAATAACATGGATATGCAGCTGCGGCACCACATTTCCAAGGGCTGCCACATTCATCTTATGCGCCTGGGTATGGGCAGCCAGTTTTTGCGATGTCATCCGCACTTCATCCATCACTTTGAAATAATCAGAGTCATTCAGTTCGTGCAGTTCACGGATATTATCCCGCATAGGTACCAGTATCAGCCAATGGAAATGCTGGTTGTTCATCATCAGCACACGGCATACTTTAAGGTCACCGATAATGGCTGTATCAGCGGCTAGTTGGGGGTGCAGTACGAACTTTGTCATTGCGAGGAGGTATACCGACGAAGCAATCTAGTTTAAAGCATTGCAAGCTGGATTGCTTCGCTTGCGCTCGCAATGACGATTTTACCCAAACACTCTCTTGAAAATCGTATCCACATGCTTGGTGTGGTAGCTGACATCAAACAGGCTTTTCAGTGCATCGGGTTTTACTTTGCCGGTCACTTCGCTATCTGCCAGTAATTCGGTCAAAAAGTCTTTGCCCTGTTCCCATACCTTCATGGCATTGCGCTGCACGAGGCGGTAAGAATCCTCACGGCTCACGCCAGCCTGCGTGAGTGCCAGCAGTACGCGCTGAGAGAACACAAGACCACCGAGCTTATCCATATTTCTTTTCATATTCTCTGGATACACCACCAGCTTGTCGATAAGGCCGGTGAGGCGGTTCAGCGCAAAATCCAGCGTCACCGTTGCATCCGGTGCGATCATGCGTTCAACCGATGAGTGTGAAATGTCGCGTTCATGCCAGAGAGCCACGTTTTCCATGGCAGGGAATGCATAGCCGCGCACCAATCGTGCAAGTCCCGTCACATTTTCGGAAAGCACAGGGTTGCGCTTGTGCGGCATGGCAGAAGAGCCTTTTTGCCCGGGCGAAAAATACTCCTCGGCTTCAAGCACTTCGGTGCGCTGCAAGTGGCGCACTTCGGTTGCAAGCCGTTCCATGCTGCTTGCAATCACCGCAAGCGTTGCAAAGAACATGGCGTGGCGATCACGCGGGATAATTTGTGTGGAATGTGGCTCAACAGCAAGCCCCATTTTTTCAGCTACATATTGCTCCACCGAAGGATCAATATTCGCAAATGTACCAACCGCACCGGAGATAGCGCAGGTGGCAATTTCCTTGCGTGCCGCAACAAGGCGTTCTTTGCAACGCGAAAATTCAGCATAATATCCGGCAAGTTTTAATCCGAAGGTAACAGGTTCGGCATGTATACCATGGCTGCGGCCAACGGTCGGCACGTCTTTCGTTTCATAAGCGCGGCGTTTGATGGCGGCAAGCAGCGCGTCAATATCTGCAAGTAATATGTCGCTAGCACGGGCAAGCTGTACGGAAAGGCAGGTGTCGAGCACGTCCGAGCTCGTCATGCCCTGATGCAGGAAGCGCGCTTCGGGGCCAACATATTCGGCCACATTGGTGAGGAAGGCGATCACGTCATGCTTGGTGGTGCGTTCAATTTCATCAATGCGGGCAGGGTCGAATTTGCCTTTTGCCCAGATGGTTTTGGCGGCTTCTTTTGGGATAACGCCGAGTTGCGCCAATGCATCACAGGCGTGCGCTTCAATTTCAAACCAAATTTGATAGCGTGTCTGGTCAGACCAGATGGATGCCATTTCAGGGCGGGAGTAGCGGGGGATCATAAGTGAGTTGCTAGTCTTTAGTTGTTAGTTGCTAGTAATTTTTTATACCAGCAACCGGCAACTAGCAACCCGTAACTAATATTCAACCGGCACCGGGTCCAGTGACCGCCAGAGATACCACGTAGCCACGGAACGGTACGGTTTCCAAGGCTCTGCAAGCTTTGTCAGTTCAGCCTTTGGCAGCGTTTCACCTTTATTGTAATGCTTAAAAATAGCTTTTTGCAGGCCGATATCGGCAAGCGGGAGCACATCTGGCCTGCCCATATGGAAGATTAAAAACATCTCCACCGTCCAGCGACCAATACCTTTAATGGAGGTAAGCTCTGCGATAATTTCCTCATCCTCGAATTTATGCAGGCCTTTGATGCGTTTTTCATTCTCTGCGAAATGCTCGGCCAGCGCGTGCATATAGGCAACCTTCTGGGAAGAAAGCCCTGCCGCGCGTAGCACATCCACCTTTGCAGCCGTCATAGCTTTAGGCTTGATATCCACTACACCTTCCAGCCGCTTCCAAATGGTATCGGCGGCTTTCACAGATATTTGTTGCCCGGCGATAGAGCGCGCCAGCGTATAAAACGCATCACCGCGTGAGGTGAGCATTTCGCCCTTATAGGTTTTGATAATTTTGCCAAGCACCTTATCATTCTTGCTCAGGTGCGTTTTGGCTTTTGGCCAGTAGGGAAGGGTCATTGCCTTAGTATGCCACCAAAGCCTTTGGCAGACGCGGCGATGATGGCATTGGAAATGGTGGTGATATCGGCTTCGGAGAGTGTTTTATCCATTGCCTGCAAGGTCACCTGCACGGCTACGGACTTTTTGCCTGTCTGCACGCCTTTGCCCTGGTACACATCGAATATTTCAACATTGGTGATGAGCTGCTTTTCCGCTTTGTTGATATGGGCGATGATATCACCCGCCGTCACATTCGCATCCACGATGAAGGCAAAATCACGCGTCACCGCCTGATAATCAGAAAGTTTGAGCGATGCTTTCGCTTTGCCTTTCGCGCGCGCGGCAGGAATGGCATCCAGGAACAGTTCAAACGCCGCAACCGTTTTGCCTTCCATATCCATGGCTTTGAGCACGGCTGGGTGCAGCTCACCAAAATATCCGAGGATAATTTTGCCGCCAAGCGTCAGCGCACCGGAGCGGCCGGGGTGATACCATGAGGGGGTATTTGTGGTGATATCGAATTTCTGCACACCAAGGGCAGAAAGCACTGCCATCGCATCCGACTTGGCATCAAATGTATCAAGCGGCGGCGTGCATTTCTGGAACTGCTCACCATGCATATAATAGGTATGTATACCGGTGCGTATGCCAGCTGCGATCATCTTCTGGCCAGAAGGCGTTACATCATGGAACTGCAACCCCACTTCACACAGCGCAATATCATGCAAACCACGTGCGGCATTTTTGCGGGCGGCATCCAGCAGGTTAGGCAGCAGGGAAGGGCGCATGGTATCAAGGTCAGCCGAGATGGGGTTTGCCAATTTCAGCGCAGCATTCACGCCACCAAATAATTTTGCCTGTTTTTCAGCAAGGAAAGACCATGTGCAGCATTCCATGAATCCACGCGATGCCAGCAGGCGTTTGGCCAGATGCGTGCGTTTCTGCATCAGGTTCAGTGCGGGTTTGGCGATGGTTGCAAATTTTGGCAGGGGTGTTGCCGGGATATTATCATACCCATTGATGCGCAAAATTTCTTCCGCCACATCGGCTTCACCTTCCACATCGGCGCGCCACGAAGGCGGGCTTACAAGATAGTGGCTGGTAGCTGGTGGCTGGTGGCTAGTAAAGCCAAGTGAAGTAAGTATCTGTATACATTTATCAGCAGGTACATTTACCCCCCCAAGGGTATGTACGCGTGATGGGTTGAATGTTATTTCACGTTTCCAATTTGGTGTATTGCCAGCTTTTACCAGTTCGCTGGCCTCGCCGCCGCAAAGTTCTTTAATGAGTCGCAGCGCAAGCAGCGCGCCGGTTTCAACAAAATCGACATCCACACCGCGTTCAAAACGGTAACGCGCATCGGTATTGATCTGTAAGTTCCGGCCAGTAGTTGCCACACTCAGTGGGTTGAAGAGCGCTACTTCTAAAAACACATTGGTGGTTTCCACCGTGCAGCCGGTTTCCATCCCGCCGATCACACCGCCAAGACCAAGTGTTGCGCGGTCATCGGCGATCACCAGCATATGTGGCTTAAGCGCGTATTCTTTGTTATCCAGTGCCGCCAGTTTTTCACCGTCTTTAGCAGTGCGTACATGAATGTTGCCGGAGAGTTTTTTCGCGTCATACACGTGCAGCGGGCGGCCAAGGTCGAATGTGATGTAGTTGGTGATATCTACCAGTGCAGAAATGGATTTCTGGCCAATGGCTGCAAGGCGGTTTTTAAGCCACGCCGGACTTTCGGCGTTCTTCACGTTCTTGATGTAACAGCCAATGAACTGCAGGCAGTTATTATCAGCAATGGTTACAGAAACAGGCGATGCAAAGCTGCCTTTGAAACCGGAAACATCCGGCAGTGGCTTGAGTTTACCAAGGCCAGCCGCCGCAAGGTCACGCGCCAAACCATGGACACCCAGCGCATCGGCGCGGTTTGGTGTGATGGCTATTTCAATAACAGGATCATTCAGCCCCATCACTTCCGCAACGGATGCACCAATCGGTGCTTCCGGCAA
>CAZAQK010000004.1:0-44453 GCA_964487265.1 uncultured Rickettsiales bacterium | reverse complement strand
CATCTGCTGGTCACGCTCAGGCATTCTGGTGGCCGCCCGTGGTAAGCAGGGTGAGCATCACACTGCGTGCTACGACGAGTGGCTACACCCCCGTGAAATTCAACTACACGCTAACACATCTTGGATCAGTACTATATCAGGCCAGCTTGCCGCTCACCCCTTCCCATCATTCATTGGTTGCGGCTGGCAATCAATATCAGGCACATGAAAACATGGCCTGCAATACAGCCACAACGCTTCTGCCACACCCTTTAGGCAATAAAATAAAGGTAGAACGCGTGAATTATTACCTGCTCATGCCTGGCAACACGCGGCAGATCATCAGCAAAACACAAACAGACTGCCCGTAATATTTTAAGCAGCTGCCTTCCGGTTAGCTGTTTTTTGTTCCAGCTCCAGCAGTTGCTGCTTTAGTTTCAGTCCACCACCAAAACCCGTAAGCGAACCATTGGCACCGATCACGCGGTGGCAGGGAACAATAATGGCGATCGGGTTCCGGCCATTGGCCATACCCACAGCGCGTGCCTTTTTCGCATCGCCCATGCCTTTGGCCTGCTGGCCATAAGAAACCGTCTGGCCATACGGAATTTTCTGCAATTCACGCCATGCTTTGATCTGGAATACCGTGCCCTGCATATCTAGCGGCAGGTCAAAAACTGTGCGGCTACCTGCAAAATATTCGTGCAGTTGTTTTTCAGCCTTGCATAAAACTGGATGCTCAGGTGCTTCCACCATATCTATGGCAAACATCCCATCATTATGCCTGCCCTTGGCGAACAACAATCCACACAGGCCTTTTGCCGATGCCACCAGTGTCAACTGCCCCACAGGCGAGCCGATCGTTTTCATGCACAGCACATCATCTCGCATAACGATATCCTATTTAAAATATATTCCCACGCCGCATTATACCAATAAAGAAGGCCGGAGCAACTGGTGCTTCCGGCCTTTCCCCCTGTTATAACCTATACTGGTTACTTGCTGTATATTTGATCGAATATTCCGTTATCGTCAAAATGTTTTTTTTGTATCTCAGCCCATCCGCCCATATCTTTTATGTTGACCATTCGAATTGATATGTATCTCTGCGCATATTTCTGTGCAACTGTTTCATCGGTGGGGCGGAAATAATGCTTCGCGATAATGTCCTGCGCAATCGGTGAATACAGATATTCAAGATACGCTTCAGCCAACTCGCTGGCACCTCTGGCAGATGCATTTTTTTCCACCACAGCAACAGGTGGTTCAGTTTTTATACTGATGGAGGGCAACACAATATCGAATTTGCCTTTGCCGATTTCCTCCTGCGCAAGGAACGCTTCATTTTCCCATGTCACCAGCACATCGCCAATGCCGCGCTGAATGAACGTCGTTGTTGAACCACGCGCACCAGTATCAAGCACCGGTACGTTCTTGAACAGCTTGCCGATGAATTCCTTTATCTTGGCATCATCGCCTGCAAATTTTTCGGATGCATAGGCCCATGCTGCCAGATAATTCCAGCGCGCACCGCCGGAGGTTTTCGGGTTTGGCGTGATCACCTGCACATCGGCACGGATCAGATCATCCCAATCCCTGATGTTCTTAGGATTGCCACTTTTCACCAGGAACACGATGGTCGAAGTATAAGGCGAACTGTTATGAGGGAATTTGTTCTGCCAATCTGCCGGCAGCAATTTGCCTTTTTCCGCCAGCACATCGATGTCGTAAGCAAGAGCCAGCGTCACCACATCGGCCTTAAGCCCTTCCATCACCGAGCGTGCCTGCTTGCCGGAGCCACCGTGTGACTGGTTAATGACAACATCCTGACCGGATTTTTCCTTCCAGTGTTTGATGAACGCAGCGTTATAATCTTCATACAGTTCCCGCGTCGGATCATACGACACATTAAGCAGTTCCACCGGTGCGGCAACCAGTGTTACCGGCCATACCATCATTACAAATAGGGCTATTAATTTCTGGCTGAAACGCATGTGATGTCCTCTTCTCTATATTGCCATATTGGACAGGCAGTCTATAACACAAAGCCTATGAAAAAAATCCTTTTTGTCTGCACTGGCAATATCTGCCGCTCGCCCACCGCAGAGGCCGTGTTGCGCCATGCGGTGAAGCAGGCATCGCATTTCTCACACATCACTTGTGATTCCGCTGGCACACACGGCTATCACATTGGCGAAGCACCCGATAAACGTACCATTGCCACGGCAAAAAAACGCGGCATCATCATGGATGATCTGCGGGCAAGGCAGGTGCATGCCGCCGATTTTAACAGTTTTGACCTGATACTGGGCATGGATAGCGGCCATGTGCGCCTTCTTAAGGCACTGGCACCAGACGGACATAAGGCGCAGATTGCCTTGTTCCTTGAATATGCCGGTATGACAGATACGACCGAAGTACCCGATCCTTACTATGGCAGCCAGAAGGATTTCGATTATGTGCTCAATCTTATTGAAGCAGGTGTGATTACCATGCTAAATAAGTTGCACCATGAACCATAAACCAACGAGGCCCAAATCCATGCTACACGCCGCCGCATTACTTGACGCCGAACAATCCCGTGCCGCTGACCGCGCTGCCATAACGGAAGGCACCAGCAGTGAAACCCTCATGGAAAATGCTGGCCGTGCCGTGGCCGACCTCATCTGTGAAATATATGAACCCCGCAACACGCTAGTGGTTTGTGGAACAGGCAACAATGGTGGCGATGGTTTCGTGGTTGCCCGCCTGCTGTGTGAACGCGGCTGGCCGGTTACCGTCACTGTTGTGGGCAATGATACCGCCATCGAAGGTGCCTCCATACTGGCATTGCATAAATACGAAGAATCCTTTGGCCGCACCCTGCTGTTTGATGATGGCATGCTGCATAATCAGGAACTGATAGTTGACGCCATCTATGGCACAGGCCTAAGCCGTGGTCTGGCCGGTTTTGCACGCGATACCGTGGATTTCATTAACAACAGCGGTATTCCGGTGGTTTCGGTTGATATCCCAAGCGGTGTGAATGCCAGTACCGGCGATGTCATGGGCACTGCCATCCGCGCCACCCACACCGTCACGTTCGTGCGTCCAAAGCTGGGGCACGTATTACTGCCTGGCAAAGCCTACACCGGCGGCCTGCATGTATTCGATATTGGTATCGCGGGCGATACCGTGCGTGCGGATTATTTCCTGAACAGCCCGGCACTCTGGGGGCATAATTTTGCCACGCCAACGCCAGACAGCCATAAATATTCCCGCGGCCATAGCCTTGTGATGGGTGCAGGCCTTGGTTACACGGGAGCCTCCAAGCTGGCTGCCCTTGGTGCATTGCGTGCCGGTTCCGGTCTTGTGAGTGTCGTATGCGCACCGGATGTACTGCCAGTTTATGCCTCATCCCTCACCTCGGTCATGACCAAACCAGCCGCAGGCCTCAAACAGCTGGACGCCCTGCTGGAGGATAAAAGCACCAATGCCATCCTCATAGGCCCAGGCTGTGGAGTGAATGAAGTAACGCGCGAAAAGACGTTGCGTATCCTTGCCTCCAAGAAACCATGCGTAATCGATGCCGATGCGCTGACTGCCTTTAAATCATCGCCTAAAACGTTATTTAGCGCGGTGGCTGGCCCAGTGGTGCTTACACCGCATGAAGGCGAATTCAAACGCCTCTTTGAATTCGAAGGCCAGAAACATGAACGCGCGCGTGATGCTGCGGAAGTGAGCAACTCAGTGGTTGTCTACAAAGGCAATGACACAGTGATCGCAGCACCCGATGGCCGCATCGCCATCAATGCGGAAGCACCCGTATGGCTGGCGACCGCTGGCAGCGGCGATGTGCTTTCAGGCATCATCACCGGCCTGCTTGCCCAGGGCATGCCTGCGTTTGAAGCGGCCTGCGCCGGTGTGTGGATACATAGCCGCGCTGCTGCACTCTTTGGCCCGGGCCTGATCGCCGAGGATATTCCGGCCAGCATTCCCGGCGTGCTCAAGACGCTCTATAGCTGATGCAGCAAGGCTTCATCTACAGCGCAACCAAATGGCTGCTGTTTTTGAATGTCTTTGTAACGCTTTCGGTATTCCGTATCCGTGACTACGCGGATAAATCCATGGATTTTCAGGTCATGCTCAAGCTGGGCATCTGGTCTATATCGTTTGCCTTCTGCCTGTTCTGTTACCGGTTGTGGGCACGCAGGCTGCTGAGGATAGATAACATTGTTCTGGTACCGCTGCTGATACTGATTGTTCTTTCCTGCTTTTACGCACCGCATGTCACCTATAGCCTTGCATCAGCTTTTTCATTGATTGCCGTGCTTTGCATGTGGCTGATGGCTTCGTCTGTGCTCACCACCCAGGCATTGCTCCGGCAGATCATACTTGCCTGCACGGTAATAATGGCCGCCTCCATCACCGTCTATTTCATCAATCCGGATTTTGGCCGCATGAAGGAATGGGTGAATGGTGTATTGGTAACTTCCAGCCGTCTTTCTGGCATCACCGGTGCCGCTAATGCCTGCGGCTATATCGCAGCCATGGCACTGCTCTGCCTTTATTATTACCGTCAGCACCTCAAACGCTTCAGCCTGAATTACTGGCTGTGTGTTGCCATCAACATGGCAGGCCTGCTCATGAGCGGCAGCCGCACCGCTATGGCCGCACTGGCATTAAGCCTGCTGATCGCAGGGATTGTCACCGTCACCACCGCACGAATGGCCGGTTTCTTCCTGTGCCTGTGCATTGGCCTGATAGCACTGGCATCTATTGATCTTGAAACGGTATTCCAGCTGCTTTCACGTTCCGGTGATGTAAGCGAGATCATGAGTGGCACCGGACGCACCGCCATCTGGGCAGCGGTTTTAGACCTCATCAGCCAACGCCCGCTCTTCGGCTGGGGCTACGCCGCAAGCCAGACATTGATACCGGCAGCCACCATCGACGTGGGCTTTACCGCCAGCCATGCACACAACGCCCTTTTGCAGGTCACCCTTTCCATTGGCTATGTCGGACTTATCATCTTCATTGCCATGCTATTGATTAAAATATATTTTTCTCTCAAATTACGTAACCAGCCCGGCATTGCCTTCCTGTTTTTCATGCTTATCGCCGGTCTTACCGAACCCATTGCTTTCCACGGTCCGGCCACGGCCAGCGCATTGGTACTTGCCACAGCACTGGCTCTCAATTACAGGCATAGGGATGCAACCCAAACCCACTATCCTGCATATAAGTAGCGATTATCCAGATCCGGTACGGCCTGATAAAACGCGCGCCATCACCAATCTGGTGGATTCTATTTCTGATTACCACAATGTGGTGTATTCGCTGAACCGCGTGAATGGATTGCACGGCATCTCTGTTCAGCCCTTCGGCAGACAACATGTAGCCCTCACCTATGCAGCTTTGCCCAAAGGCCTCTTCTGGTTTCGCCGCCTGAATGCTATTGCCGAATGGATGTATCAGGATCTGGTCAGCAAAAGAATCACTCCCGCACTCATCCATGCCCATAAATTTACGATAGAGGGCATCATCGGCCACGCACTCGCCCGCCGCTTCGGCTGCAGGCTGATATGCAGCATACAGGGCGGCACCGATGTAAAAATACTCAGATTCAAGCCAGGTATGCATGAAATCTATTCAGACATCGCTGAATATGCCTCCCATATTTTTGCCTTTGCGCCTTGGGCTATTCCACCCTTTGCAAAATATGCCGGGCTGGATGAACATAAATGCTCCCTGCTGCCTGCCCTGCCCGCATTTGACTCGCTCAAACCATCCGAAAGCCGTGACAGCCAGAAACTCGTCACCTGCCTGCGGTTTGATACCCGCAAAAACAAAAACCTCACAGGCATCATGACCGCCATGAAGCAGCTTGCCAGTAAATACCCAAATATTTCGCTGGATATTTACGGCGGCGACAGCCCCGAGAATATGACAAAACTCAAAGCCCTCATTAAAAGAGTCGGTATGGAAAAACGCATTACCTTGAAAGGTGCCGTACCAAACCACAGCTTCCAGAATATCCTTGGCCAATATGCCGCGCAAATAACACCTTCCTTCACGGAAACCTACGGGCTGGTTTTTGCCGAGGCACTTTTTTGCGGCTTGCCGGTGATTTTTCCCAGGGACCGCGCGATAGATGGTTATTTCAATGCGCAAGACATTGGTTATGCCTGCAACCCCTCCTCGGGGCAGGATATTGCGTATGGTATCGATACGGTATTTGCCAATGAAGATACGCTCAAACGCAACATTGCCAGTATGCAGCAGAGCGGTGCATTGGATAACATCCGCCGCAATCACATCATAAGCCATTACCGGCAGGTGATCGCGGCCTGCCTTCCTGAAACCCTGCGCCATGCCGCATGATATGAATAACAACCGCTTTGATATCAGCATACTTGGCCTTGGCTATATCGGCCTGCCGATGGCTGCAATTACAGCCAAAACAGGATTGCGTGTGCTAGGCGTGGACATAAACGCAGATATCGTAAACACGGTGCATGCTGGCAATATCCACATTGAAGAACCCGGGCTTGCACCGCTGGTTTCTGAAGCTGTAGCATCAGGAAAGCTCTCAGCAGCCACTGCACCAGCCGCTTCGGATATATTCCTGATAGCAGTACCCACACCGGTTGATCACACCACACGCAAACCAGACATGCGCATGGTGGAAAATGCCGCCCGTGCCATTGCTGATGTGGCAGAAGCTGGTAATCTCATTATCTTGCAATCGACGTCACCGGTTGGCGCAACTGCGCGGCATGTGAAAGCTGTCATTGAAACAGCGCGGCCAGATCTTACAGACAAGCTGGATTATGTGTACTGCCCCGAGCGCGCCATCCCCGGCACCACCCTGCATGAAATGATTCATAATGACCGCGCTGTTGGCGGCCTGACGCCTGAAGCCACTGAGCGTGGCATAACCTTCTACAAGCGCATCGTATCCGGCGAATTGTTGCCCACCGATGCCGCAACAGCAGAAATGGTGAAGCTGGTGGAAAATGCCTCCCGCGATGTGCAGATCGCTTTTGCCAATGAACTATCACTGGTGTGCGACGTCATGAAACTGGATGTGCAGGAAGTCATCCGGCTGGCGAACCATCATCCGCGAGTTAACATCCTGCAACCCGGGCCAGGTGTGGGCGGGCACTGCATCGCCGTTGATCCGTGGTTCATTATTGATGCTGCACCGGAGCACAGCCCGCTTATGCGCATGGCCCGCAGTGTGAATGATGGCAAGCCGGACTGGGTGGTTGCACAGATCACGCAGGCGGCACGCAATATCCCGAGCCCAGTCATCTGCCTGCTGGGCCTTGCTTATAAGGAAAATGTCGATGATTTCCGGGAATCACCTTCCATCACCATTGCCGATAAATTGATTGCATCAGGAGTCGGTGAAGTGCTGGTGGTTGAGCCGTTTATGAAATCACATACCAGCTATACGCTGGTATCGCTGCACGAAGGCATAAGCCGTGCCCACATCATCGTGCATCTTACGGCCCATCATGCTTTCCAGGCAATCCGTGCATCGCAGCTGAAAGATAAGATCATTATTGATACGCGCGGCACGCTGGCAAAAGCAGGCTGATAGCCTTTAATCGAGTCTTTTGCCCATTTCTTCTTCGATCTGATGCCAGTACCTGCGTATCAGCCGTATGGACATCCAGATATCAATGCCCTGACATAACCCGGCCAGCAGCACGAACAATCCCACAAACTCTGGTGCCGCCATATCATTCAAATAACGATAGGCACCTACGAAACACACAAACTCTGCCGTCATTTCACTATACACGAAAAACCGGCGTGCCTTCACCAGCGCACTCAGCGACTGCGGCGAAAGCTCATAAACATATCCTTCTTTATGGCGGCCAAAAACAGCATCCAGCCTGTTCCTGTCCATGATAAGCGTCACCTGCCGCATGGAAAGTATGTGCGGCCTGCCACGCAATATATCCTGCCAGCAAAACCAGTATGACCCTGCCGTCATCACGGATATCAGCATGATGATGATCAGAAACAATGTCATGCTTGCTTACCGTATAGCTCATCAGCGCGCTGTTTAAAGGCACCCACCATCTTTTCCGCTGCCTTGCTGAATACCGTGCCTATCAGCTTCTCCAGTAGTCGTGAGCGGAATTTGAAATCCAGGTAAAAATCTATCTGCGTACCACCGGAAGGCAGCGGCATGAACCGCCAGCGGTTCACCAGATGCTCAAACGGCCCCTTGGTCATGGTGACATCAATCGCCCCCATGCCGCCATTTTCAGGCGGTGTCAGCTCCACGCGGGAGGTGTATCGTTCCGTCAGGTGATTGAAGCTGATGACAAGCTCAGCCATCATCCCCTGCTGGTTACGCTCAAGGATACGCGCCGCCCGGCACCATGGCAGGAATTCCGGGTAATGCTCTACATCGGCAACCAGCTTGTAAAGCTGCTCAGAAGAATAAGGGGATGTCTGTGAGTCGTTATGCGTTGGCACTTTATGCTTTTACCAGTTTCAGTGATCGTGCAATGCGTGTGGCCATATGCACAAAGATAACATACATAAATCCCACCGGCACACAAAATGCCGCCATGATCAGTGCGCTTTGCACCGCATCACCCTGCGGATATTCATAAAGGAAACCCGCGAGGAAAAATACAGCGCATACTGGTGTGAATATCCATGGCAGCCACCAACTGGCTTTTTTCCATTGGTCCGTGGTTTTATGCCTGCCCCACCACAGCACAGCCAGCGCAAAGAACAAATAGGGTATGCCGCCAATAAGCGAACAGATCATCAGAAACCTGAGCAGCATGCCTATATTCAGCATCACCACCTCATAGCCTGAAACCGCCACACAAATAAATATGATAACCGGCATCATAAGCGGCATAAACAGCATACAATGATACCAGCGTTTTAGTGTCATGACTCGATGACCAGCCGGAGCTTGCAGAACACCCGCACAAATATCACCCACGGGAACACGTACAGATATCCCGCAGGAATAATCACCAGTGGATGAATATAGAGCATGGATGCACTGAATTCACCACCCGAAAGCAGCACCTGCCCAAGAATAGAAAACGGAATGTAGGCAAGCGGCAACAGCATGAACTGCTTTTCGATGTCTTTTTCATCATCATCGCTCAGCCAGTACATGTAGGCGGTAATAAGAAATACAGGCAACGCCAGACTGCCGATAAATTCCTTGAATTGCGCCGTCTGTCGCATTTCCAGAAATTTGTAATACGCGGCCTCCCGCCCGTTATACCACAACCACTGCGCAAAATAATCCGTATGGGAAAACACCACCACAAAAGCCAGCAGCAGAATCAGTGCGATATAATATATCCAGTTACTAGGCATGGTATCCCGGGGCAGTTTCTTCCGATACCTTATAACATACTGGTTATGAACTGATTAATCCAGCCGTTATGACCCCACAATTATCCAAGCCTGCGGCCTCTTGCCTGCTCCAGCCCCACGAGATCATTACAATACATTGCCGTCCTGAATTCTATGGCAATGCGCTTTCCATCAGCAGTATCTTTGGCATACTCATCAAAAACCTGCTCTACAGCCTTGCGATGTTCTTCATCCATGCCATCTTTGATTACATAGGAGAAGGTGCTTACCCAGCCGACAAAATCTTCTTTTGTCATATGCTTTGTAACCACTTCTGCATATTCCTGCCTGCCATCCTTACGAACAAAATTATCAACGCCATGCGCAAAACTATCCTTAAGCCTTAGCCTGCCTGATGGAAACAAGTGTTTTAATTGTGTATTCAGTGTCATCATTTGGGTATTTTCGGCATTTATGAAATTATGTGCAATAATCACTTTACCATCAGGCTTTAGAATGCGGTGCATTTCTGCAAGGTTATCGGCATAATCATCACCGGTAAGCCAATGTGCGGTGTTAGTCATCATAATGGCATCAACTGACTTGTCTGGAATTCCTGTTTCAGAGGCTTTTGCCTCAATGAAGTGCAATACGCCAGTATCACCTGGCGAAGGTCTATATTTAGCGCGTGCAACATCGTTCATATCCGCACTTTTATCGATATGGTAGACGATATTATCTTTGGCTAACGGTACAGATACATGCCCAGTACCAGCACCGATATCCGCAATCGTTGATCCGCGCTTCAAGCCAAAATGCGTAAACAAAGCTTCCCGCGCACTATCAGGAAACGGAGTACGGTGCTTATCATAAACATCCGCGTTACGTTTGAATGCCTCGCTGGTATCACCTTGCAATTTATCCATTGCTGTTTGCTGCAAGGCGGGCATCCCGCGCTTTTTTCATCTCCGCGAAGTCTTCACCCGCGTGATACGATGAGCGCGTAAGCGGAGTGGAAGAAACCATCAGGAATCCCCTCGCCTTTGCCTGGCGGGCATAATATTCAAATTCATCAGGGGTCACATACCGCTCCACCGCTGCATGCGCGGCGGTGGGCTGCAAATATTGGCCGATTGTCATGAAATCGACATCCGCCGACCGCAAATCATCCATCACCTGCAGCACTTCTTCCTTGGTTTCACCCAAACCAACCATGATGCCGGATTTGGTGAAGATGCTCGGGTCAATTTCCTTCACCGTTTTCAGCAGATGCAGCGAATTGAAATAACGCGCACCCGGGCGGATGGTTTTATACAGCCTCGGCACGGTTTCGATATTGTGGTTATACACATCAGGCCGTGCTTTGGTTACAATCTCCGTTCCATTTGGCTTACGCAGGAAATCCGGCGTCAACACTTCAATGGTGGTGTTCGGCGCGCGACGGCGAAGTGCTGCGATACATTCCGCAAAATGGTTCGCGCCACCATCTTCCAGATCATCACGATCAACTGAGGTTATCACCACATGGTGCAGCGCAAGCTCAGCAACCGCCTGCGCGAGATTTTCCGGCTCATGCGGATTGAGCGCACCCGGCACACCGGTTTTCACATTACAGAAGGCACAGGCGCGCGTGCAGGTATCACCCATGATCATCACGGTGGCGTGCTTCTGGCTCCAGCATTCCCCGATATTCGGGCAGGCCGCTTCCTCACACACAGTGTTGAGCTTCAGCTTGTGGATAACCTCCTGAGTTTCCTTAAATACCTTGGAGGCAGGCACTTTAACCCGTATCCAGTCCGGCTTCGGGAGACGCTTGTTATTCTTTTCCAGCATGTTATGGACTTCGGCCATGGGATGATTCTGCTTGTTTTCGCATATAAAATGCTTTAGAAGCTGATTTTCCAGAAATTCCGTCCAATTGCAAGGAGCAAATGACCCATGGCACGCGTAACCGTTGAAGACTGCATCCTCCACATCCCAAACCGTTTCGAACTGGTGTTGATAGCCGCTCAGCGCGCCAAGCAGATCACCTCCGGCAACCCGCTGACCGTTGACCGTGATAACGATAAAGACGGCGTGGTGGCACTGCGCGAGATCGCGGATCGCACCGTAAGCCTTGATGATCTGAATGAAACGCTTATCCAGAGCTTCTTCAAACGCCCAATTTCTGATATCGCCGATAAGAAACTCCTCACCAGCGGTGAAGAAATTCCAGCCGAGATCGAGGAAGCATTCAAGGATGCTGCCCAGAATATCAGCATCAAACCAGCAGCTTCTGACGAAGATGCCGGTGAAGGCATGTCATTCGACGGTGAAGATATCCAGGCGGAAGACTAATCCCCGCTATTCCCCTTCTGTAGCTTTAATTGGCAGGGTCAGCGTAAACATTGCGCCGCCATCTGGCGCGTTCTGCGCCCAGATCTTGCCGCCGTGCGCGCGCACGATGCCACGGCAAATGGCAAGCCCTAAACCGCCGCTCTTCTGGCCAGCACGTTCACCGGCATAAAACTTGTCGAATATCTTTTCTTCATCACCACGTGTGATACCGGGCCCGTTATCTGACACTATCACATGAATGTCTGGTTTCACCATGATGGCAGAAACCGTGACCGTAGTGCCAGGTGGTGTGAACTCTACAACATTTTCCAGAAGGTTTATCATCACCTGTTCGATGAGCAACCCGTCAATGCGCAGCAACGGCAGGCCATTTTCAATATTGGTAATCACCTTATGGCGAGTGAACTTATTTTCAACGCGCATGAGTGCCGAACCAATCAGTTCCTCAATAAAATACAGCTCGCGGTTCAGTTTGACCGCGCCGGATTCCAGGCTTGATACATCAAGCAGGTTGGTCACGATCTTGGCAAGGCGGGCGCCTTCCTCATGGACGGAATGCAGCAGCTCGTTCTTATATTCAACGGTAATTTTATCACCTTCGATAAGCAACGTGCTCGCAGCACTGGTAATGGCCGCAAGCGGTGTACGCAGATCGTGGGAAACCGAAGAAAGCAGTATATTCCTGAGTTTCTCGCTTTCCGCTTCGACCAGTGTTTTTTCTACCATCTCGGCGGCCTGCGCCCTATCGAGTGCAGTGGCGGCGATGGTTGCAAAATTTTCCATCAGATCCACTTCATCACTGGCAAAACTTGTTAGATCCGTGTCATGAGGCATGATGCCGACCACACCAACAACCCCGCCGGATGCCAGAAGCGGCACATAAAGTGCCCGCGCCGAAGGCAGTGTATCCGTGCCAAAACCGGCATTCTGCCGGTGGCTGTATGTCCAGACCGCCACACTTTCCTCACGGATCGGATCGATGGAATCTTCATCCATGTCACTTTCTGCCACCACGGTCTGTAAATGCCCTTTATCGTCCGGCAGCCAGAGAAACACGTCGCTGTCGAACACATCGGCCATGTGCTGCACAGCTACCTGCGCCAAGGCCACCTTGTCGCGCGTTGCGTTCAGCTCACGGCTCATGGCAAAAAGCGTTTCCATGTCTTTCTCACGCCGGCGGCTCAGCAAAACCTGCATGCGCAGGCGCGATGTCTGTGTGCCAATCACAAAGCCGGTAAGCGTCAGCACCAGGAACGTCAGGAAGTGATGTTCCTGCGACATCTTGAATGTGTAGTACTCAGGCACGTAGAGGAAATTAAGACTGATTGCCGCCATGATGGTTGCAACCAGCGATGGGCCGCGCCCATAGCGCACTGAAATGGCAACGATCACGATAAGGTATGCCATCACAATATGGATGGTTTCCAGGAATGGCCGCACCGGCAGCAGCACAAGACTCACCAGCAACACCGATGCGATCGGCACTACATAATCGTGCCATGTCACCATGCCTGCCCAGAATGAGCTTTTGACCTGCTGTTTACGTTCCTCCGCCTCACCAGTTACGACATATACGTCGATATCGCCGGATCCACGCATGATCTCATCGGCAAGTGTGCCGGAAATCAGTTCACGCCAGCGCGGGCGTGCAATTTTACCCACCACGATCTTGGTAATATTATTGGCGCGCGCATAAGAAAGAATTTCTTCAGATGCATGTTGTCCCTGAATGATATCTGTTTTTGCACCCATGCGACTGGCAAGCCGCAACGTGCGCTGCACGGAATCCTGCCCTTCCTTGCTGAGGCGGAAATGGCGTTCATTTTCTACATACACCGCCGTCCACGGCGCCTTGAGGCCGCCAGCCATGCGCTTGGTCACCCGCACCAGCTTCGATGAAAGCTGGTCAGCACCGATACACACCAGAATCCTGTCAGCCACACTCCACCCCGGCGTACCGCTGCCGGACGTTTTGTAGACATCCATCATGGCATCCACGCGTTCTGCCGTGCGGCGCAGGGCCAATTCACGCAGGGCGATCAGGTTGCTCTTTTTGAAGAAATTCTGGGCAGCGCGTTTCTTGGCATCCGGTGCGATATAGACCTTGCCCTCTTTAAGCCGCTTCAGCAGCTCTTCGGAAGGTATATCCACCAGTGAAATTTCATCGGCCTTGTCGAATACTTCATCCGGCACGGTTTCCTTCACCCAGATACCGGTTATGCGCGCCACCACATCATTCAGGCTTTCAAGATGCTGCACATTGATGGTGGTGTGCACGTCAATGCCGGCATCGAGCAACTCTTCCACATCCTGCCAGCGCTTGGGATGACGAGAACCAGGAGCATTCGTATGCGCCAGCTCATCGAGCAGTATCAGCTTTGGTTTACGCGCCAGTGCTGCATCCAGGTCAAATTCCTTGATGATGGTGCCGCGATATTTAATCTCCTGATAGGGGAGGATCGGTAAGCCATCCACCAGCTTTTTGGTCTCGTCGCGGCCATGCGTCTCCACCAGACCGATAACGACATCAACGCCCTCTTGCAGGTACTGCTTGCCGGCGGAAAGCATGGCATATGTCTTTCCCACTCCTGCGCAGGCACCAAAAAATATCTTGAGCTTGCCACGCGTGCTGCGCTGCTGGGTTTCATTTTCCTCGGCAGTGATGCGGCTTAGCAGCTCGTCGGGATCTGGGCGTGAATCATCCATCGTGTAGCCTGTGTGAATAACCGCAACAATATATACTGCTTAGGGAGACTTAAAAAGTCTATTTTTCAGTAGGTTTATTCGTTAATGCATCAAGCGCTATATTGAGCTTAAGCACATTAACGCGTGGCTGGCCTATAAGCCCAATAAACGCTTTGTCCGTATGTTGTGTTATGAGATTTGTCACTTCATCCTCTGGCAATTTACGGTGGCGCGCAACACGAGGTAACTGCCACAACGCAGCATTCACGCTGATATGCGGGTCTAATCCACTCGCCGAAGCCATCACCAGATCTACCGGAATCGGCCTGGTATTACTCGGGTCGGATTTTTTGAGTAAGAGCACGCGGTCATTGATACGTGCAGCAAGCGTAGTGTTGGCAGGACTTAGGTTCGATGCTGCCGATGCCGCAGCATTATAAGGCGGCACTGTTGCCGATGGCCTGCCCCAGAAATAACGCGGCGATGTGAATTGCTGGCCAAGCAGTTCCGATCCTACAATTTTGTCCTGGTTATAAATAAGACTGCCATTGGCGCGATGCGGAAATACCAGCTGCGCCACAGCTGTCATAACCAGTGGATACACAACACCCGTTAAAAGCAGGCAGCAGGCCATGATGCATGCGGCAGAACGGAGTGTGGTTACAAAACGTTTCATCTCAGAATGCCCCCATCAAAACCAGTATCACGTCGATAAGCTTGATACCGATAAAGGGCACCACCACACCTCCCAGACCATATACCAGCAGATTGAAACGCAGGAGTTCAATAGCACCGGCAGGGCGATACGCCACACCGCGCAATGCCAGCGGTATAAGTGCAATGATGATGAGCGCATTAAAAATAACAGCCGACAACATGGCCGATTCCGGTGATTGAAGGCTCATGATGTTCAGCGCACCAAGCTGCGGATAGGTGGTGACGAAAGCCGCCGGAATAATCGCAAAATATTTCGCCAGGTCATTGGCAATTGAAAATGTGGTAAGTGCACCGCGTGTCATCAGCAGCTGTTTGCCAATTTTTACAATTTCTATCAGCTTGGTGGGGTCTGAATCCAGATCCACCATGTTGCCCGCTTCCTTCGCCGCCTGCGTACCACTATTCATCACCACTGCAACGTCGGACTGTGCCAGTGCCGGTGCATCGTTGGTTCCATCACCCACCATCGCCACCAGCTCGCCACCAGCCTGCATTTTGCGGATGAGCTTGAGCTTGGCTTCCGGTGTTGCCTGCGCCAGATAGTCATCCACACCGGCTTCTGCTGCGATCGCCGCGGCTGTCAGGTGGTTGTCGCCAGTGACCATCACGCTCTTGATACCCATGCGGCGCAGGTCAGCAAGCCGTTCCTTGATACCGGCCTTCACAATATCTTTAAGGTAAACTACGCCAAGCACTTTATCACCATCAACCACCACCAGCGGCGTTCCGCCAAGGCGTGCGATATTCTGTACCTGCGCCTGTACATCGTCCGGAATGCTGCTACCCAATTGTTTCAGATGGGCCTCGATAGCATCCGCAGCACCTTTCAGCACTTCACGGGCACCTATGCGCAGGCCGGAAACACGGGTCTCTGCGGAAAATTCGATGAACTCACTACCGCTCGGCGCTCCTTCGATATCCGGCATGTTATATTTGCGACGCGCGAGTGACACGATGCTTTTGCCCTCAGGCGTATAATCCGCCAGTGACGAAAGCTGCGCTGCCTCCGCCATTGCCTGTATGCTTACACCAGCCGTTGGGAAAAATTCTTCTGCCTGGCGATTGCCATGGGTGATAGTACCGGTTTTATCGAGTAGCAGCACGTTCACATCACCAGCCGCCTCAACAGCGCGGCCGGAAGAAGCGATTACATTGGCTTTCAGTAAACGATTCATGCCGGCAATACCTATGGCAGAGAGCAGGCCGCCGATAGTTGTAGGTGAAAGGCAAACCAGCAGTGCCACCAGCACCACAAGGCTTACAGGCCTTGCACCTTCAACTCCACTGGCGGCATAGATCGAAAACGGCAATAGCGTAACAATGGTCAGCAGGAACACGAGCGTCAACGCCGAAAGCAGGATGGACAAGGCAATTTCATTCGGTGTTTTCTGGCGTTTTGCACCTTCCACCAGCGATACCATACGCTCAATGAAAGATTCGCCTGAATTGGCCATTACCTTGACAATCAGCCAGTCAGAAAGCACACGTGTACCGCCCGTAACCGCATCTGAATCCCCGCCACTTTCACGAATGACAGGAGCACTCTCACCGGTTATGGCACTTTCATCGACCGATGCAATACCTTCGATAACCTGCCCGTCAGCTGGCACGAAATCACCTGCCACGATCAGCACAAGGTCACCCCGCTGTAATGAAGATGCAGGTACAAGATGATATTCGTCACTATTATCTTTATGCTTCAGTTTTCGGGCCTGCACATCTTTACGCAGTGAACGCAGGCTTTCGGCCTGTGCCTTCCCGCGCCCTTCAGCCACGCTTTCAGCAAAATTGGCGAAGAGCACGGTGAACCACAACCAAAGCCCGACCCACACCACAAACCATCCAGAATCACTGGTTAGCGCATCTGACGTTAAAAGACCTATGCCGTAAATAGCTGTCACGACAATAGCACCCACATACACAATGAATAAAACGGGATTACGCAATTGCGCAGCAGGCGTAAGCTTTTTGAGGGAATCGACAAGTGCCGATTTCAGGCTCATCTGGTGTGCCGGTGCTATCATGGCATCGCCTTGTGTTGAATGAGCTGCATGTGTTCAGCGATAGGTCCAAGCGCAAGCGCTGGTACATAGGTTAGCACATCAAGCAATATCACTACCCCCACCAGCATCACCACGAATAGCGGCGTGTGCGTAGGTAACGTGCCTGGGCTGAGCGGCACCATATTTTTCGATGCCAGCGATCCGGCAATGGCAAGCACTGGTACAAATACCCAATACCTGCCAATGAACATACAGATACCAAGCAGCGTATTATAAAACGGATTATTGGCGCTTAAGCCACCAAACGCACTGCCATTATTGTTCGTAGCCGAGGAAAAAGCATACAGTATCTCGCTGAACGCCTGCGCACCTTCATTGCCCACAGCGGCTATACCAGCCTGCATGCTGACTGCAAGTGCCGTCCCCGTCAGCACAAAGCATGCGGGAATGATGATCACCAGCGATGCCATCTTGATCTCGAACGGGCCAAGCTTCTTGCCGAGATATTCCGGTGTTCGCCCTACCATCAGGCCGCCAATGAACACAGTAATGATCACGTAAATGATCATGCCGAAGACGCCGCTGCCCACCCCGCCATAAATCACTTCGCCAAATTGTATGAGCAGCAGGGGAATCATCCCCGCAAGCGGCATGAATGAATCATGCATGGCATTGACCGATCCGTTTGAGGTAGCAGTCGTCGCCACGGCCCACAGTGCGGAATCTATTGCACCGAAACGCATTTCCTTGCCTTCCATATTGCCGGCAGACTGGTTGATGACGGTGTCACTCAGTAAAGGATTACCCTTCGATTCAATATGTCCAGCAATAATAATTAGCGGCAGGAAAATAGCGGTCATCGCAACCAGCAACACCCAGCCCTGCCGCCTGTCCCCCACCATGATCCCAAAGCAGAATATGAGTGAAACCGGCAGGAATAATATGGCCACCATGCTCAGCAGGTTAGCAAATGGCGTGGGGTTCTCAAACGGATGGGCGGAGTTGACATTGAAAAAGCCGCCACCATTGCTGCCGATCATTTTGATGGCAACCTGCGAGGCTGCAGGCCCTTGCGCCATAAGATGCGTCAAATCACCCGAAGACTCCAGCGGTGCATATTCCACAAACGCTTTAAAATTCTGGATAACGCCCTGTGAAACAAAAAGCAGCGCGAGAACAAAAGCCAGCGGCAACAATATATACACGATGCTGCGTACCACATCAGCCCATGCATTACCGATTGTCTGCATCTGTTTACGCTTAAGTCCCCTGAATAGGGCAATCCCAACCGCCATGCCGGTAGCCGCGGACAGGAAGTTCTGCACGGTAAGCCCCACCATTTGAGAGAAATAACTTAGCTGTGTTTCGCCGCTGTAACTTTGCCAGTTGGTGTTGGTCACAAAACTCATGGCCACATTAAAGGCCAGGTCAGCACTCAGCCCAGCGTGTCCTTGCGGGTTAAGCGGCATTACACCCTGGCACACCAGGATGACGAACAGCGCCACAAAACCTACAAACCCAAGCATTGCCAGCGAGATGAAATACGTCACCCACGACATTTCCTGCTTGGGATCCACCGCACATATACGGTAAATGGCGGTCTCCAGCCAGCCTAGCGCAGGATGCAACCAAGCTTTTTTACCCATGTAAACACGTGCCATATAAGCACCCATGGGACGGCTGAGTGCCAGCACTATGATTACAAAAAGAAATGTATGAACAAAACTATCCATACTCTCAGGGGAAGAAATCCGGCCTGAGCAATGCAATCAGCAGGTACATGAAAAGGGCCGCGGCCACCACCCCCATCATTGTATAAAGCATTTGTATGCCCTTATTCTTGTTCCGTACGCTTACAGAATACAGCCGCCAGCACCGCACTCATGAATAGTGCAAGCCCAAGCAGTATATAAAGCACATTCGACATGCGCGCACTATAGATAGGGCTCTGTACAAGTCAAGAACCCATAAATCACATTTACTTTAACCCTAAGAATAATTAGATATTTCCGAATGCTGGATAAACTATTACGTTTCCTCTCTTTGCTAAGCCTGCTGTTTATTGTATTTGCAGCAGGTATGGCAGCACGTCATTTTGATCTGCCTGCCACACAAACCTTTTCAGAAGCATTCGATGCACTAAACGCATGGGTAATGCAAAAGCGTGAACAATCCCGCAATCCACCTGAGCTTGTCGTCGATATGGCGCAGCTTAATGAAAAGAATCGTGTTCGCTGGAAACCAGACATGGCATTTAACGGATACACGCTGATGACATATCGCTACTCGCCCAATACATACCTGCTGGATATGCAGGGTAAGATTGTTCATGTCTGGAAAATGCCGTTTCATGCCGCCTGGCCAAGGCCACAACACATTCAGAATCCTGTAGGCGATGAATGGATATATGTTGAAAAAGCCCATGTGTTCCCGAATGGCGACCTCGTCATGATATATACCGGCATCGGTGACACACCATACGGATATGGCATGGTAAAACTGGATAAAGATTCCAATATTTTATGGACCTTTGATGAGAATGCCCATCATGATTTCCATGTCGATCCGCGCAGCGGCAATATCACAGCCCTTGTGCAGCACATGGAAAAAGGTGATGATAAATTATACGGCACCGGTTCTTCCACCGTCCTGGTTGATGAGCTGGTGGTGCTATCACCTAAAGGCAGGGAAATTTCACGGCTTTCCATAGGCGATGCATTCCAGAACTCGCCTTATGCGTTACTGCTCAATGATTACCAGAAGAACTCCGCACAATGGGACAGATTCCACACCAATTCTGTAGATGTTTTGCAGCCGGAACTGGCAGAAAAATTCCCGATGTTTGCACCAGGCAATGTCCTGCTCTCCATACGTAATATGGATACGGTCGCTGTCATTGATATGGATAAAAAATCCGTCATCTGGGCATATAATGGCTTATGGCGCGCCCAGCACTCCGCGCATTTTCTTAGCAACGGGAATATCCTTGTATTTGATAATAAAGGCCATGCTGAAGGCAGATCCATTTATTCACGGATTGTAGAAATGAATCCTGCCACTCTGGGTATCAACTGGAGTTTTGTGGGGAGTCAGCGCAATCCTTTTTTCACGGATTCCTATGGCCGTGTGCAACGGTTGCCCAATGGGAATACTCTGATTACAGAATCGCTTAAATCACATGTTTTTGAAGTTGACATGGCAGGTAAAAAGGTCTGGGAATACCGTATTCCGCAGGTTGAAATCCAGCGTTCGAAGAAAGCTCCGCGCAGCACAGAGAAAGTCGATAAAATACCTTACTATCAGGAAGAGCCGCTGTTGTTTGAACCGCTGGTTACTGGTATTGTAGTTAGTGCCACACGTTACGCCAAAGGCGACGTGCAATTTCTGGAAGGGAATAACCAATGAAAACCAGCGTGTTGTTGAAACCGACCATATTGGCATTGCTGCTTCTGCCATGCGCAGCCTATGGTTATATTGGTCCCGGCCCCGGCCTTAGCATGATCGGCTCTTTTTATACGCTGGTGGCGGGCATCGTAATCGCACTGTTTTTTGTGCTGCTTTATCCTATACGTCTTTTGCTGAAAAAACGTGCGCGTAAAACACCAGACACATCAGCGGAATAGCTGTGCTGGATATTGTCATACGTATCGATGAGTGGTTGCAGGGCATGCTCACACCGCTTGCCTGTATCATGCTATGGGGCGCATTCAGCGCCATTTTCAGCATGTTCGTATATCGTTCTTGCTCCCCACAAGCCAAATTACAACTCCTTAAAACTGAACACAGACAGGTAAGATCTTGCCTGATGCAGCATGATGGTGATTTCAACACACTGCAAAAACTCATCATACGTGATCTAGGATTATCCCTGAAACAGATAGTGATGATTTTACCAGCATTCATAGTGTCAGTGCTGCCGGTACTGGCACTTATGTTCTGCCTGTTCGTGCAGTATGGCTATGCCCTGCCCTCCACCGGTGAGCGCATCACCCTTAGATTCCAACCGCAATCCACAACGCATGAAATCATCTGGCCAGATGCAGGGTCACCAACCAATATCAGTGATGATGAAGGGAATAAACTGCTAACCCTGCCACTTACCGCCGCTATTCCGGAAATAACTAAAGAGTACTGGCTTACTACCTTATTTCCTAACCCTATCGGCAATTTACCTGAGCAAACGGCAGTGGAAAGCGTGCATATCGGCATCCCTGAAAAGGCTTATACCTCCTTCGGGCCCGGCTGGTCACGGGGGTTTGAATTCTGGTATATCGTAAGCCTGCTTGTGGTTTCACTCTTCATCAAATGCCGCTTCCGGATAGTATGAAACTCTCCGCTTCCACACATTGGCTGGGCGGGTTGGTTAGCAATCACCAGAAATTCTGGATAAAGCTTGGCAATTTTGAAACCGCCCTGCTGCGTGATGATCTGCAAAATATGGCCATACGGAATCCCATCTATATCTGTGGCCTTGCCCGCAGCGGCAGCACTATTCTGCTGGAAACACTGGCAGGCCTGCCGGATATCGCCAGCCACCGTTATCAGGATTTTCCTTTTGTCTTCACGCCATACTGGTGGAACAGGCTGCTGGCCATCACCCCAGGCCGCTCGCTGCAAAAACAGGAACGCGCGCATGGCGACGGCATCATGGTCAACAGTGAAAGCCCCGAGGCCATGGAAGAAATGTTGTGGATGGCATTCTTTGACCATCTGCACGGCATGAACGCTTCAGAAATCCTGAATGAAAATACTGATAACCCACAGTTTGAAACTTTCTATACCAGCCATATACGCAAACTTCTTTTGGCGCATGGCAAACGTCGTTATCTCAGCAAAGGCAATTACAACATCACGCGCATGGCCTATATCCAGCGCATGCTGCCAGATGCACGGTTTGTCATTCCCATACGTGATCCGCAGTCACATGTAGAATCACTGGTGCGCCAGCACCGCCACTTCTCTGAAGCAGGCAGGCAAGATGCGCGTGTCGTCAAGCATATGTCTGCAACGGGGCATTTTGAATTTGGATTAAATCGCAGGGCCGTGCATGTCGGTGATGATTCCCAGATGCAGGCGATTCGTGCAGCATGGGTAGCAGGCGACGATGTGCGCGGCTTTGCGCTCTATTGGAACATGCTATACCGCTTCCTGTACCAGCAGATGCTGACTAATAAAACACTCGGCAAAGCATGCCTGGTAGTGCCTTTTGAAAATCTCTGCGATACACCGGCAGAAACACTCACGCATATTACCCAGCACTGTAAACTCACAGTGGGCGATGACTGGCTGCAACGTGCCGCACAGCCCATCAAAAAACCGCACTATTATCAATCCAGCCTCACAGACGCGCAACAATCGCTTATCAATGATATCTGCGCAGAAACTGCTACATTGTTTGGCTACTAGCTCCGGCAAAATAGCGCGTTTCTTTTGCCGCAAAACCTGTATAGAGTGTGAGCATGTTTTCCTTTTCCGGTAAGCATCCTGCCTTCAAAGCCGCTGGTTTTTTAATCATCAGCGCATATTTATTCGTTTTTGTGTTTGGCTTATCGCCATTTCAGGCCGGTATCTGGATGCAGACCGAACCTGTATTGCTTGCCGTGCTTGCAACTGCCACCTGTAATGCACTCTGGCTTTTTATAGGATACTGGAAAAAATACCTTACCCCCCAACCCACTCACTTTTTCTGGAAGTTACTCATTGTCTGGCTGGTGATCCAATATGCCGCCACCGTCAGTGCGCCATCCGGCTGGCGGTCATGGTTTGGCCCCCCGGAAATGGGCATCGGCATGGCATGGCATGTCTGCGTGCTGCTGTGTGTAATGCTGATATATCCGTTCTGGCAATCACCGCGTCACCGCACTGCACTTCTTGCAATTGCCTGCATTTCCATGCTTGCAGAATCCCTGATGCATTATGTTTTTTCCGGAAGCTCAGTCGAAGATTGGTCACCGTGGCAACCAGCACTATGGCCGGATTACCTGGCGTTCATGGCAGGCTATCTCTGGATAGCCGCGCATGCATCCGGCCATGCCAGCAAACCTGCCATCATGTGCATCATGATCGTCGTCATGTATACGGTGCTGTTTATCTCCAGCAATCTGGCGGCAACGGGTTTATTTGCAGCCGCCATGCTGGCCACCACTATTGCCATACATCCAGTTCTCAGCCGCTATTTTGTGCCATCGCCCATTTGGCGAAACCTCGCTATTGCTGCATGCCTCCTGCCACTTTTATGGATTATTGGCAGCCCACTGCTCAATCAGATGCCACAGGATGAGGTGGGAATATTATCAGGCCTTGCCGCACGCGGTGAAAGCATGGGCGCACGCGCTGAGATCAATCAGGTGGCTGTGAGCACATTACTCAACGAGCCAGACCGCTTGCTGCTGGGCAAAGGCTGGGGGCATTTCACCCAGGATTCCTTCAAATACGCGCTGGTAGAAGGTGTATATGTATTCAAAAACGGCAAGCTATCTCCCAACTCAAATAACATCACTGGCGCATCGTTCCACAGCCATAGCGAACCGCTGGAGATAATCCTCTCGCTTGGCTTAGTCGGCCTACTGGTGTGGTTCGCCCTGCCCTTCTATGCCATGCGTAAACTGCCAAGTGAGTATTTCTGGGGCATTGCCCCCATGCTTGCTGCGCTGGTGATGCTGCAATATTTCTGGTTCTACCTGCCACAGGTGCTCGCCTATCAGGCCATTATGCTGTGCGCCTTGTGCGGTTTGCTGCCAGCAACGAACACCCAGCCACGCGCCACAAACCGCTTGTTATATGTCTGGCTTGGGCTTGGCTTCCTCATGGGTTGGAGTGCCTACCAGCAATATGAAGCCATCCGTTATGCTGATGAACTGCACTTTATCCCCCGCAAGGAAAAGGCAGAAAAATACGGACCTGAATGGCTTGCGCGTGACTTATACCGCGATGCCAGCCGCCTGAATGTCTCGGCTGAAAATTATGCGGTCTGGGCGTGGGATGCCCATTTCCGCAAGCATGATGCTGCATATGACAAAGCGTGGCTTAGCAATTACCTTGAAGTGGCACAGCTACTGGAAAACAGCCCCACACACGGCGCACGCTACAACATGCTTGGCCTCTGGCTGAAATATAAACTGCTCATGGATTTCACCGATGATGTCCATTCTGACCTTCGCAAACAAGCCACCAGCACACTGGAAGCATCCGTGTATCGTTTAACGCGGGTTGCACCCCAACGTGAAGATCTGGCCGCCACATTCCTTGCCAATCTGGGTTACTACACAAACAGCAACGCCGGTAAACAGGCAGAAATTCTTGGCAATATCCTCGCCATTTACCCGCAGCACCGCAGCGCATTGTGGTTGATGGGGCATTTACTGATGACCGACCCCGCCTATGAAACAGAAGGAAGAAACATGATCGCCGAAGCCGTACGCCGCCACGTGGAGTATGTATATCCCATCACCGATGAAGAACTGGCACACTGGAAATAATTTTATTTTACCCTCTCCCCTTGTGGGAGAGGGCTTTATTTCTTAGGCTTAGTGCAACTAAGTCTTAGAAATAAAGGGTGAGGGGTTACTTGTTATGAGTATCACCCCCTCCCTGCCACTCCCCCATCAAGGGGGAGGGAATGGCTTTCTAACCAACCGTGTATGTCACCGTGCCAGCCGATGCCAGCGTCAGCGAATAAGTTTCTTCACCGTTATAGCTGCCCGCACGCTGATATGACGTGATCTGGAATGCGCCCACCATGCTGTCGCCATTACCAAACGTCATCTGGTAATTTTTAATTTGATTACCCATTGCAAATCCGCGCACGGTTTCTTCGGTTGCCGCATCGGTAAACACACCCGTGCCGGAAAGCGTAATCGAGCGCATCCCTGCCCCGTCCAGCAATTGCCGCCACGCGCCGGAATCCTTGCTGGTGGTATCCACCGTCTGGTTGTTGTGTGTGAAGCTGTTGGTGCGTAAGCCCCCGATGGTGGTGAATGTTTCGGTTGGGCTGCCGCCATTGCCGACTTTGAGTAAAACGAGTGAACCTTTTTGTGCTGCCATGTGTATTTTCCCGTAATGTTCAGACAGCCAAGGTTACGCGTGATGCTTAACACACCGGAAGAGGGAATATAGATTTCATTAATCATTAGCATCGCCGTAGACACAATATATCGCCATAAAACAATTGGTTATAAAAAGTAATTTGCTCTCAAAAAATCTGGAATTTCTTTAAACCTTCATAATTGCCCTAACCATTTAATGGTAGAATTAACGGGTATTAAACAGGCTGTTAAGGCGATTACATGCCAGATCCTATTTTTGGTTCAGACCCGCTGGAAGGCTACGGCACTTCTAACAATCAGGGCGTTTGGCTGCAGTTTAATGCACGCAATCCCGATGAACCGATAATGAGGCCAAATGGAGACATGAATCCGAATGCATTCATGCATCCATCAGACGGCGGCACTGGCTGGAAAATACATATCTCAGCAAAAACCCCTGAAGCCATACGCGCACTTGCCGACCTTGGTGCCAAATATCAAATACCTGCTTTCAAGCTGGCCATGACAGAAGAAAGGCTTGATAGGTTTCAGAATCCAGATAATGGGCAGGCCGGTAAAGCTGCCGTATTTTATTACGCTGAAAAGGGCGTAGATGGCAAAACCATCGACTGGCAGGCGTTCATGCAGGAAGCGCAAAATGTGCTGGACAGGAATGGCGGCGCAGGTGCGGCCGTACAGCGCGACAAGGCATTGCCAGGAGGCGACGGCATATACTACCGCCATGGCGAAGATGCGGAGGGGAATTACCGTCCAAGAGCAGGAATAACCGAGTATATGCGGGGGCGCGGCATCGATTCCGAGATGTCTTTCAACTTGGGTGGCCGTGACGACCCGTTTGAAGACATTTCCGTAAAATCAGGCGCAGCAAATGTGCCGGGCTACGATAAAATTCCTAAAGACTGGACAACGGAGAAAAGCAAAACACGCGGTGAAGAATTCATCCGCCGTACTGTAGGTTCCGAGGATGAAGCTCAAGACTTAATCAATGAATTGAAAGATAATGGCATCGAAGCCAGAATGCGCAACAAAGGTGAGCGCCTCTTCGTTGAGATCAAGCCGGAATCCGAAGACGCATTCCGTGAATTGCAATCAAGGCAGGCAGCGAGTTCAGAAACTGCCGTATCTCCAAAAAGACCAAGCTTACCAGAAGCATCCAAAGATGAATTTGCCGCTTACTTGGAACGCAAAGCCGCCGAAAAAGCTGCCCGGGAGGCCGGAGCAATTCCTGCCGAAACAGTTACCGATTCCCTTAAGCCCGTTTCCAAAGAAGAAGCACTTGCATATATGAACCGCAAAATTGCTGAAAGGGATGCCGAAAGAACGGCAGAAGCCTCACCAGCGATGGCTGCCGACGCACCGGAAGCACCTGCTAAACCAACTGCCGCTATAACCGATGATGACATCGGCAAACCCCGCTATGGGGCAAAGGGCCTTGAATGGAACAAGCCGCAATATGCTCCATATCTTCAGGCAAAAAGGGATCAGGTCGCTGCCCTTCAGGCAAATGATAAAGATGCATATAACGCTGCCAGAGAAAGAGCCTCTGCCGCAGAAGCTGACCTCGCCGATGCCCGCATAGCAAAGCTCGACAAATTATCTGTAGACGGCGTCGAAAATTACAGGCTGGACCCGGATAGGGCAGAAGCCGGTTTCAACGCTGAAATGGAACGCCTGCAGGCGCAATCCGCAGCACGTGCGGCAAGAACGCCGCAGGCTGGTATGGCTAATGAACCATCTACAGAAAAAGCCACCCAAAAAACGCAAGCACCAGCTGGCTACGAAATGCGCGATAATGGCGGCGCATTCAATATGTTCGTATCCGATGAATATAAGGCCGCTGTTGAAGCCAAAATCCCTTATAAGCCAGTTATAGATACAGATAACAAACTCGTAGTATCTGCCAATACGCCAGAGTCTATGGCAGAATTACAGAAGCTGGGCGCAGACGCTAAAGTGCCCATATTCCGCACCGAAGAAGGCAAGGCTACATTTTATTTCAGCGATAAGGCGGCAGACGGAAAAGACATAAACTGGCAGGAATTTGCACAGAAGGCACAGGCGATCGCCGAGAAAAGCGGCATGGGTAAAGACAGTGCTGTTAAATATATTATTGAAGGCAGCGAAAATCCTTTTACCGCAGTTTCATCTTCAAAACCTGACATGTCGAAACAAGAATTCGACAGAATGCGTGCTGAAATCATCGAACAGAAAGAAGCAGAAAAAGCCGGACGCACACCGATAGACCCCAATACACTGGATGAAAAGACATACAACCGCATAATGAAAGCCCCGGATACAGAAAATGTGCCTCTGGACGATAAGTGGACGACAGGTACGGATGGGGAAATACGCAGGCCAATGATGTCACTTGGCTCTGCAAATAGAACTATAGATTCCCTCAAAGCAGCAGGCATCAGCGCAAGCCTGACCCAAGAGAATAAAGCCATATACATAGAAGTCCCTGCGTCCGATGCCGGCAAATTCCGTGACATGCAAGAGTTGCAGCAGCAACGTGAACAGATCTATGACTGGCAGGAAATACAAGAAAAAGCAGGAAAACCCCTCAAGCGTGAAAACAAGCTTGGCATGCCGGCATTTGATAAAGATGGCAAGATCGTTTGGGAAGATGCAACATACCAGCCGCTTCAGGATGCGCAGCGGAATCTGGCTAAAATAAATGCCAACGCACGAATGATGGGCATCAAACCAGATGATACCAGTAATAGTGAAATAGAATCTTTAAGGCAACCTGCACGGGATAAAATTGCCGCTGCCGAGCAAGACCTTGCCGCTGAGCGCCTTGAGAAGCTGAGAGTTATGAATCCTGCAAAAATCGCAGGATACGATCCTGATGCCGCCGGCAATATGATAAATGCATATAAAGAGCAGATTACAAAACTGCAAACTCAGGCAGGTATAACCCCTGATGTGCCAAAACCTGTGATGGATGCAGCACGTGCTACCACAGCACCAACCGCATCTCAGGAAGCACCTGCCGTGCCAGCTACTACTCCTGCTTCATCAATGGCAACTGAGCAAAACACAGCCGCTACTCCACCAGCTGTCGATACACCTGATGCAAAAGCAGCAACTCCTGATACACCATCCACACCAAGGTCCAATGGCCGCGCCAATGCGGCAACAGGTGTTACTGGTGGCACTATAGGCCTTGCCATGGGTGCATATGCTCTGAACCAGAGCATTCAACAGGGTGATGGTACAGGTATCGCTGTTGCCAGCACAAACTTAGGCACTGGCGCAGCACAATCAGCCGTAGAAGTAGCGGAATCCGTCGGTAAAAATGTTGGCAGAGGCCTGAAAAGTGTCATCGGCAAGGCTAACGTTGCAGCCACCATCATTGATGGAGCATACCAAATAGCCAATGAACAGGAAGGCTATAAAGGCCAGCGCACCGCTGCCGTTGCAGCAACAACCGTCGCTTCAATCGGTGCCGGAGCCGCAGGCACGGCCCTCGCCGGTACACTGGCCGCCGGTGCTACCGCGACCGTTGCCACTATTGCTGCCCCCATCACACTAGCCGTCGGCGCAGCTATTGGTGTTGGGTATCTTGGCGATACAATTATTGAGACCAACAAACTGAATGAACAGATCGATAAATCATTCCAGGTCACCGAAAGATACAGGAATGCCACCGGCGCATGGCTCGATGATTCCATCATGGAACGCATGGATAAGATGGGTGGTCAAAGAACCCTTGTTGCGGGTGGCGGCTATTCCGAAAAAGGCGAGTATTACGATCTGGTTGATCCGGCCAACGTGCAAAAACTCAAGCAAGCCATTAATGAAGAAAAAACCAAATACAAAGACAAAATGGACGCCAACGAAACATCAGTGCCGCGTTTGTTGATGTTTACGGATGCACAGCGGAAAGCCTATTCAAATTATGGGGAAGCAGAATGGAATTTGCGCCGCGTGGATTCCGCCGGAAAAGAGCTGGATGCTTATCTGGTCACGAATGTGGCTAAAGATTTCAATGAAAAGAACCGCCCTGCCCTTATTGCTGCACTGGAAGAAAACAAACAGTTCCTGCGCCCAGGTGTAAAGCCGGAAGACCTCGTACCCATGCTTAATACCGGTGATGCCATTCAAGCCATGCAGCTGCCTAAAGATGCCACACCGGAACAGATTGCAGAGAAGCTGGAGAAATACGCCCCCATCGCCCGCGAGAATGAAAAAAAACTGGAAGCACTTAAATCCGAGCTGGCCCTTATCAATGAGCGCAAGGCCGTTGCTGCACAGGAAATGCAGGTTGCCGCCAGCGACCCATTGTCTGAAAAACTGGCTGCTTTCAAGAAAACCGATGAATACACTTTTGCCCAGTTCAAAATAGAAAATCTTGAGAAAGGCATTGCAGCCACGCGCGCAGCCGAGCAAAAACTTGGCAAGAATGTCGATATAGATGAGAACTCTGAGAAAACCCTGCTGGAAACCAAGGCGGATATCCTCAGAAAACAGGAAGAATATCTGGCAACCGGCACTATTACGCGCAACAATTTCAGCCCGGCTATACTTGAGCCGCTGAAGCCAAAACCTGCCAATGGTATGGACGAAGCCAATTTGGCAATGGCACCTAGGCAAGACGAAAAGAAATCTTCTTCGCCTATGCTCAGTGAAGGTAATACCATCATCGCTCAACCCAAAGAAGATGAGCCATCAAAACGTCCGGAAGATCTGGCGGCTGCACTGGAGAAGGGTGGCTTCTTTACTAATATGTCCAAGATGGTTTCCGATGCAGTCAATGTAAGCAACACCAACTCCGGCCAGCTTGTTGCCGGCACTGCATCAGACGGTACGATGCGTCAAAGCAATCTGGGCACGCCAAGCTAGAGGGGAAAGCGGCTGCGCCACCCGAAGCTCGAAGAGCGTAGGGTGGTGATCTGGGCGCGGCAAATCCACATGTGGGATTTGCCTTATTTATAAAGCACAAAATCCCGCAAGCGGATTTTGTGGACGAACCCAAGGGTTCGATTCCCGCCTTAATTATATCAAATCCTGCTGGTAAAGCGGCTGCGCCACCCGAAGCTCGAAGAGCGTAGGGTGGTGATCTGGGCGGGAATCGAACCCGCGACAACCTGATTAAAAGTCAGGTGCTCTACCGACTGAGCTACCAGATCATACCATAAGCCTAAGTGCTTCTATTTAGGCTCTAAACGAACTCTTTATGAATAAAGAGAATGGGACAATACGGTTTTACCGGCGTTTGTCAACACTCAACGCGTCTTCCACGCCCCATCGCTGCCCTGATAAAGGGAACCGGCCGGCAAACCCGAGATAATCTGCGGGGAAGCGAGCTTGGCCACCACATCCACAGACTGGCCGTTTTCCTTGGAAATACGGGTATATTCGGCCTTACGCTTGGCATTGACCTCGGAAACCAGGGCTTTAACGTCTCCAGAAGATTTAATGACGGCCACGTAGCCATCGGTTTTTTCACCTATCATACCCTGTTTGCGGGCATCAGACAGTTCCAGTGCCATGGCAGGCAATGAAACCAGAATCAGCACAGCGGCCATGAATGGGATTTTTTTGAGCGTTTTCATCAGAAAATATCCTTATTTTTAGCTATGGAATCCTTCACGTCTTTTTCGATTTCCACCTTGATGCGGTGCTCGATATTGACATTCAGGTTGATCTCGATCGGCTTGTCGGGTGCCTGCACCTGCACCGTCGGGGTGCAAGCCATCAGCGGCAACAACATCCATATCATCCAGCTAGGGTTTTGCATGTTCACCTTGTTTCAAGAGTTGTCCGGGGTCAGTAAGCGCAGGAACGCTCTGCCGCAGCAAGTCTAGCACATCACCCTTTAATTGCACGTTCAATTTTACCGGCCTGCCCTCATACATATCCGGATTACTGCCTTCGATAACAAGCTTTGCGGATAGTTTCCGTTCACCATCACTGGCAAGGTTGATAGCGAGTGTCTTGTACTGGAAATTTCCCAGTACACCGCGGAGCACACCGAGTTGCTCGTTATCACCCGGTATTGCATCGGATGCCATGACGATCTGCCCACCACCTGCCGCCGACAGCGTAGATGGTTTAATAATCGGTGTGCCATCCGCTTCAATGGCCAGCGGTATACTGCCTGCCACCACGCCGGTTGCGTTTGCCTTGTCGCCCGTCAGTGAACGCAAGAGCGCATCCAGCAATACACCTTCTACTGCAAGATTTCCGCTGAATCGCGTATTGCCGGCAAATGTAACGCGCCCATTCTTTACCGATACGGTCCCGCCACTCCATGGCAGGCTGGCACGTGTGATAGTGGCATAAGAAGAAGATGGATCGTTTATTTTGTAATCAACATTGAATTCACCGTGGTAGGATTTATCATCGTTATAAAGCTTCCCGCCTGCATCAATTTTTTCCGTGCTGGCGGTAAAATCACCCGCCCCGGCAAGTGGCGGCACAGGATATGGCGATTTGCTGATTTCAATACCGCCCACTGCCCACGTGCCATTCCATTTGCCTGCATCGGCTGGATTAAAAACCAGTGCCACATCTGTTGCGATGATCTCCTTATCACCCGCGATCATGGCAAGTCGGCTGGCATTCAGTGTATTCAGCTGCCCCCGCGCAAGGTCAAACACCTTATAGGCCACGGTCATCTCATCCAGCGTCAGCCCATCACCGAACGTGATATCCTTGAGTGTAATGCCCTCCGGAGATAGCGCTGACACGGTGAATTCCAGCCCGTGTATACCGCGCGCATTAAGTTCTGACTTCAATCCCCGCTCCACCCATTCCTTCCACGGTGCAACCACCGTCCCTGCCACCAGCAGGACAAGAAGGATGGTAAGGATTTTAAGCGGCTTCATCGGGCGATTCATCCATACGGTAGTGTTGCAAAAATTGCTGTGCGAATTGATCCAGCTTTTTATGTGTAATTGCATCACGCAGCCCCTGCATCAATCGCTGGTAGAACGTCAGGTTGTGCCATGTAAGCAGCATCGGCCCAAGCATCTCATCGGCCTTGAACAGATGGTGCAGGTACGCACGGCTGTAGCTTTTGCAGGCAGGGCATGGGCAGCCTTCCTCCAGCGGCGCAGCGTCATCGGCAAAGCGTGCGTTCTTAATGTTCCACTCACCTTGCGGTGTGTAGGCACGGGCAAACCTGCCGGCACGTGTTGGTATCACGCAATCGAACATATCGACGCCGCGCATCACCGCACCGATAATATCATCCGGTTTGCCAACACCCATCAGGTAGCGTGGCTTATCGGCTGGCATGTGCGGCATGGTGACATCAAGGGTAGAAAACATCACTTCCTGCCCCTCGCCCACTGCCAGCCCACCAATGGCATAGCCATCAAAACCAATCGCCTGTAATGCTTTGCAGGATTCTTCGCGCAGGTTTTTATAAACACTGCCCTGTACAATCCCAAAAAGTGCATAGCCATCGCGCTCAATAAATGCATCTTTGCTGCGCTGTGCCCAGCGCATGGAAAGCCGCATGGATTCTGCTGCCACATCTTCTGTGGCGGGGTATGGTGTGCATTCGTCAAAGACCATGGTGATATCACTGCCCAGCAAATGCTGGATTTCTATAGAACGTTCTGGTGTCAGATCATACCTTGTACCATCCAGATGTGATTGAAAGGTAACACCCTGCTCAGTAATTTTGCGCAACTTAGAAAGCGACATCACCTGGAATCCGCCGGAATCAGTAAGAATCGGCTTGTTCCAATTCATGAACTTATGCAGGCCTCCAAGCTTTGCAATGCGCTCCGCTGTCGGGCGAAGCATCAGGTGATAGGTATTGCCCAACAAAATATCTGCGCCCGTGGCCGCCACCGATTCCGGCAGCATCGCCTTCACTGTCGCCGCTGTGCCCACGGGCATAAAAGCAGGTGTGCGTATGTCACCATGCGCGGTTTTGAGCACACCGGTGCGGGCGTTGCCGTCTTTGGCAGAAACATGGAAATTCACAGGCATGATACAGAGATTTTCAGTTTGTTCCCGTATAATACAGCCCCCCGCCAAAGGCAAGGAAGCTCCGCCTGTGTTAATCAATGATATAGTACAAGATACAGTCTGCGCCTGTCGACGTATAATTAGGGAACTCCGTTACGAAGGAATCTATACATGCGCCAAACACCTTACCACGCGTTGGCAGGCCATCATCCACTTTCTTATCAAATTCCCACACCATACGGTCGGTATGCGTAATAGGAGCAGTACCAAGACATGTGAATCCAACCTGTCCAAGCTCAATACGATTTTTTCTGTTTACATGTTCATACGGCGCAGTATATCCCGTCTCTGAAGATATTTTTACCCCATGATCGGGGCGCTGCCTTGCCTGCGGCAAGACTAGACCGATGGCATCCTGAGTCGGTGCATTGTCAGCATCGTAATCACGCCTACTAAGGCCTGCTAATGTAAGATGCTCAAATGCGCGTCTGGTTTCATCAGAACAGCCATGGACAAGGCCATCTCCGTCACCATTCCCAGTCGCGCCCCCCGTGCCAACAAACCCCCATATAGAGGTTGCGTTTGCCATATCACCGGGCACTGCATTGAATTTTATTTTGAAGGCAAGGACAGATTGTTTTATTTCTTCATAGTCTCTCACCGTGGCGCGCATTTCCGCATTTTGGATGAGGAAATGCGCTGTCATGATACCCGCCACCAGCAGGCCAATAATCACCAGCATGATTGATAGTTCAATCAGCGTAAAGCCACGTTCCGGAACATTGGTATTGTGAGTCCGCATTAAACGTAAACGCTGCTATGAATGATTACACCGTAACCACCACGCTAATAGGTAAGGATTAATTAAGAATTAAGAAGTGATTCAGTCTTTACGGAGCTTAATTTTCTTCCGGAATGCCGGCAGACTATCGAACCAGCGTGACAAAAGCACAATGGCAATGACGGTAAATGTTGCGGCTAACCCCCGCGCAGTGTCACCCTCAAAGCGATCCGCGGCAGCAAGAGCAATAATCGGCAAAACAGGAATGGCGACCAGCAGCTTCGCCCAGAAGCAATAATCGAATCCCGCTTTTTCACCGCATGTTTTTTGATGATCCTGTGTCATAACAATCCCCCAATTGTCTAATGATGTTAGCACAAAACCTTATGGTTTTCCACCATTTACAAACAGCAGGCAGGCATCACCATACGAGTAAAAGCGGTACTGCCGGTCAATGGCGTGGTTATAGGCCATTTTCATGCGTTCAAGGCCGCTAAAGGCCGAAACCAGCATGAATAAGGTCGATTTCGGCAGGTGGAAGTTGGTGAGCAATATATCCACAATTCTGAACCGGTAGCCAGGGGTGATGAATATATCAGTCTCCCGTGCCATCGGCTGCACCATTCCCTGCCCGTCTGCTGCTGATTCAAGCGTCCGAAGTGCGGTCGTACCCACCGCTAAAACTCTCCCGCCTGCCTGCTTTGCCGCATTTATGGTATCAGCTACCTCAGGCGTTATTTCAGCGTATTCGCTGTGCATCACATGGTCGTTGGTGTCCTCTACCTTAACCGGCAGGAATGTACCGCCCCCCACATGCAGCGTGACATGCACACGCTTCACACCAGCTGCATCAATTGCCGCCAGCAATTCCGGTGTAAAATGCAGCCCGGCGGTGGGTGCCGCCACCGATCCTTCATGGCGGGCATAGACGGTCTGGTAACATGTTTTATCCGCAGCTTCATCCGCACGCTCTATGTAGGGCGGCAACGGCATGTGACCGTGCTGGTTGAGCTGATTACGAAGAGCATCACCTGACACATTAAATGCCAGCACCACCTGCCCGTCATCGCGCTTTTCTTTTACCTCCGCAACAAAATCCGGCGCGAACTGGACGGTATCCCCAATTTTCAATTTCTTTGCAGGTCTGGCAAAACATTGCCACATCGCATCGTGCATATGTTTATGCAGCAATATTTCAATGGCCGCCTCACCGCGTTTTCCAAATAAGCGCGCCGGTATCACCTTGGTGTCATTGAACACCATCACATCGCCAGCTTTCAGGAATGATGGAAGATCGCGCACTCCCATATCGCGCAGCGATTTATTCACCACCAGCATACGCGCTGCATCCCGCGGGTTAGCAGGGTGTGTTGCAATCAATGATTCAGGAAGTTCAAAATCGAATAGAGACGTTTTCATAGGTTGCTGGTTGTAAGTTGCTGGTTGCTGGCATGACTAGCAACTAGCAACCAGAAACTGGCAACTACTCTTTCACATCCGCCGCAACCTGCAGCTTAATAATTTTGTCCGGATTCTCCACCGAGCCATTTTCCATTTCATCGCCTTTTTTAATCTTGTCGACGAATTCCATACCGGAGGTCACTTTGCCCCACACGGTATATTTTTTATTGAGGCTTGGCGCTTCGGAAAATACAATGAAGAACTGGCTGTCGGCACTGTTCACATCATTGGCGCGCGCCATGGAAACCGCGCCGCGGCTATGCGGCTCTGCACTGAATTCTGCTTTGATCTTCTGGCCGGAACCACCCATGCCGGTACCTGTTGGGTCACCCGTCTGCGCCATGAACCCTTCAATAACACGGTGGAACACCACGCCATCATAAAACTTGCTGCGCACCAGTTCCTTGATGCGCTTCACATGCTTCGGTGCAAGGTCCGGGCGCATTTCAATCACCACGCGGCCATCCTTCAGGTCGAGATACAGTGTGTTTTCAAGGTCAGCGGCTTTGGCCATGGTAGAGACTCCTAGAAATGTAATAAATGTGGCGATAAGTGTACGAAGCATATTGATTTCCTTTCTATTATCATCCCTGCGAAGGCAGGGATCTCTTTATCTACAGAGCAAGCATTGAAAGAGATTCCCGCCTGCGCGGGAATGACAGGGTTATATATCAAACCTGAGTTTGTAAATAAGCAGAAAGCCCCATGCTTTTGATAAGGCCAAGCTGTGAGCGAATGAACAGCACATGTTCTTCTTCGCTTTCGAGAATTTTATGCAGGATATCCGCACTGGTGAAATCCTGGTTTTCTTCACAGAATACGATGGCGGCTTTGAGGTCTTTTTTGCCGTTTTCTTCCAGCTTCATGTCGCATTCGAGTATCTCCTGCACATTTTCGCCGATCATCAGCTTGCCCAGATCCTGCAGGTTCGGAATGCCCTCCAGAAACAGGACGCGGTTCACCAGCAGGTCGGCATGCTTCATCTCATCGATGGATTCTTTGTATTCATAATCTGCAAGCTTCATGAACCCCATGTTCTTCAGCATGCGGGCATGCAGGAAGTACTGGTTAATGCTGGTCAGCTCATTCTTGAGGATAGTATTCAGGTGTTTGACAACGCCTTGCGTGTTTGTAGACATCATAATCCCATGACTTTGTGTGTGCAGGGAATAGATGTATCAGCACGCACAAAAAGTCAAGAATCAATCCCCTTGAAAATCATTCTCAGGAAGTAGCTTGCACATGTTCCTTCATCGTATCCTGGATCACAGGCACGCACTGGCCGCACATAGGTTGGCAGCCAAGTTTGCGGAAGGTATCGGCAACCGTGCAGGCACCGCCTGCGATTGCAGACTCCACCTGTTTTTCCCGGATACCATTGCACAGACAAATATACATGGCATTAATGATAATGCGAATTGTTCGCAGTTGCAAGTGCTATTTTATGATTGCAATAGCCTGAATAATACGCCCATACTGCCTCCCCCTTAAGGATGCGTAAGCTATGAAGAAAATCGAAGCCCTCATAAAGCCGTTCAAGCTCGATGACGTGAAAGAAGCCCTGCAGGAAGTGGGGCTGAATGGCATCACCATCACCGAGGCGCGCGGCTTCGGCAAACAGAAAGGCCATAGCGAGCTTTATCGCGGCACTGAATATGTGGTGGATTTCCTGCCCAAAATCAAAGTGGAAGTAGTAGTGGAAGATAAAATGGTGGAGCGCACCGTCGAGGCCATTATCAAAGCAGCCCGCACCGGAAAGATCGGCGATGGGAAGATATTCATCACGCCAGTGGATGATGTCATACGCATACGCACCGGCGAGCGCGGGAACGAAGCGATTTAGTAAACCTTGTCATTCCGTGGAGATTTTCAGTAGAAAATCGAGCACGGAATCCAGGAAAGCCAAAAGTCAGCAGGCTTTTGGCGTCTTATTTTTAAGTAAGCTGGATTCCTGCTTTCGCAGGAATGACAAAACACAGATTTTTGGGCTGGGAGGTTCAATCTAGCCCAGCCACACTAAAATGCACGCACTTTATTTGCGTTTTTTGCTGATTTACCCCCTTTACAATCATGCGCACGCGACTATAACGCCAGCCAAATGGTTAATGGTGCGCTGCATCAGACTATTAAAAACAGATTGGGGAATCATTATGAGTGCTAAAGACGTTTTAACAATGATAAAGGACAACGACATACAGTTCGTTGATTTCCGTTTCACAGACCCGAAGGGCAAATGGCAGCATACCTGCTATATTTCTACACAGGTGAATGAAAGCAGCTTCGAAGATGGCATCATGTTCGATGGTTCGTCCATCGCCGGCTGGAAATCCATCAACGAATCCGACATGATCCTAATGCCGGATGCATCAACCGCTTTCGTTGATCCATTCGCGGCACAGCCAACCATTGTTATCTTCTGCGATGTCATTGAGCCATCAACCGGCCAGCCTTATGGCCGCGACCCGCGCTCCGTCGCCAAACGCGCTGAAAGCTACCTGCAATACACCGGCCTTGGTGACACCGCCTATTTCGGCCCTGAACTCGAATTCTTCGTGTTCGATGATGTGCGTTTCAAAACCGCTGGGCATTACAGCTTCCACCAGCTGGATTCTGAAGAACTGCCATGCAATTCTGACCGTATCTATCCGGCAGGCAACACTGGCCACCGCCCGCCAACCAAAGGTGGTTATTTCCCTGTTCAGCCAATTGATTCACTGGCTGACCTGCGCGGCGAGATGCTTGCCACCATGCGCACCGTGGGTGTTGAGCCTGTTTTGCATCACCATGAAGTTGCACCTGCGCAATGCGAACTCGGCACCGTGTTTTCTACGTTGACCGCAACGGCTGACAACGTGCAGAAATATAAATACGTGGTGCATAATGTTGCGCATTCATACGGCAAAACAGCCACATTCATGCCAAAGCCGATCTCCGGTGATAATGGCTCCGGCATGCACTGCCACCAGTCCATCTGGAAAGCAGGCAAGCCTCTGTTCGCTGGCAATGGCTATGCAGATCTTTCCGAGATGTGCCTCTATTACATTGGCGGCATCATCAAGCACGCGAAAGCTCTGAACGCCTTCACCAACGCCTCCACCAACAGCTACAAACGCCTGATCCCGGGCTTTGAAGCTCCGGTGCTGCTCGCCTACTCTGCGCGCAACCGTTCGGCTTCCATCCGCATCCCGTATGTGGCTTCTCCGAAAGGTAAACGCATCGAGGTGCGCTTCCCGGATCCAACCGCCAACCCATACCTCGCCTTCACCGCGATGCTCATGGCTGGTCTGGATGGTATCGAGAACAAGATTCATCCAGGTGAAGCGATGGACAAGAACCTCTATGACCTGCCACCGGATGAACTGAAGAACGTTCCAACCGTATGCGGTTCACTGCGTGAAGCACTGGCAGCACTCGATGCTGACCGTGCATTCCTGAAAAAAGGCGATGTGATGACCGATGACCTCATCGATTCCTACATCGACCTTAAAATGCAGGAAGTATATCGCTGGGAACACACACCAACTGCTGGTGAGTTTGAGCTGTATTATTCTGTTTAATGTAACTTGTCACCCCGGCGAAGGCCGGGGTCCACGTCAAACATGGATACCGGCCTACGCCGGTATAACGAAAAAAGAAAAGGGAGCCAACCGGCTCCCTTTTACTTTTTTGATTTCTTATTAGCGGCTGTGATGTGTAGTCTTCTGACCGTTCAGATGCAGTGCACGTCGTAACTCTCCACTCTTAACGTCTTTACCACCCATCGTTTTACGCAGCCTGTCAGCAGCTTTACCTGCTAAGGCTTCTGCATCGTCTGGTTCTGCCACCCCTTCATCTTGTGGAATCAACAAAGGCTCTACAGGCCCTTCAGATGAATGTGTAGCTTTGGATATTTTAGGTTTACTAACTTGCTCATTGCTTGCCATGCGCTTTTCTTCACGGGCAATCAGCTCATCCAATACAGAAGGTTCGGCTTTGGGGTCAGCAAAATCCTCTACACGTCCAACAGCGACTGGCTTCCTATTGCTTCCCTGCAGTTTATTCCCGCCATTTTTTTTAGTGATGGAATCTTCATTTTCATCATAAAAGCTCATAACACCTTACCCATTCTTTATTAAGTATAATAAGCCTATTATACCCTAATGGGGTACTTATTTGGGTTACAGTTTGATGACATTTCATCCTGCTGATTAACCAATAAAAAAGCCGCATTTCGCGGCTTTTTTGGCTGTATTTGCTAGAATACTACTGCTGCTGGCTCAGCGCGTGCTGGTGCATCATCAATGCCACGCGGGCGTCACGCACTTTCAGCGCATCGAGGTCAGCCTTGTTCATCAGGCTGTGCAGAGAGAGTTGCATGAATTCCAGGAAGATCACCACCACCTCTTCCACCTGGCGTTTTATTTTCGCCACAACGGGGTCAGCGATGTTCATGATCGCACCATGCGCTTTCTTGGTGGCGTTCTTCACACGCGCTTCATATTCATGGATCGCCACATAGAGTTTGCGGATGGCACCCTCCACGCGCTTCTTATTGGCACGTGATTGTATCTTGTTTTTCTTGCTTTCGGCAATGAGCACGAATTCTTCGGTAAGCACATCGGCGGCATCGCTCATATCGTTGATGAGTGGTTCAATAGCAGCAAGCTGCGCCTCCGGGTCTTTCACCAGCGGGCTTTCCACAGTCACCACCAGCTCTTCCGCACTGTCAAACAGCGTGGTGATGGCCTGGTATTTCTGCTCCAGTTCTTCGACTGAATATTCCTTGTTCTGCGACATATGCCTGCTCACAAATGCACTCCACGGTTTGAACCGTGTATTTAACTGATTTTAGGCCATTTGTCCAAACTGTGTATTACAATTCTATGACAATTAAGGCACTTAGTGTCATTTTTGATTATTTAATTGAGAATGAGTCTCATTTGCTGTATAATGGTTAATAATAGTCAGGAAGCGAGGAACATATGGGCAGGTTCATTTTTCAGCATGAGACATTAGCGAAAACAGTAACTTATTGCATTATGCATTTCACCGTTGCTATCGCCGTGGCATTTATCTTAACCGGCAGTTGGGTGATCGCTCTCTCCATAGGCATCATCGAGCCTCTGGTGCAGACTGTTTTCTTTAATATGCATGAGCGCGGCTGGAATAAGGCACGGTCAAACCACAAACGCAAATATATGGACGGCGGGCTGGCGTATTAAACGGGCGGGTGCCCTATCCCTTTTTTCCTGTTCTCTTCCGCAATTGCATCGCGGTGCTTGAAACCAGCCTCAGGAAACATATCAGCTGCGATCTCACGCAGGGCCGTTGCAAATTCAAATTTATTAGATTTGGCCGCTTCAATTACCAGCCCTTCTATATCATTTGCATCAAGTGCAGCGTTTTCTGCAATTCTTTTTAAAGTCGCCACTGCTTCACTTGATTTATCCTTATAATCAAGCTTCACGACAGAGGCACTGCGGGCATCCAGAATATCTTTTGCCTGACTGGCATCTGCTAATCTCTTTAATAATTCCATTGCAAGGGCTTTATATGCCGTTCGCTCAAAGATGATAGTGTATTCTCTGGGTTTTTTCTCAGAAAATAAATTTATGACCTTTCCAAATTTCTTCATTTTTTCATATACATGATAAACGCCATATGCATTACGGTCGGAAAGCCCATACCTGCCCTTGATCTGGTCATCCAGCATGTACGCTGGATTCATTCCCCTTGCAGCCAATGCTTTCATCTCGTCACAATCATGGGGAACATGCACCATAATAAAATTCTGCTCATTAAGCAGGACGGCATCCGGAGGCAAGGACCTCAGCTGTATCTGCGTACTGATAGCGTTCGAGAAAGGCGCACGATGGTGCTCGTATACCGTATCTTCTGAATGCCTGAGCTGCCATTGCGCTTTAGTACAATTGAATGGCTTATTGCCTGCACAGATATACTTGAGGATGATACGGTCAAGTACTGGAAACGGTTTATCTGCTGAAGGAAGATCAGTCATGATTTACCGATTCCAGAATTGCTGCCTTCTGGCGGAATCAGCAAATGTATGCGCTTCCGGCTCTGGTGCAGCGTTATTCAGATCGGTCAGGCGGCGCATGAATTCATAATTTTCTACTGTCTTTGCACCGTCTATAATTTTCAGGATATCGGGATGATTCTTATAGAATGCACCATTCTCAAAGACATTTTTAATTGTGGCTGAAAGCGCGGAATCACTCACGGTCAGCGCTTTTCTATATCCTGTTTTCGGAATGCCCAGAATATGCTCAGCCTTATGGGGATCTGATAATTTTTCTAATACTTGCCGGGCTAAGGCCTGAATATTTTTTGGCGTCGTCACCAGTACCAATTCAGGGGGTATATGCATATCACCTTTTTTATCGGCAACCCTTTCAATCGAAAAAACGGTGAATGTATCTGGATGGAGGCCATATTTATCAGTGAGTGCTTTATGAAATTCAGATTGGTTCAAACCCTGAAGGCCTTGGCCATTTTCAACACCCGAGACATCATCTACAACGCCACGCACAACAGGCACCCCAACAAATACGCGCGCTCTGGCATCGGGGTGCGTAAAAGGCATGCGGTTTACCTCAGCCGATATCTGCCCGGGATTTCTGACAAGCCATACGCCGCGCTGCCGGTATTGGTTACTCCAATTATCCAGCGCAAATTCATGAACTTTATTTGACATAAGTGCTATCAACGCAAGGTCCATTTGCTTATCAAGTGATGTGTATTCCATGGTCACCGCTTACGTTATTCTTCGTGCCGCCTGCGCCATAATGGATATCTCAGGCAATGCATGTTTGCATGCTGGTACAGTAACACACTGAAGGGTAAAGGAATGTTAAAGAATAATGACAAGCGCAAAGCAACCGTAAACGGCTGTTTTTTCAGTAAGAAACCTTATATTCTGTAACTACTCCTGAGTTTCGGAGAGTTCCATGAAAATGGTTTTTACGATTTCAATAAGGTTCAGCATAGGCCTGTCCTCCTATACTGCGTCCTAGCAAAACGGTGTAAAGAAAGCGTTAAAAACTCATGGCTCCGCCGGGACCCTTGCCATTATCACCGCCGGCAAATTTCCGCAGGCGCGCCGCCAGCTCAAAAAACTCTCGTTTTTCCGCCATATTGCTGGCGCGACGCAGGTGATGATCTTCAAAATCCGCATTGCGCGCCATGTGCCCAACCAGTGTGGAAACTGGTGAGCTATCATCTGCAAATGCATGATTATATGCAATTTCGCTGCCGCGCCACCCAACCAGAGTTTTGCCGCTTTCAAAATTGGCAAGTTCCGCCAGCATTTCCAAAGCCATGCTCTGGAATTCACGTTTGCGCAGGAAAAGCGTGTGGCCAGCTGCCTTCTCATGCGCACGCCAAATCGGTGGTGACTCTGTCATCTGTTCGGGATAGACCGCCAGCAACATATAATCTTTACCGGGTGTGAGGCCTTTGTTCTCCAGCATATTGAGGATTTCACGGTGGCGATCACCCGCGAACTGGCCAAGCTTCTGCAGGTACGGCGCGTCAGACGGCACAAATACCTGCACCCATTCATCTTCGCCCGCCGAAAAGCGGCCAACCGGTCTTAAAGACCCGCCGCGCTGCACCTCATGGTGCCAATGCTCCTCATGGTTCAGGGGAATGGTCTGCCGCAGTTTCACCTGGTCCACATGCTCACCCGCCGCGCCCAGCACGTGGTGCAGCAGGAATTTCTGCGCGTTCAGCACGCGGCCTGTATCCGGTTCTTCATAGGTCATAATAGGTTAGCATAGCAGCCCATACTGCCCGCAGTGTTACAAGTGTGTTAAAATGGGTAAGAAGCTGATAAAATTTATAAATCTTTATTTTCAGGACGACTGAATACACCTAACCAAATCAAGAAATGCTCTCCATGTGCTGTAATATAAAATTTTTGTTCGATAGGGTTTAGTTCAATAAGTTGATTACGTATTAAGAAATTTAGATATGTATTTACATCCCATCCTTCGTAATGTGAGGAGTGTAGTTGTTTAGTATTGCTAAAATATTCATCTACCTGTGATTTAGGTATTCCGCTTTGCTGTTGCAAAAGCTTCAGCAACTTTATTTGAGAACCAAATATAGAACTATAAATTGTCTCACAGAAGAAATTTAATTTCTCAACTGCATAGTGATATATTAAAGCTTGTAACTTACTCGCATCATCTAGTGCAGCGTATTTGTTATTTAAATCTTCCCTAATTCTGTTCTCGACACTAACAATTGTAGGATTAGTAAGAGGCGGCGTGAAAGTGCCTGTTTCATTTGTTGTACCGTCCGAACTATTATTAAGCCCAGTATTTAGGGTTCGAGAAATTTCAGAAGTCGGTGGAGTATATTGTTGTGGGTCTAATTCCAGCCCCTGAAACTTGCGAATGCGATCTATAAGGTGACTAATCTCTTTCTTAAAAGAAATTATAAAAGATCCAGAAATAACAAGAGTAACAATTGGCCATGTTGGATTTAAGAGGTTTATAATATTACGTATCAGTAAATCTAAATGACCATCTCCCAAAATAACGCAAATAAATGGAGTTGCCCAAATTGAGAGAGTAATGGGCACAAGCAAAACCAAAAATATTCCATAACCCAAGTAATTATTTTGCTTATTGTTCATATCACCCCACCTTCTGGTAAATCTCTCCGTATCCGTCATCCCGGCCTTCGCCGGGATGACGATTAAAAATACCGGGATGACACTAATTTACCTTCTGGTAAATCTCCCCGCCCGCCGCTTTAAACTTCTCGCTCATTTCGGCCATGCCTTTTTCTTTCTCCGCCGCCGCATAATCGCGCACTTCCTGCGAAATTTTCATTGAGCAGAATTTTGGGCCGCACATGGAGCAGAAATGCGCCACTTTTGCGCCGTCAGCGGGCAGCGTTTCATCATGGAAATCCTTGGCGGTTTCCGGGTCTAATGACAGGTTGAACTGATCCTGCCAGCGGAAATCAAAACGCGCCTTGGAAAGCGCATCATCGCGGTGATAGGCTGATGGATGCCCCTTCGCGAGATCCGCCGCGTGTGCCGCAATTTTATAGGCTATCACGCCCGCCTTCACGTCATCACGGTCAGGGAGTCCCAAATGTTCCTTCGGGGTCACATAACACAACATCCGCGAATGGATCATCCGCAATTCACCCGTGCCGATCGGTACGGTG
>CAZAQK010000003.1:45757-46902 GCA_964487265.1 uncultured Rickettsiales bacterium | reverse complement strand
ATCGCTTTTATCCGTTACATCCAGTGTGGCGGTCGCAGAGAAATTCGTCGCACCGCGCGCCATTCTCGGCAGGTTAACTAACTCCTCATTCCCTGCCATAATGCCGCGTTTTTCCAGTTCTTCTTTCATTAGGCTGAACATCGCATCTGCTGAGTCGGCAACATCAGCTGTGCCTACACGCAGGCGCTTACCACGCGTTCTCAGTTCTGCACCAATATCCACCGCATTTCTCACGGAAATTTTCGCTGTTGGATCGCCGGGTTCACGGGTGATCTCTACCCTGATGATATTCGCTATCACTTCATCCAGTAACGTATACGCCATAAAATCTCCTTACGCCGCCAAACGTTTTTTGGTTTTATCAGCACCGAGCAGCGGCAATAATTTTTTCAGTTCCGGCCCATGCTCCAGCCCGGTGAGTGCTTTGCGGATAGGCAGGAACAGTTCCTTGCCCTTGCGGGTTGTGGTAGGTTTTACCGCGGCCAGCCATGCATCATAGGTGGTTTCATTCCAAGGCTCAGGTGGAAGCAATGTCGCTGCCTGCGCCAAAAATTCCTTATCACTGGCGACTGGCGACTGGTGACTGGAAACATCGCCATGCAGAATATCCCACCACTGTTTTGCTTCGCTCATATTTGCGATATTAGCGCGCACGCTCATCCAGAAGGCTTCATCGGCGAACGGGATTTTATCTTTCACCACAGCAAATGGCAGCTGGTGCAGGAGTTTTTCATTGAGCTTTTCAAGTTCAGCCACATCGTAATTCGCTGGTGCGCGGCCAAATTTCTTGAAATCAAAACTATCGATGAGCGGTTGCATATCGGTGTAGGCTTCCACCGCATCCGAAGTACCCATGCGGGCAAGCAGCGAGTTCACGGCCATAGGCAGAATGCCATTTTCACGCAAAGAACGGATGTCATTGCCGCCCAGGCGTTTAGACATTTCGCCTTCCTTGGTTTTAAGCAGTGCCATATGTGCGAAGGTAGGTACTTTATATCCCAGTGCTTCGTATATCTGAATCTGCACTGCGGTGTTTGACACATGGTCTTCGCCGCGAATCACATGAGTGATATCCAGCTCACCGTCATCCACCACGGAGGCCAGCGTATAAAGCGGCACGCCATCTTCGCGGATGAGCACGGGGT
>CAZAQK010000003.1:0-45657 GCA_964487265.1 uncultured Rickettsiales bacterium | reverse complement strand
ACCACGGAGGCCAGCGTATAAAGCGGCACGCCATCTTCGCGGATGAGCACGGGGTCAGACATGTGGGTGGCTTTGAAATGGCTATGGCCACGGATCAGATCATCCCACGTGATTTCCTCGTCATTCAGCAGGAAACGGTAATGCGGTCTGCGGCCTTCCGCTTCGTATTGTTTTTTTTGTTCATCAGTAAGTTTAAGGGATGCACGATTATAAATGGGTGGTAGGCCACGGCCAGCCAGCATCTTGCGCTGTATGTCCAGCTCCTCAGCGGTTTCATAGCATGGGTAAAGGCGTCCGGTGGCAACGAGCTTTTCACGCGCCAGTTTGTAACGGTCAAAACGGTCGGACTGCTTAACGTAAAAATCCCACGTAATACCCAGCCAGCCGATATCCTCGCGGATGGCATCTTCACACTCTTTGCGGGAACGCTCGGTATCCGTATCGTCGATGCGCAGCAGGAAATGGCCATTATTTTTCCTAATAAACAGATAGTTAACCAGTGCCGTGCGCATATTGCCGACATGCAAAAAACCAGTAGGGGACGGGGCAAAACGGGCTTTCATAACGAATTAACGGTTTATGGCTAAGATATTCCTAGTAAATAGCGGGGCATTATGCCGCAAAATTGCGAAAATAAAAGCCAAAAACAGAAAGATTAACGGCATGACGGGGCGCAAAGAACCAACAAGTACGGAACTTCTGGCAAAAATCCGCGCAAGCAAGCTTTCTTATGTGGTGATGGATGAAGATAAGCTGGGCTCAGCAGAGATTGAAACCATCAACCTGCCTGTTTTCTTACAACGCAGTATCGAGGCTGTAGCCGAAACAATACCAGATGCAGGCGATGCAAAGAGAGAGCTTGTGGAATTGCAAGGAGGATTAACTGGCCTTAATCGCACTTTACGAAAAGCTATGCAGGGGCAGGCGGTTGAAAAACGTGATATCCAGCTTCTGGAAGCGGGTGTGGGGCATCTTGATGGGATCAGGCAGGATGTGATGCAATTTGTGGTGGAGTGCAAAGCACAGGAAGCAGACAGGAAAGTAGAAGTTGCGGCAATGCATCCGGCTAAGGAAGATCAGGAAGCTTTTGAGCGGGATATCCAAACAAGTGTGCGCGCCTCAACCATGCAGGCGGATGAACTGGAAACCGTGCAAGGTTTGCTTTCAGCATATATTGCTGCCTTGCGGAATGAGCAGCATACACCCCATGAGCGCAGCGCGTAGCAGCGATATATTAATTGTTAGGATTTTACGATGACTTCCAGGAAAGATGGATCTCAACATCCGGCGGATATTTTACAAAAACTTGCAAAGATATACATTACCGAGACACGTGACAGTATCGATAGTAATGATGCCATAAGTAAACCGCTTAAGTTGTCTGCCTGGCTTGCTATGAAGGTCGATGACTATGAATTTTTTGAGCAGTACGGAACTGAGGAGCAGTTCCAATTTCATATGAGCTTTGAAGGAATAGATACAGTCACCAGAATTTCAGAGGCTTTAGCTAATTTCAAAGCGGTCATTGATCGTGTGGAATCAGGTGGAGAGCTTACAGCGCGTGATGTGCCAACTCTGGAAAAAGCTGATAAGGCGTTTAATTTCATTATATACGCGGCAACTGAAGCCGCAAAAGATAATCATGAGAATAGAGATGGCATCGAAACATTAGTGGGTAATGCCATTGATGATGACGATTATGATAAAGCGCTTACTAAAGCCATCAATAGTGAGCTTCAACTCAGGCAGAAAACACTAACTCAGCTACAAGAGATTCAATCTGGTATCCAGCAAAGTGCAAAAGCCCTTAAGACACAGGGTAAGGGCAGGAAAAAAGAATAGCCTTTAAGCCAGCGCAGCTTTTGCAGCAGCAAGCCTTGCCACCGGCACGCGGTATGGCGAGCAGCTTACATAATCCAGCCCGGCCTTCTGGCAGAATGCGATGGATGCTGGGTCGCCGCCATGCTCACCGCAGATGCCAAGCTTCAGGCCCTTGCGTGCCTCGCGGCCGCGCTCGGCAGCGATTTGGATAAGTTCACCAACGCCGGATTGGTCGAGTGATACGAACGGGTCGATCTCAACAATCCCTTTTTGCTTGTATATTTCAATGAATGACGCCGAGTCATCGCGGCTGATGCCGAGTGTTGTCTGTGTCAAATCATTGGTGCCGAAGCTGAAGAATTCCGCGAGTTCGGCGATTTCACCCGCACGCAAACAAGCGCGCGGCAACTCGATCATCGTGCCGACCATGTAATTGATCTTTACTCCGGATTGCTTCTGTACTTCACCGGCCACGCGGTCGATGACATCTTTCATCATGGAAAGTTCTTTCGGGTTCATCACCAGCGGCACCATGATCTCAGTGATTACATTATCTTTCACCTGTGCGACTGCTTCAAAAATAGCGCGTGCCTGCATCTCATAGATTTCAGGATACGTAATACCAAGGCGGCAGCCACGGTGGCCAAGCATTGGGTTTTGCTCTTTCAACTCATGGGCGCGGTGACGTACATTATCCACGCTGACGCCAGCGGCTTTAGCTACTTGCTGGATATCTTCTTCCGTGTGCGGCAGGAACTCGTGCAGTGGCGGGTCAAGCAAACGAATAGTGACCGGCAGGCCTTTCATGATGGTGAAGAGTTCCACGAAATCCTTGCGCTGCATGGGAAGGATCTTAGCCAGTGCATGCTTACGGCCTTCGAGGTCTTTCGCCACGATCATCTCGCGCATGGCCACGATGCGCTCAGCATCGAAGAACATATGCTCGGTGCGGCACAGGCCAATGCCTTCCGCGCCGAATTTACGCGCGACTTCCGCATCCAGCGGGGTTTCAGCGTTGGCGCGTACTTTCAGTTTGCGCACAGAATCCGCCCAGCCCATAAGCGTTTCAAAATCACTGGAAAGCTTGGGTTGCACGGTCGGTATCTCGCCCAGCATTACTTCGCCGGTTGAGCCGTTAATGGTGATGATATCGCCGACTTTCAGCGTATGGCCCATCACCTGCATTTGTTTTTTCATGTAATCGATGCGGATCTCGCCAGCACCAGACACGCAGGGTTTGCCCATGCCGCGTGCCACAACAGCCGCGTGGCTTGTCATGCCGCCGCGCGCGGTGAGGATGCCTTGAGCCGCATGCATGCCGTGAATATCTTCCGGTGATGTTTCGATGCGCACAAGGATGACCTTTTCCTTGTGGGTAAGTGCCATGGTCTCGGCATCTTCCGCCGTAAACACCACCTTGCCGGATGCAGCACCCGGCGAGGCAGGCAGGCCGGTTGCCAGCACGGTTTTTTTGGCGTTGGGGTCAAGGGTCGGGTGCAATAGCTGGTCAAGCGAGAGCGGGTCAATGCGCTTGATGGCTTCATTCTTATCAATGCGTTTTTCCGCTACCATATCCACGGCAATCTTGAGAGCGGCAGCGGCTGTGCGCTTGCCATTGCGGGTCTGCAGCATCCAGAGTTTGTTATTCTGGATAGTGAACTCGATATCCTGCATATCGCGGTAATGCGCTTCCAGCTTGTCGAACACATCGGTGAGTTCTTTGTATACCTTCGGCATCACGGCAGGCATTTCGGATAGCGGTTGCGGCGTGCGGATACCGGCCACCACGTCTTCTCCCTGTGCGTTGATGAGGAATTCACCGTAATAGGCGCGCTCACCGGTGGAGGGGTTGCGGGTGAAAGCAACGCCTGTTGCGCAGTCATCGCCCTGATTTCCAAATACCATGGCCTGCACAGTAACGGCGGTGCCCCATGTGGCGGGGATGTCATGCAGTTCACGGTATTTAATGGCGCGCGCGCTCATCCAGCTGTTGAACACAGCGCGGATGGCACCCCATAATTGTTCATGCACGGATTCAGGGAAGGGGCGGCCAAGTTCTTCGGCCACCTTCGCTTTATATTGTTCCACCAGATTTTTCAAATCATCGGCGGTGAGTTCTGTATCGAGTGTTACGGCAGATTCTGCTTTTTTATTATCGATCATTTCCTCGAAGTGGTAGTGGTCGATCTCGAGCACCACATCGGAATACATCTGGATAAAGCGGCGGTAGGAGTCATACGCGAAGCGTTCATTGCCGGTTTTTTTGGCGAGTGCTTTCACCGTGGTGTCGTTGAGGCCGAGGTTTAGTACCGTATCCATCATGCCCGGCATGGAAGCCCGCGCACCGGAGCGCACGGAAACGAGCAGGGGATTTTCACCGTCGCCAAATTTCGCGCCTACGGTTTTTTCAATTTGTGCCAGCGCATCTTCCACTTGCGCATTCAGCGCATCGGGGAGTTCCTTGTTGTTGGCATAATAACTCACGCAGACATCGGTGGTGATGGTAAAACCCGGAGGCACGGGAAGGCCAAGCGAGCACATCTCGGCTAAGTTTGCGCCTTTGCCGCCCAGCGTATCGCGCATGCTGCCTTTGCCATCAGCTTTGCCAGCACCGAAATTATATACGAGCTTTTCTGCCATATCATTTTTTGCTTTCACGTTCGCCTGTGCCATCGCCTTATCTCCTTACTTGTCATACCGGCGTATGCCGGTATCCATGTTTAACGTGGACCCTGGTCTACGCCGGGGTGACACTAAATTAATTACGCCGCCTTTTTCTGTTCCTTCACATCGCCTTCGATCTTGCTGAAATCGGCTACACTGTTCATACAATCACGAATAGATGCAAGCAAGCGCAGCCGATTTGCCCGCAGGTCTTTTTCATCGCAATTCACCATGATCTTGTCGAAGAATGTATCTACCGGAGCACGCAATGTTGCCATTTTGCTTAACGCTTCTGTATAGCTCTCAGATTCAACGCGGCTGCTTATCCATGCAGATGAATCATAAATGACTTGAGCTAGATTTTGCTCAGCATTCTCTTTTAACTTTGCCTTCAACGCATCTGTTTTCGCAAGGTCAGATGTGTAAAGCGTCTTATCCTTCTTCTCTTCAATCGCCAGAATATTCGCGGCACGTTTGTAGCCTGCCAGCAAATTCCTGCCATCATCGGTATCAAGAAAGGCCTGCACGGCTTTGGCGCGGTTTACAATGCGGAATAAATCGTCATCGCCGTTTGCAATAACGGCCTTAATCACATCGTGGCGGATGCCGGAATCCTTGAGCTGTACGATGAGGCGATCGTGGAAGAACGCAAGCAGCGACTGCGCCAGCTCGTCCGCTTTGCCTTCCGGAATATCCTCGCAGGCGCTTTCGTTCACAGTGAGATATTTCCCGACCTTGCCCGGGGCTGCTTCATGCAGCTGTGCATCTACTTTCTTTTCCAGTTTTTCATGCGCGGCATACAGCGCAATTTCCTTGAGTGGAGCGGCTTTAAGAAGAGGCAGCAGCGGCAGGCGGATATTATTTTCCAGAACAATGCGGATAACACCCAGTGCGGCGCGGCGCAGTGCGAACGGGTCTTTGGAGCCGGTCGGTTTTTCACCAATGGCGAACATGGAAATGAGCGTATCGAGTTTATCAGCCAGCGCCACACAAATAGAAACGGGTGCAGTGGGCACAGGCGAAGAGGGGCCAAGCGGCAGGTAATGGTCGCGGATGGCATCGGCCACGTCAGGTTTTTCTTTTTGTGCTAGTGCATAGTAACGGCCCATTACACCCTGCAACTCAGGGAATTCGCCGACCATGCCGGAGACAAGGTCTGCTTTACAGAGCATGGCTGCCCGTTCCACGTCATCCCGGCGAAGGCCGGGATCCACGTATTGTGCCAACTGAGCAGCGAGTTTCTTGGTGCGCTCTACCTTATCTGCAACACTTCCGAGCTTCGCATGATAAGTCACGCTGGCAAGGCCTTCTGCCATATCGGCCAGTTTCTTTTTCCTGTCCATATCCCAGAAGAAGCGGCCATCGGCGAGGCGGGCGCGCAGCACACGCTCATTACCAGCGATGATGGCTTTGCCCTTATCCGCCGTTTCCATGTTGGAGGTGATGAGGAAGGTATCAGAAAGCGAGCCATCCGGTTTATGCAGCGCGAAATATTTCTGGTGTGCGCGCATTTCGGAGACGAGCACTTCCGGTGGCAGGTCCATATAACTGGCGTCAATTTTTCCAGCCAGCATTACTGGCCATTCCACAAGGCCTGTTATTTCTTCGAGTAAGGCAGGATCTGGCTTTATTTGAAGGCCGTGCTTTTCTGCTTCGTTCCGGCATAGTGTAGCAATCTTTACTTTTCGTGTATCACGATTAGCAATAACAAAGGCATCCCCAAGTTTCTTTTCATACTCAGCGGCGTTGGTTATGGTGATTGAGGCAGGCGCGAGGAAGCGGTGGCCACGCGTGACATTGCCTGCTTTCACACCAGCGAATTCCACGGGAACAACCTTGCCATCAAAGATGCACACAATGGAATGCAGCGGGCGCACCCAGCTGGTTTCATTCGCACCCCAGCGCATGGATTTCGGCCATGGGAAGGATGCAAGAATTGCTTCAATAATAATTTTTAGAATGTCTGGTGTAGCTTTGCCACCCTGTTCTATCTTCGCGATGTAAATACCATCACGTTTTTCCAATTCTTCCAGTTTCTTTCCTGATTTTTTTAGGAAGCCTTGAAGGGCTTGTTCAGGAGCATCAACTTTTGGGCCTTTGAGTTCTACCGTGCCACCGGGTTGCGTTGCTGGTAATCCATGCGCGGCTACAGCAATACGCCGAGGTGTTGAATAGGCATTCCATTCCAAAGTTTTAAGATCATATCCTGCATCACGAACTGTCTGCCTCAACATATCTTCAAGATATGTTTGCGCATCCGCCTGCATCCGCGCGGGGATTTCTTCTGAGAATAGCTCTAGAAGTAAATCAGCCATGTTCTACCTCAGCCCCGCCGAATGGCGGGGTCCGGTATGAATTGTAAAAATTTGTCGTCATTAATCTCATAATTTTTATCCAGACCCCGCAACAAGTGCGGGGCTTTTTCAGCCATGCTTCATCACTTTGCGTTCGACGATCTTGTTGCCTTCGCCGAGCACGATGACTTTCGGCTGGTAGCTGCGGGCTTCTTTTTCATCCATGCCGGCATAGGCGATGATGATAACGACATCACCCTTCTTTGCCTTATGCGCAGCAGCACCGAACACGGCGATGGATTTGGAACCCGCCGGTTCTTCGATGATGTATGTGGTGAAACGATCGCCGCTGGTGACGTTCAGCACGTCTATCTGCTGGCCGGGCATCATGCCGGTCTCATTGAGGAAATCGCGGTCGATACCGAGCGAGCCTTCATAGTGCAGGTCAGACACGGTGACCGTGGCACGGTGGATTTTACTGTGCAGCATTCTAAGTAACATTCAGGCAGTCTCCTTTTCTACATAACTTTCGCAACACGCCTTGGCGAGTGCGCGCACACGGCCAATATAAGCCGCACGTTCGGTGACAGAAATCACCCCGCGCGCATCCAGCAGATTGAAGCGGTGCGACGCTTTGATACACTGGTCATAGGCGGGTAGCGGCAGGTGTTTTGCAATCAGTGCATTGCATTCTTTCTCGGCATCTTCAAACTGGCGCAGCAACTGCGCGGTATCGGCGTATTCGAGGTTATAGGCCGAGAATTGTTTTTCATTCTCCAAGAATACATCCCCATACTTCACACCATCACCGTTGAAGTCAAGGTCATACACGTTTTCCTTGCCCTGGATATACATGGCGAGGCGTTCCAATCCGTACGTTATTTCGCCGCTGGCTGGTTTGCATTCAATGCCGCCGACCTGCTGGAAATACGTAAATTGTGTGACTTCCATACCATCGCACCACACTTCCCAGCCAAGTCCCCATGCGCCGAGGGTTGGTGATTCCCAGTCATCTTCCACGAAGCGGATGTCATGTTTCATCGGGTCAATGCCGATGGTTTTCAGGCTCTCCAAATATAATTCCTGAATGTTATCGGGCGAGGGTTTCAGTATCACCTGATACTGGTAATAATGCTGCAGGCGGTTCGGGTTTTCGCCATAACGGCCATCTTTGGGGCGGCGCGATGGTTGCACATAAGCAGCTTTCCAGTTTTTTGGCCCGAGCGCGCGCAGGGCAGTCGCCGGGTGGAAGGTGCCTGCGCCCACTTCCATGTCATACGGTTGCAGTATCACACAGCCCTGGTTTGCCCAGAACTGGTGCAAATTAAGTATCAACTGTTGAAACGAGAGTGCCATAAGGCGTCCTTTTTAGCCTTTTTCGCTGGCTTTTCAACGATTAAATGCGCTACAAAGGAATCCATTCCACCCTTCGTCAAACCATTGAATGACCCCGCAGGAAACAAGCGATCTGGTAAGGCAGGCTGCCGCAGGTGATGCGCAGGCCTTCCGGCGCGTGGTGGAAGCGCATTATATGCTGGTTTACAAGGTGGCCTATAAATGGTGTGGCAGGCGGGAAGATGCCGAGGATGTGGCACAGGAAGTCTTTGGTAAACTGCCGGAAAAGCTGAAAAGTTTTCGTGGGGATTCGGCGTTTGGCACCTGGCTTTATCGCCTCACCATCAACGCTGCCAAGGATTATTACCGCACGGCAGGCAGGGCGCGCACGCGGGAATTGCCGTTTGCTGAGGGGTTTGATGCGCCTTCGGATGAGGTTGCGGCAGATGACGCGCTTGCCGCCAAACAGGCCATGGGCGAAATCCACCGCCTGCCGGAGGGCATTCGGGATGCTGTGCTGTTAGTGTACGCGGAGGAACTAAGCCACAAGGAGGCCGCTGCTATTTTGGGATGCGCGGAAACCACCATTTCGTGGCGTATTTTTCAGGCGCGTAAAAGCCTGAAGGGGTTGAGGGAACGTTATGCAGGATAATGTGAAGGATAATTTGAAAAAGCTGGATATTCCCGCTCCATCGGCGGAGGCGAAAGAGCGCGCCATGATGGCAGCGATGCAGGCCTTTGAAAACACCCAGGAAAAATCTGCCAAAGGATTTACGGAAACGATTCGTCCTATCCATACCACCCACGCGTGGCAACAATGGATAAGGAACCTGAATATGAAAAAAACGTACGCATTTGCGGGATCATTCGCTGCCCTTGCAGTGGTGCTCGCCATTACCACCACCCATTATTCCACCATCATGGAACCCCTGCGGATTGATGCCAAACCACCTGCCGCGACAGTTGAGTTGCAAATTGCAGAACCGGTGCAGGCACTAAAAGAAGAAGATAAAAAAGCAAAAGATGATTCAGCATTACTGACAAAAGCAATGCCTGAATCCACTATCAATTACGATGCGCCGGGCATGATGGGTGGCAGCATGGATGGTGCTGCGACAGTTGCAAGTACACCACCAGCACCGTCACCAGTGGCAAGGGAAATGGCTGCTAAACGTATGCACGCACCCATGCTGGCGCAGGAGATGGTGGCAGGTAATGCGGCAGCGCCCGGCATGCCAGCGCAGGATGTGATCATGCCGTATCCGCAGCCTGTGCCGCAATATTATGGCGGCGATAAGTTTGAATCCAAACAGGCAAACCTTGCGAAGGCGGTTGCTAATGAGCCCGTATCCACTTTCTCGATTGATGTGGATACCGCCTCATACAGCTTCGTGCGCCGTATGTTAAATCAAGGGCAGTTGCCGCAGCCGGAGATGGTGCGTGTGGAGGAAATGATCAATTACTTCCCATATAATTATGAGCTGCCGCAGGATAAGGCCGAGCCCTTCAAGCCGACCATCACGGTAATGCCGAGTCCGTGGAATACAGGCAAGAAACTGGTGCATATCGGCATCAAGGGTTTTGATATCACCCATATCAAACGCCCGGCAGCGAACCTTGTGTTCCTGATCGATGTGTCCGGTTCAATGAATTCACCGGATAAGCTGCCGCTGCTTAAATCATCACTCCATATGCTGGTGGACCAGATGGATGAGATGGATACAGTAAGCATCATGACCTATGCAGGTCATGCGGGCACGGCACTAACGCCTACCAAAGGCTCTGATAAGCAAACTATCCGCAGCGTCATTGATATGCTGGGGGCAGGGGGCAGCACGGCGGGTGCAGCGGGCGTGGAGCAGGCATATAACCTCGCACAGCAGCATTTTAATAAGGATGGCGTGAACCGCGTGATTCTTGCGACTGATGGTGATTTCAATGTCGGCATCAATGATCCTGCATTACTCAAAACCTATATTGAGCAGAAACGCACAACCGGCATTTCACTTTCGGTGCTTGGTTTCGGGCAGGGCAATTATAATGATGCGCTCATGCAGTCGCTCGCGCAGCATGGCAATGGTAATGCCGCCTATATCGATAACATCAATGAAGCGCGGAAAGTTTTGGTGGATGAAATGAGTGCCACGCTTTTCACCATCGCGAAAGACGTGAAGATACAGGTGGAATGGAACCCGGCGGCCGTTTCTGAATATCGTTTGGTGGGTTATGAAACGCGCCTCTTAAACCGCGAGGATTTCAACAATGATGCGGTGGATGCTGGTGATGTCGGCGCAGGCCATGCGGTAACCGCCATTTATGAGATCACCCCGAAAGGTGCGAAGGGTTCGGTTGATCCGCTGCGTTACGGCAAGCCGGAGCAGGATGTGGCAACACCATCATCATCCGAATTTTCCGGTGAATATGGCTTCCTGAAAATGCGCTATAAATTGCCGGAAGCATCTGAAAGCAAGCTCATCACCGCGCCGATTTCTGCCTCGCAGGAAGTGGCTTCAATCGCAAATACTTCTGATGATGTACGCTTCGCAGTGGCAGTTGCTGAGTTTGGGCAGGTATTACGGAAAGATATGGCGCTCGCTGTCGCGCCACTCATACGTGCAGTGCAGGATATCAAGAAACTTCAGGAATCTGGTGTGAAGCCTACACCTGGTATCATCACTATGAATAGCGCATTCGATCATGTGATCGAGCTGGCGGATGGTGCAAAAGGTTCTGATGCGCTGCGTGCTGAATTCGTTAATCTGGTGCGCACGGCCAAATCGTTACAGATGCAGAGCAACCCTGCATATCAGCTTTTCCAGCCACGGCCGGAGCAGGATGCTCCAACGCACGGCCAGCCCATACCTGCACCGGGTGTGATGCGGTAGCACTTTATCACCCCCGCGAATGCGGGGGTGATAATTACAACCCTCGGCCGCCGCCACCTTCGGTTCCGGCGAAGCGGTTCCAGCGTTCCTTTGAATCACGCTTCTGGCCAGTTAAGCGGTTACGTAAGGTATTGACCTTCTCGCTCCAGAGCAGTTCATCCTTCTTGCCTTCCTTGCCCGCAGGGCGTTGCCTTTGTGCTTTTTCCAATTCTTCGACACGCTCGGCCTCGAGGTCGCGCAGGCGCATGGCCTCGAATATCTGCTGGTCTTTCAGGTTCTTTTTGACCAGTGCCTTTTTCTTTTCCTTTTTGGGATCATGCATTATGGGTGGTGCCTTTCCGGCCTGCCACCTGCTTGCGGCGCAGCAGATTGGCACGCAGGGCTTTTTCCAGCCGTTCCTGCTTGGCTGCTTTGGGGTCTTTTGAAGTGGATGGGCTTTTAGGCTTGGTCATGAAGCCAGCATATCATGTGGCTGCGAAGGTGCAACCGCCAGAGTTAGTACCCGCGGTGCTGGTTATAAATCATGTCAGACAATGCATCGGAAAAGCTGCGTTCGCCCTCAGGTGTTAACAGGAAGCCTTTATGGCTATCTGGCAGAATTTGATTCAGGCCTTTTGTACGTGCCCTGCCATTGGCGATACGCTTCTGGTTATCATGCTTATGGGTTGCATTGATATATTCACGAAGAGTATCAACAGTTACCCGTTTATCCAGCCATGGAAGTGGTGCAACCCTATGCGTATCTGCACATAGCTTTAATGCGCTTATAACACCTGTCAGATGTGCATTCTGATTTTTTGTTTCGCTAAGTTCATCCGTCAAAGGCCGATCTTCAGTCAGCACAAAAATATTACCTGTGTGATGACTATCCGCAAAAAGCTGTAAGATATCCCGATCGCCAAACCTGAACATGTGTTTCGATTTATAGTAATTATAAGCATCAATATCGTCTTTTAATCCTTCAAGATTATCGAGCAGAGGGCTGGCAAACGGTGTTTGCTCGATGCGTACATTCTTGATTTTGCCCTCCTGAACCCGTGCCAGGAAATTGACCATATAATTATATTGCAAACTGTCGCGGTGCGCGTAAGGAAATTCGGTGCCATCCGCGCGCAGGCCCGTGCATTCAAACATCACACTTTCCGGAATAACCACTTCCGCGCCCATCTTGCCCAGCTGCTCAAGGAAGCGCAGCATGGTGGGATTTTCTGGAGCTCCGCCTGTCAGGTGCTGCGGATCGATGAGCGATGCCAGTGTGATAAGGCTGGAGCTGTCAACAATCACCATCAAGCTTTTTTTGTTTGATGTGCGCTGTCCCCAGCTTTTCTTCTGCTCAACCATCAAAATCCTTTATAAATTTTAATGAATGATACCAGATTACAGGATTACAAGGAAGAAACTTGTTATAACATTGATAAATAATATTTTTTATGAACGCCGATCGAGGGTGCGCGATGAGGAAATGGTGCTGCTGAGAGGAATCGGACCTCCGACCCCGTCATTACCAATGACGTGCTCTACCACTGAGCTACAGCAGCACAAAACAGATTTCTACTATGAGAAATCATGGTATTTGGCCGAATAGAGAGCGGGAAAATGCCACAGGACGAGCCATAGTGCAAGCCTTCTTGAAAAAAGAATGTAAATCCCTATATTTCATGGATGTATTATGCCTATTTGCCCGCCCGTGGCCTGCTTTCCCTGACCGGTGACGACCTGATAGCCTTCCTGCAGGGGCTTATCACGAATGATGCCCGCAAGCTGGAGCGGGGTCAGGCACTCTATGCCGCACTTTTGAGCCCGCAGGGTAAATACCTGCATGATTTTTTCCTGATTCCGCAAGGTGGCAGGGTGCTGCTGGATGGTGAAAAACACCGGCTTGCTGACCTGAAACAACGGCTTTCGCTCTATAAATTGCGCTCAAAAGTGGCCATTGAGCTGTTGCCGGATAGTGAAGGGGTTGTGGCACTCTGGGGTGGAGTGATGAAAGATGCAAAAAATAATGACATCATTCCTGACCCGCGAATAGCTGCGCTCGGCTGGCGCATGGTGGGTGATGTAACACAGAATATAGCTTGGTGCGAAGCACAGGGATTCACTCGCGCGGATGCAATCGCATATGACAAACATCGTATCCAGCATGGTGTGCCGGATGGTAGCCGCGATATGACGCCGGATAAATCCCTCATGCTGGAATTCAACATGGATGTGCTGAATGCGGTGGATTTTGCCAAGGGTTGCTATGTGGGGCAGGAAGTGACCGCGCGCAGCAAATACCGTGCGCAGCTCAGGAAAACATTGTGCGTTATAGACACATCGGGGGCATTACCCGCAGCTGGCACGGTGCTCATGAACAACGAAAAAGAAATTGGCCAGATGCTTTCATCGGCTGGAAATACAGGCCTCGCTCTGATGCGAACGGAAGCACTTACGCCGGATGGCGCGATGACGCTTGCAGATGGAACTGCCGTGCGCATCCGCGAAATTTTTGCGCGCGGATAACACTACTTTTCACATCAAAACTATGGTATAATATACTTTATGAATAGCCGTAAAATCACCTGTGACGCTACGCATTCGTTAGAAGGGCACCTGCTTATCGCAGCTCCCGCCTTACAGGATCCATTTTTCCAGCGCGCGGTTATTTACATGTGCTCACATGACGTGAATGGTGCAATGGGTGTGATCGTCAACTATCCCGTACAGAACGTGAAGCTCGATGATATTCTCGATCAGCTGGATATTGATGCTGGTAAAGATTCACCGCTACCTATTCATTTTGGTGGGCCGGTGGATGCTAACCGTGGGTTCGTCGTGCATAGCAGTGACTACTCGGCGGAAGGCAATATCATTGATAAAAATGGTATCAGCGTTTCTGCCAACATTGCGGTTTTGCAGGCCTTGGCACAGGGCAAGGGCCCATCACGCGGCATGCTGGTGCTGGGTTATGCCGGTTGGTCGCCCGGGCAGTTGGAAGCGGAAATAGAGCAGGGTAGCTGGATCATCACCGATGCCGACCCGCAGCTTGTGTTTGCCACGGGAGATGAAAAAAAATGGAGTAACGCCGTTGCTTCATTGGGCATTGACCTTGGGCATTTTTCTTCAGATGTCGGTCACGCCTGATCTTTTTCTACTAGCCCGGCCAGCTTGCTTGCAAACCTCATGCTCGCTCTTGTCACTTAGTTTTATCTAAGCTCAGTCACTGCGCGTGATGTTTGCTTCACATCTGGCACAGTCTAGCGAAAAATGCTGTTCTCACGCCATGGATTTTGGGGTGTGATGTGTAATGCAGCCTCGAGCTTTTCCCGATAAGCATCACGTGTGATCTCAACCACGCCAAACTGTTTCAGGTGATCGTTCACATATTGCGTATCCAGCAGCGCGTAACCTGAGTGCTTCAATAAGCTGACCAGATGTACCAATGCGCATTTGCTGGCATTGGGTGCGCGGGAAAACATGCTTTCACCAAAAAAAGCACCACCTAGCGATACACCGTAAAGGCCGCCGATGAGAGCATTATCTTTCCAGCATTCGACGCTGTGGGCGAAGCCAAGTTCGTGCAGATCGCAATACAGGTTGATAATCGTGTCATTTATCCAGGTATCTTCCATGCGTTCGGCGCAGGCGGTGATAACTTCACGGAATGACGTATCCATCTTATAAATAAAATTGTTATTTTTCATATATTTAATAAGGCTTTTGGGGGCATGGAAATCGTCCAGCGGCAAAATGCCCCGTAAATCAGGGTCATACCAGTGAATTTTCCGGCCTTTACGGCTGCCTGCCATCGGAAAGTAGCCGTTTGCGTAGGCACTTAGCAGTAATTCAACAGTTATTTCCTGCATAATTAAACCCTGAAAAACAACAAATAATCCATTGATTCACAAAACCTTAACAATTATAGCCCCGGTTTCGTGCTATAACAAAACTATAGGGGCAAAGTGTACCCCTCAACAAGGATTACTATGTCCATTGGACACAAAAAAACTGATGTGAATTCCACCCGCAGCGAAACAGCGGGCGAGGTGCTTTTTGACCGTGGCGTCTACACGGGCATCAATTTTGTTGTGAATGAAGTGCTTTCAATGATCATCGCCGTGGAAATGCGTCACTTCGGCGGCAAAGCACATTTTGAGAAAGCGTCCAAATGGTGGGAGAAAACTGCCCGCTTCAAAGACAAAGTTATAAAAGGTGTCAATACAACCGCATTTGCACGTGCCGAAGATTCACTGGAGATTTTTGCGCTGCTTGGTGGTGGTACTGCACTCGTTGTGCCGATGAAACTGCTGGAAGACAACAAGCAGAAGATCGTCAAAAACCTCAATCACCTGTGGGATAAGTTGCCTGGCAAAAGCCTTGATGCAGATGCGACAAAAGCACGCGATGAGGAAGTAGACAAGGCACTCGCCTGTGAAGCAAAGCAAACCTGGAGCAGTATGATACTAGGGCGTGCCATTGCCGTGGTGAACAACATGTTCCTTGTAAAGGAAACGATTTTTGCTGGTAATCGAACACAAAAATCCAAGGAATGGTCAGAAAAATATATCCGCGCCGGTACCAAGAAACTGCATGAAATGACAGGCGGTAAAAAGGGTGCATGGCTGGAACGTGTACAGGAAACTGAACGGTTTAAACGATACTCAGAAATTTTTGGCCTTGAGACTGCCTATACTGCAATTTCCTCCGTGGCAATGGAAGTAGCCAGCAAATTTATTGCGCGCAAAAAGCCGCAGGTCAAAGATCCGGAAAAATGCGAAGCCGCGCAGAAGGAAGCTGAGGCACTTGCTGAAACAGCAGCGGCAAATGAGTTGCAGGCAAAGCCAGAGGCTGCGTTTGCCAGCCGTGTTGAACCAAAGAAAAAAGAACCCTGCAAATCCTGTGCGTCACATCTTGAGCGTGTCACCAGCGAGCAGGCGCAACCCGCTCAGCCAAGCCTATAGTTTCTCCGGCCAGTCACTCATCACGCCGTCAACATCCATCGCATAGGCTTTTTTGATGTCGGCCTGACTATTGGCTGTCCAGGTAAGAACCTTTAGCCCTGCCGCCTGCGCTTCTTTTACAAAATCTTTGCTTAGCACACTAATAGATGGGTTCACTGACCACATGCCAGCCCGCACATTTTTTTTGATGAGCGCAGGATTCAGTGCTGAAGCACGCTCCGGCGGGGTAATGCCAACGCAGATATTTTTATTCACGGACCTGACCAGTTTGAGGTGCTGCGGCTTGAAGGAAATCACCGGCATACGTTCATAGGGCACTTTATTTTTCGTGGCGAATTCGGTGATGATCTTAGCAACCGGCTTTGCCGCAGCGGTTGCCTTGATCTCGATAATCACGGTGGATGCGGGCGTCAGCGCATCCAGCAATTCAACAAGGGTAGGGATCTTTTCGCCCTTTCCTGCATCGAGTTTTTTGAGCTGCTTAAGCGTCTGGCGTGCCACATAGCCGCTTGAGCCGGTGGTGCGTTTCAGCGTGCGGTCGTGGAACACCACCACTTCGCCGGATGCACACAGATACACATCGCATTCCACCGCATTTGCACCCATCTCGATTGCTTTTCTAAAAGCGAGCAATGTGTTTTCCGGGTAATGCGCGGATGCGCCGCGATGGCCGATCTTCAGCGTCATTTTTTCACCAGTTTTGCCATGGCATCCAGTGCCAGCATGTAGCTTTCCTGACCAAAGCCGCAGATGCTGCCAGTTGCCGCCTTACCGATGTACGATGTATGGCGGAATTCTTCCCGCCTGAGCGGGTTGGACAGATGCACTTCGATCACAGGAATTTTTAAGGAGAGCAGCGCATCCATGATAGCAATGGAGGTGTGGGTATAAGCTCCGCCATTGATAATGAGGCCAAGGTGGGTTTTGCCTGCTTCCTGGATTTTGGTGACAATCTCGCCTTCCACATTGGACTGCCAGCAATCAACAGCAATGCCGAGTGTTTTGGCCTTACTGCGGCAGTTTTCCTCTATCTCCGGCAGGGTCGTGCTGCCGTAGATTTCCGGTTCGCGTTCGCCCAGCTTATTGAGGTTTGGGCCATTGACGATGAGTATGCGAGGTTGCATAATGGATTTCCCTTATTTTCAGCGGATTATAAAGCATAAAACCATGCACATCAAAATAAATGGTAAACAACACCAGCTATCTTCTGCGCTTAATATTGCAGAGCTGCTTTCCCATCTGCAAATTGATAAGGGGCAGGTGGCAGTGGAACGCAACCGCGAGATCGTATCACGCAGCAAACATTCGGAAGTGATGGTTACAGAAGGTGACGAGATAGAAATTGTCCGCTTTATAGGAGGTGGTTGATGTCTGATGCATTGGTAATTGCAGGAAAGAAATACAATTCCCGCCTGCTTGTTGGCACCGGCAAATATAAAGACATGCATGAAACCAAAGCTGCAATTGAGGCGAGTGGTGCTGAGATCATCACCGTTGCCGTGCGCCGTATCGACCTTGCTAAAAAAGGCGAGGGCAGCATTCAGGATGTGCTGCCTCCCAGTAAATATACCTACCTTCCCAACACAGCCGGCTGCTTCACGGCAGAAGATGCCGTGCGCACGTTGCGGCTTGCGCGTGAGCTTGGCGGATGGGAATTGGTGAAGCTTGAAGTATTGGGAGATAACAAAACCTTATACCCAGATATGGAACAAACACTTGAAGCAGCAAAAATCCTCATCAAGGATGGCTTCAAGGTGATGGCCTATACGAATGATGATCCAATCGCCGCCAAGAAATTAGAAGACATGGGCTGTGTAGCCATCATGCCTCTGGCTGCTCCGATTGGTTCTGGTCTGGGTATCCAGAATCCACTCAATATCCGCTTCATTGTCGAGCAGGCGAAAGTACCTGTGCTGGTGGATGCTGGTGTGGGTACAGCATCCGAAGCTGCCGTTGCCATGGAGCTTGGGTGTGATGCGGTGCTGATGAACACAGCCATTGCAGCAGCGCGTGACCCCATACTTATGGCGCGTGCCATGAAAGCGGCGGTGGAAGCTGGCCGCATGGCCTACCTTGCAGGCCGCATGGCGCGTAAGCAATATGCCGAGCCGAGTAGTCCGGTTGTGGGCAAGATAGCGTCATAGTATAATTACAGAGTGTAATGGTGCACTGCACCAGCTGAAACTGGCGGATTTCGTCACAAAACCTTCATAATACCGCGATTGTCTGGATTTGGTACAGCTGCTACTAAATTAATGGCTATTAACAAAATGAGGATTACATGGAAATCGTAAAAACTGAACAGTTCGAACGTTGGGAACGCGAATTTGACGGCGGCACACAGCAAAAGCATGCTAAAAAAATTGCCAAGCTTGCAGAGGAATTGGAACAGCTTGCCCGCCCTGAAGAGAACCGGAATATCGTAAAACTCCATACTCAGAGCAAAGATGGCACCAATCTTTATGCTTTAAGTTTGGATGGTAAAAAAGATCTCAGGAACGAAGTCATTTTTGCTATAGACCGGAAAGCAGGTGAAGTTGTGCTGCTCGGTGGTGTTGAGCTTGATGTGACACACCAGAGGCATGGTCTTGCACATATGCCGGAAAAATATGGCAGAATGATTGAGGCGTATGACCAGTATGCAGCAGCCAAAGCTAAAGAAGCCGTAAAAGGTGCGCATACCGCTAAACAGGCTGAACGCGCGGCTGCCCAGTCGTCGGTCAGTGTGCGCGGGGCTTAATCTGGCATTGATTTTCAGGATGCCTTAGCCGGCTGCTCTGGCGGCTTTTCCGCTTCTTTTTTCTTGCGCGGATCATACGGCTCCTGCTGTGGTATCGGCACACGTTTCAGCAGGCGGCGGGTGAAGAACTTATCTTTGAAGTAAAAGATTTTCTTGGTGCGGATCGGCGGGTGCGATTCGATGAGTATGATCTGCTCATCGCGCGGGAGCGTAATGACCTCCTGCGGCAGGAGCAGTGCGCGCTGCACTTCCGAGGTGTTGATGGTGCGTGAGCCCGGGTTCACATCAAAGAATTTTGGTTTGTTGTGCGAGTGTTGCTGCGCGGTTTTATTACCGATAAGCTGCGAGATAAGGTTCGCAGTTTCCACGTTGTTTGCCGCAAAGGTAATACGGTAATAGCTGTTGGAGAGGAAGCTGTTCATGCCGGCTTCTTCGTAGATGCCTTTTAATTGCTGCGTATCTTGTACGATGAGAAACAGCTTCACGCGGTATCCGCGGAAATAGGCAATACCCACCTGGAATTGTGGCATTTCGCCTAAGCTTGGGAACTCGTCCATCATGAGCAGTACGCCGTGTGGCTCATCTTTTTTCGGCATGTTGCGGGTGAGGAAATCAGTGGCTTGCTGGTAGAATACCTTAAGCAGCGGCTCCAAACGTTTCAAGTTGTCCGGGGTTACACCGCAGAAGATACTCATCTTCTTTTTCTTGAGTTGTTGCAGGTCAAAGTCAGAACGTGCGGTGGTGGCGTCGATCAGTGGGTTTGCCCAAAGCTCGAGGCCGGAGTTGAGCGTGGAGATAACACCGGAGCGTTCTTTATCGGCTTTTTGCAGGAAGGCCGCAATGTTCATATACGCCACCGGATGGATGCGCTTACCAATGGTATCAAGCACTACCGCAAGGTTGTAGACCACGTCATCCGAGCGCATGGTGCGCACCACTTCACCGAAGCTGCGCACTTTTTCCGGCACGGCGCACAGATAGAGAATCACACCCAGCATGAGCGAGCGTGCTTCGTTCTGCCAGAATTCCTGCTCGGGGAGGATTAGGTTGCAAATTTTTTGCACGTCATCCACCATTTGTCCCGGCTTGGCAGAAATCCAGTCCAGCGGGTTGTAGCAGTGCGAGATACCATCCGGATCGGCGGGATTCCACAGGAATACTTCGTGTCCAATTTTTTTACGGTAGCCACTGCACAACTCATGGTTTTCCATTTTGATATCGTGGCACACCACCGATTCCTGCCAGAAGAGCAGGTTGGGGATCACAAAGCCCACACCTTTACCAGAGCCGGTTGGTGCGAAGAGCAACACGTGCTGGAAATCATCAGCGATCAGGTAGTTGTTAAGACCGGTGCGGCCAAGCAGGATGCCTTTTCTGGCGCGCAGCCTGGCACGGCGGATTTCCGCTTCGGTGGCCCAGTGCGCATCACCATGTACGCTTTCTTTATATTTGATAGGCCGGAAATCGGCCATGGGCGCACGCAGCAGATAAATCAGTATCAGGCTGGTCAGGATGCCGCCGGCCGGAGGGCCAACGATCTTCAAGGTAAATTCCTGCGGCAGTTGTTGGTAATATTGCAGCCAGTATTCGAACAGGGCAAGGAACTGTGTAATCAGATAATGCGGGTTGAATACCGCGTTGAAATAAGCCTCGCCATAATACAGGACAAACGCCGTGCCGATGCCCACATAGGTTGGAACCACCAGAATGGTTGCAAAAATGGCGATAAGAAAAATCTTATTACCAAGCTGGCGGCGCAGGTTCGATTGCTTGAGGTTATCTGCCATGGTGATGAATTATATGAATAAACGAAGGCACTATAACATCATCTCTAATGCTCGCCTAGTGCTTTATGACCGCGTAGTACCTACAGTTTATACATGAGTTTACAGGTTCTGTTGGTGTTGGTGACGTTATAGGCTGCGGACGTGATATCGACGACGCATTGGCCAGCGACATTATCGGCTGCACCTTCCACATCGCTGGCACCGGTCAGCATGGTGGCACGCACGGTACCGCGTGAAGGGATGCCGTCATCAATTTTGCTATCGATAGCGTAGGATTGAGCAGGCGTCAGTACGCCGGCGGTAGATATCGTACCTACGGCATTAAAATCACAGCCGGCTGGAATCAACCCCCGGTTGACCCCAAGGAACAGCCAGATGGAGGACTGATAAGTAAACGCCAGCATGGAAGCTGACGGGTTGATGGAGAGGGCATAATGCCCATAGGTAGGAAAGCCAAGCACGACTTCCTCGCAGACCATGTTTTTTTCCAGGAGACGTGCATCGATAAGATGACCAAAAAAATAAAGGGGCTCATAGGGGGAATTATGGATATTCCCCATTCCCAGCATGTCCTCGATCGTTCCATTGTCGCGTGTGCCTGCGGAATTGCCGCATTCTAGGCCAATATCTGCGGCATTATCGCAAATATCACCTGCAACAGCCTCATATTTCATTTTAAAGGTTTTATGGGCGAGGGTTATTTTTTCCAGCTGTGTTATCTGTTTGCGGGTTTGTGCCGATTGAACCATCGTGGTGCCTACAAGTATACCGCTGATAATCAGACCGATAATGACCAGTACGATGGACAATTGAATGAGCGTAAATGCTGCTATCCTGTGGGTGGCACGTCCCAAGGGCATCATAACCCCTCTTTGAAATAGACTTCCGATACGTAGCGCATACCACGTGCGCCGCGTTTGAGTTGGATGATTACGTTGATGACGTTTTCCACGTAGTCTTTAATCTGGTCGCGGGTGATGCCAAGGCCCGCCTGCATGATCATGAGAATCAACTGCTCCAGGGCCAGTTCCGGCGTGTCGGCGTGCAGGGTGGAGATGGATCCCGGGTGGCCGGTATTGACTGCGCGCATGAAGGAGAATGCTTCCTTGCCGCGTAACTCGCCAAGCATCAGACGGTCAGGGCGGAGGCGGAGGCAGGCTTCAATCAAATCCTGCATGGTCACCTGCGCACGGCCTTGCCCGCCTTTGGAGGCAATCAGGTGCACGCGGTTGGGAATATGGGGGATCATAATTTCGCGCGCATCTTCGCAGGTGATGATACGTTCTGTTGGGGGTACTACTTTAAGAGCTGCATTAAAGAATGTTGTCTTACCGGTGGAGGTACCGCCGGAGATAATGATATTTTTCTTGGCAAGGATCGCTTCCTTGATGAAATCTTTTACCGCACCGGCATTGAGCAACTCGCGCAGGCGTTTATCGACTGGGTTGGCTTCCTTGCGCACCACGGTATTCTGGAAGGCACCAATGGCCTCATACTGGTCGAGGTCAAGGTTCATGATAGTCTGTTTGCGGATGGACATGGCAACGGTAGATGCCTCACATGCAGGCGGGAACACCACCTGGATACGGTAACCTTCCGGCAGGGTTGCCGAAAGCAGTGGCATTTCCTCGCTTATTTTCTGTTCCGTGGATTGTGCCACCAGCCTGCCCAGTGCCTTGAGATGGGCGAGGTCAAATTCAGGTATTTCATGTCGTTCCATATCGCCACCGATTTCCACCCAGATTTCCCCTGGCTGGTTGATGGAGATTTCGCTCACATTAGGCTGCGAAAAAAAACGCTTGAGCGGGTCAAGATACGTATCAAGAGCTGTATGAGTTGGACGGCTCATTGGATATGTATCGTCTCTGTGCTGGTGTTAGGGAAGGATAAATCACGGTTGACGAATACGTTGATTCTTGTTCCCTGATCAATCGTGATGGTAGGACGCTGGTCGATTACAGATGCCACCACGCTCTTGGAAATATCACCGATATTCCGTACGGCTTCGGCACCGGCTGCAATACCTGCACCGCCAGAACGGCTGGTACTGCCATCGGTATTGCTGGTGGTCGTACCTTCTTCTGTTACGGCTTCTGCGCCCGCTGCTACGCCAATGGTAATCAGGCTGGTAAGGATGGCAGCACTGAATATCTCGGCGTATTTGTTATCGACATTGCCACGGACACCGGCACGGCCCAGCGCATCAACTGCAGGCGAGCCTATCATGATATCCAGACCATCTGGCCGGATCAGGCGTGTCCACACTATCATCACACGCTTTTGCCCGCGTGCAACGGCGGTGTTATATGTGCCGATCAGACGGGATCCCTTGGGGATCATGATCATACGGCCGGCTTCTGCATAGGTATCGCGGCTGACAATGGCACGCAGTGTACCTGGCAAATCCGTATTGATAGCGGTTTCCAGTACGGCATTGACGATTTTACCCTGTGCAATGGTCATGGAAAGATTGCTTAGGCGCGTAGCTGTTACTTTCTGCGCCTGCGTACTTTTCAACACGTTGTTACTAAACGCCTGGTTGGGATCATTGACATCAAGAGCAGCACTCGCATTGTCCTGTTCAGGGCTTGCTCCTGTAAATCCAGCGTTGGACATGACCAGCATGTTAGAGCGTATACGACGCTGGGCATCTTTATCGCCGGCACCACTTGCAATAGGTGCAATCGTCTGCACATCAGGTGGCGGTGGTGGTGGCGCCGATGGGCGCGGCGGTGGCGGCGGTACGTTAGGCATTGCAGGCAAATCAGTGGTTGCCTTGGATGATGTTGCCGCTGCCGGAGGAGGCGGCGGAGGAGGTGGTGGTGGCGGCGGCGGTGGTGGAGGAGGTGGTGGTGGCGGCGGCAGTGCTGAATTTCCGCCAGCAATGACGGGCTGTGGTGGCGGTGCTGCTACCGGTTCTCCAATCGATTGTCCCGATATGGATGCAGTAATCATCTCATTCGGATTGACCGGTTGCGGCTTCTCCGAAAACAGGTTGTATAAAAATAATGTCGCGGCACCCAGCAATATGAAACCCAGCACAATCACCTTGCCTGGGCCTGATCCCACACCGGCCCCGGTGCGGCTCATGGACAGTTCCTGATCTGCGTCCTGCCCCTGCGACCCGGCGTAATCGGATGGATTAATACCCAGGATATCCTGATCTATCTGTGCGTCAGGAGTGTTCTGCGTTTGCGGGTTCTGCGGGTCGTCCTGCTTATTATCCATAATGCATCATTCTTTTGCTGGGTTCAGTACTTCATTATATACGACGACAGTACCTGCACTGTTCTTGAGCAGCCACTCACCGGCTAATTCGTCAATGACCATCAAGCCGTCTTTGACATAGTGACCAACGGGTTTTTCACGGCCATCCTGTTCGACGACGTAAGCATTCGGCAGCGGCTGACCCATGTCGCGGTATTTGAAATAGGTGGATTTACCATCATCATATACCTGTACTGGCGCAAGTTCATCCGGTCCGGCAAAAGAATAGGCATTATTCGTCTGGCGGCTGGTGGCGGGAAGGGGCGATTGCTCCTGCACGGTCACGGGTGCCGTAATCGGTGCGGGCGTTGCCGTGGGTTCTGGCACGGAGGGAATATACGGCATTGGGGTAGGCGAATTGCTCACTGCATCCGGAAACACATTCTCGATGCTTTCTATCTGCGCATCATATGCCGACACGTTCGACTCCTGCACCTGATCAGGGTAGACGAATTTTGCAACATAGACGATGCTGGTATTCTTATCGTCTTCCCCAACGGACTTGATATCGAATTGATAGGAACGTTTGTTGGTTATCACCGTCATATTGGTGGTGACGTCATCTATCATAGGCCTGATAAACAGGCGATTAGCTGAAGGGATCATTTGCCACAGGCTGCGGTCACCCATGGAGATGGTTTCTATCTGCTCATCGGCACCGAAGACGATATGTGTCTGGAAACCGTATTTGGTTGGGATGGTGTAGATGTCTGACTCGTCATATGGCAATATCCTGATTCGGCTATCGGCGGGAAACAGGTTGTCATACTCAGCTGCGATGGATGGCTGTGAGGCCAATGCTCCCAAACACAGAATGAATGTGGGAAGTATGTTTTTCATCGTGCTCCAATCTCTTCATCTACGCGGTAATCCGTAACACGGAAACCTAAAGGATTAATATAACGTTCTTCGTTGGTGAGGTTGAGTTTTACATACTCAAATGCCACCAGGACAATTTTATGATATTCGCGGAATGGAACACCCTCCGCTTTTTCCTTTATCATAACACGCACCTGTACAAGGGTGGGATTGAGGTAAGTAAACGATTTGAAAGTGACAGTGCGCACACCGGATGTACCAAGGCGGGCGGCGTTGCTGTTGGGATTGTTCGGGTCTGCCTGCACAATAAACCCGGGATATACCTTATTCGCCTCAGACATCACGCGCACGATGTTGTAGCTTCTGGCAAGGTCTGTGATGCTGTAGGACTCACGCGAACGTATGTATTGCACGATGAAGAAATTATTTACCGCTTCATTACCGGTAAGCTCTGTTACCGTGAGCGGGTCAACGGTTTGGGTAATACCGCTGCGCTGGTCTACCTGTATCACAAAGGGTTCAACGGTTTTAAGCGGTGTGAGGTAAGCAATCGTCACAACGGTTGCCAAGGTGGCCATCAGAGCCGCGATCGTGATAGCGGCCAGTAATTTACGTTGCACCAGTACATACTGGTAACGATCCCTGTACCAGTTTGGTGATTCTCCGGTGGCGGTCTTTTTTACCATATATTACCGCGTAAGCATTTGATAATAATATTCATAGGGGCCTACTCTAGGATGTATTGTTAAATAAAAAGTTAAGAATTCCTGTGCATTTAACGCCTGCTTAACATGCCGCCCATGGCCTGGGTGTATTTGGATGACAGGCCTTTCACGGCTTCGCGGGTAGTTTTACTGATTCCCAGTGTGCTATCGATATCCTTAATGAGAGACCCTCCTTTGCCGCCCAGGCCTTTTCTTGCCCATGCTGGCGTTTTCTCAATGATACCGTATTTAGAGAAGGTATAACCCTGGCCAAGGATAGGAACATATTCCGGTCCGGCAAGGCTTTTGGCCATGTAAGGGGCTTGCCGCATGAGCGTATCGAATGCGTAGCAGACAAGTATCAGGGCGAGCAGGCGGTAAATAACATAGTACACGAATTCACCTTCCATCGCGATGCTGGCGGCAGGGATCATTTTTTCGGCATCGTCCGGATCAGTCGGGTCAAAGCCTGAATCTTCACAGGACGCGGTCGGGCCAAGCAGCGGGTCATCACCATAGCTGATAGGGCAGATGCCCCACGTGTTAACGGGATCGCTTTCAGCGGCACTTTTCACCCATAGTGAATCATAAGGGAAGATGACTTCTGCCAGTTCGTTGAAAAAGCCAATGAACATATTTAATGCTGCCAGCCATAATGCAACGATAGAGAATACCACGATGATCTGGATGGAATAGGACATCATATATTTCAGCCAGTTTTCGAAGAACTGGTATGTGGAAGTAAATAGCATGAAACTCAGGAATAATGGGCTCAATGCCAGCAGGAATGCCAGCGATGCGACAGCTATCAGGAACGTCAGCAGGGCGCGTATGAGGATGGTGAAGTTCACCCACAGCCAGTATGAAGCCAGCATGAAAATGGTTGGGATCAGGTACCACATGACGAAGAAAAACCCGATAACTTCGGAATGGGCCATGGTGAAAGGGCCGGTCACGACGTCATATACCACCTGGTCGAAGAATGCAAAAATAGGCATCAAATCGCCGCTGCTGCCCGCGCCTATATTGTATACGTCCTGTCCACCATCTTCAACGCCGCCCCATACCCATACCGCACCGAAAATACCCAGCTGTACGAAAAATACGAATGCCCATTGAATAGCCCAATAGGTCTGGGTGGCGAATGCCCACACACCGGCAATTTTAAGCAGGCGTACCATTATCTCCTTGACGCTCATCTGCACTGATCCCATCAGTATCTGTGCGCCGAACGCTGCGACATACAGGGTGAATACGATCTGCAATGTGTCCCGTACTTCATCCTGTATGGTACAGTATACTTTGCTCAATACGTCGTTGACGATGGTAACAAAATCGCAAAATATACGGCTGAAAATGTGATCTAGGCCAGTGCCCCCGCTGCAGGCGTGGTCAGGGCTGAAGATATCGCCGCTTGCACTACCGCCTGAACATTCCAGTGCCCACGCAGCTTCAGGCAGCCCAACTGCGAATATTGCAGCAAGTAGCAGGGCTATGATTGTAGGCTTGCGCATCATATCAGTAAAAATCCGGCAGGGTGGCAAACTGGCCGCCGGCTGCAATGAGGTTTTTGATATCGCCGGCCAGGATGGCGCGGATATCATCCATATGCTCAAAGTTCACGCGCAGGCCGATGGAATCGTGCTGCTGCTTGAGCAGGAAGTCGCCTTTCTGGCGTGCCATACGCCGCAACATGTCGCTATCGTAGCTGGTAAGGCCGGCATGTTCGGAGGCGTATGGAAGCGTTACATCATCCGGCAGGTAAATGCGCGTTGCGCAGGATTGCACCAGCGTACTGAGTATTTCGGAGTTTTCAATTTCCTGCGGATTATGAATGGTACTTAAAACCATCACATTGTTCTGCTTGAGCATTTCCAGCAGGCTTTCCAGACGCGGCGCAAAGAAATCGTTGGATAATAGCCGCAGCGCATCCTGCAGCACGATCACCGTCGGCATACCATCCAACCGGGTGATGATGCGGTGCATAAGATAGGAGAGCAAAGGAACGGCCAGTTTGTTTGCTACGATTGCATCGCTGATATCAAAGGCCTGAAGTGCCTGTGCATAATCGATGGATTCATGCGTGGCATCGAACAGTCCGGCGAACTGGCCGCGGCTATGGTAATGCGAAAATGTATGAGCCAGATCACTATCCAGCTTGCCCAGTATCGTTGCCAGCCCCATCAGGTTGCGTGCATGATCGGGAGATTCAAACAGCTCTGCAACAGCCTGCCGTATATGCTCCCTGTGTGTATCGTTCAAGCGCAGGAATGGCTCTGCCAGTGCCGAGCTCCATGCCTGCAGGAATGATTGGTTGCGCGGTGTATTTTCAAGCGAGAACGGATTCAGGCCCTGGCCGCCAGGCCTGTCATTCCCGAACGGGAACAGGTTATAGGTGCCTTTGGCTTTTTCAAAGAACAGGCGCGAAGATTGATAGGCATCAAACACGTATATGCGGGGTTGGTATTTCAGTGATGTGGTAACCAGGAAATTAGTCAGTGCAATGCCCACACTGTCGTGGAACGAGTTATAATCAAACAGCAGGGTGTGGCCATTATCCTGATGGTGGAAATTAAAGAAATACGGCGAATGCACGATTGTTGGAAGGAGTGCCAGCGCATCTCCCCAATGATTGCCGTGGCTGTTGCCGTTAGGGAATAAGTTCAGGCGCGTGAAGCCTGCAATTTCAGGCGATACGACAATATCCTGCCTGCGTATGAATTCGAAATTCGCCGGAAGCTGTGACCAGTATGCCTCTTCAAGTTTAACGTCTTCACGGATAACCGTGAGGCCGGCCTCGGCAAATTTTTGCTGGATCTTGGAGATTTCAAATTCCAGCTGGTTGAAATCATCGACCAGTACCATGATAGTTGTTTGTTGCTTGCCGTAATCGGTGTTGCTTTTGCGGTTGGCGCGCAATTTCGATTCAAGCCCTGTTTTATGGTATGAATAGGCATCTTCGCTCATTTCGAAAATCAGCTTTTGTGTTTTGTATTGCTTCGTAGCAATTGCGGCCGGGATATAGTGGAATGACTGAGTAACGATAAATTCGCCCGGGCACTGCAGGATGGTATCCACCGTGTCAGTGGAGATTTCCTGATAGTGTTTTAGTGTCAGTATGCCTGCAAACCGGCGTTCGCCATCAGGCGTTTTGGTTTCCAGTGCATTATAACCAAATATAAGGCTGGTTGTGCAGAGTGCTTTATCAATGGTGCTGTAGGTGACGGGGAATGACTCTGTCCTGAGGTTATAAATTTTACCAAGGAATTCGATACACTCGGAATAAAAAATATTTTTGCCAGGCATATTCAGTGCCGGATCTGCTGGCCTTTCACGTATACCAAGGTATTCAGCCAGATAATGCTGGCGGATGGTGGCAATTATCTTATCGGTTGTGCTGCCGAGTTTGCGGTGGGCATCTTCAAGATACGAATTTCTGAACATGCGATTTTTATCCGGCAGGATAACATGCTGGAGATTTTTCTGATCCATCAATTCGGCGGATTGGCCATTGTAGATAACGGAAATGTAGATCTCGTTGTGGTATTGTTGCTGCCAGTCGTTGGCTTCGCGCCACTTGCTGTTTACGTATTCGGCAAAATTATTCTCGTAATGGCTTTCATGGCGTACAGGGTCGCGGCGTCTTAGCGTATGAATCCAGAATGCGTACTTGTCATTATCTACCGCGCTGGCGATGGCGCGGCGGATAATATCCCGCAGCGTATTTTGTGTGCCTTGGTCGCTTTCGTAATCCAGCCCGTATTTGTTGCCGGTGACCTTGATGATCTTGATGAGCTCGCCGTTTTTGGTAAGAAGCGTGTCGGGCGCGTAATGTATAAGGTATGGGATGAAATCAATCGGCTGATGATACGTGCCGGCAACTGTTTCCGATCGTTGTTTCTGATGCGTATCGCCGTCTCGTTTCAACATTGAAAGCATAATTACCCTATTGCCTGTGTCACCCGCCGAACCTGCACCCTAACAAACCGTTCTTAAGAAAATATAAACCATACGGCAGGCGAGAACGCGAATGCCTTCAGTATAACAGAGAATTATGACGGTTTATTGACAGTGATGACGGTTTTTAGCAGGCAGTAAAGCCGTTGCTAAGCAAGCCGGCTACCCGTGTGGCGTTCATGATAACGGATATACCTACGGCAACGGTGATGGCCAGACCCCAGGATACCTTACCCAGCGTGGCACCTACACCCACAACCAGCACGGCCAGTGTAGAAAGGCCACGGCCCAGATTTCCGGTGAACATACCTACAACGGAGCACAGCACGTTACCCATTGGTGTCTGGCCTGATGCGTAAACAAATGATGCAAACATCATATATATTGCAATAGCAAGGAACATGGCCGTTGCGAACTTGTAGTCCGTTAAAACGCTGGATTTTGTAGACATGGCGATACTCTTGCTCATATATAATTTCCTCACTTACTTGTGTACTATACTAAATACTATAGCATAGGAATGTGACAATTTTTTGACAATTCCACAATTATTTCTGAAAAACTTTATTTTTTTAAAAACATCAAAAAATACATCATAAACAATATGATGGAGATATTCTATAGCTGAAGCACTATTAAATTTTGGTTAAATCAAGCGCAAAGGTTGCAAATTACCTGCCTTGAGGATAGAGCAAAGACAAAGCAGGGAGACATTCATGAGCAATCCAATTGAAAAAAAATTAGCAGAACTGGGTATTGTTTTGCCGCCATCATCCGCGCCTGCGGCGAATTACATACCGTTTGTAGTGACAGGAAATACAGTCTTCATCTCTGGCCAGGTGCCAGTGAAAGACGGCAAGATCCAGGATGTCGGCAAGGTCGGGAAAGATTTTACTGTAGAACAGGCACAGGCTACGGCAAAACTCTGCGGGCTTAACCTGCTTTCGCACCTGAAAACAGCTTGTGGCGGTGATTTAAGCCGTGTGAAAAAATGCGTAAAACTCGGCATTTTCGTGCGTTCCGCCGAAGGATTTGTTGCGCAGCCGAAAGTTGCCAATGGCGTGTCTGACCTGATGGTTGCCGTGTTTGGCGATGCAGGAAAACATGCCCGCGCTGCAGTGGGCGTGAATGAGCTTCCATTCGGTGTTGCCGTGGAAGTTGATGGTGTGTTTGAGATCGCCTAAATTATGACATTTTTCTCAGGGCTGCATCAGAAAGCGCAAAAACAGGGCACGGCATTTACGGCACTGGATGCGATGAAGTTCTTTGCCATCATCAATATGACGGTAGATCATATCGGTGCATACATGTTTCCTGAAACAGAATGGTTGCGTGCTATTGGCCGCATCACGTTTCCTGTGTGGTTCTTCCTGGTGGGATATTCGCTGTCGCGCAATATCGGCATTAAGCTGGCAATGTATGCCCTGATACTGATGGCTATTCATCCGTTCATGGAATACGCACTTTTCCCGACCAATGCGCTGATCACCATTATCATTTGCCGGCTGGTGTTGAATATCATGACGCACTATGGCTGGTTGCCTAAGCGGATCCCGGAGGCGATGGTGTTATGTGCGGCGTTTTCCGTGATAACCCTGCCATTGTTTGAATATGGCTCGGTAGCCATTTTGTATGCAATAATGGGGCGGATGGTGAGGTTGAATGAGAAGAAATATTTTACTCCGCTGGTCGTGTGTTGTTATGCCCTATTTATATTCTGGCAGCTTGGCGGCGGGATGTATGATCTGTGGCAGTCAGCCTATATCGTGCTTGGAACCGCGTGGGTTGTGGCGTGGCTGGCGCGTTGCCCCAATACAGTAGTGTGGCAGGATTGGAGCAGCAGCAAAGGCAAGGCTTTTATTGCCATCTTGAGTCGCAATACTCTGCCATATTATTTTTATCACCGGGCATTATTCCAGTTTATCGGTGCGTTGATACTCGGTAAAACGCTGGGATTTAGCTGGATATGGTACGATCTGGATTGAGTATTATTGATCCAGCGCGAGGCTGTATTCCGCTTCGGTTTTAGCATCAATTTCTTCAAGGCTTATACCAGGGGCAAGCTCGACCAGCGTCATGCCATTCTTGCCGATGGTGAACACGCCAAGTTCGGAAATCACCATATGTACTACTTTTTTACCTGTTAAGGGCAGGGTGCATTCTTTTACCAGTTTGGCAGAGCCATCCTTGGCGTTGTGCTCCATCAGCACAACAACGCGCTTAACGCCTGCGACCAGATCCATGGCGCCGCCCATGCCTTTGACCATTTTGCCAGGTACCATCCAGTTGGCGAGATCACCTTCGTGAGATACCTGTAATGCACCAAGGATTGCGACATCGATGTGGCCGCCGCGGATCATACCAAACGACGTGGCGGAATCAAAATAGGAACTCTGCGGTAGCTGCGTGATGGTTTGTTTGCCAGCATTGATGAGGTCGGGATCGATGTTCGCTTCGGTCGGGAAGGGGCCCATGCCGAGCATGCCATTCTCGCTTTGCAGCGTTACTTTCATGGTTTTGGGAATATAGTTGGCAACCAGCGTTGGCATGCCGATGCCTAGGTTCACATAGAAGCCATCCTGCAATTCCTTGGCGGCGCGAACGGCCATTTCTTCTTTTGTCCAGGGCATAATTATTTCTTCTTGCCTGTTGGGTTTTCCTGAGTGGTTGCGAATTCCACACGTTTTTCAAAATGCGTGCCTCTGAAAATACGCTGTACAAAAATGCCTGGTGTATGGATGTTGTTCGCGTCCAGTTCGCCGGGGTTTGCCAGCTCTTCGACTTCCGCCACGGTCACTTTTCCGGCTGTTGCCATCATCGGGTTGAAGTTGCGGGCGGTCTTGCGGTAAATAAGGTTGCCTTCCGTATCGCCTTTCCATGCCTTAACAATAGCAAGGTCGGCTTTCAGGGCGCGTTCCATAACATAGGTCTCGCCATCGAATTCCCGAATTTCCTTACCATCAGCCACGATGGTCCCGACACCTGTCCTGGTGAAGAATGCTGGTATTCCTGCGCCACCCGCGCGGATGCGTTCTGCTAATGTACCTTGCGGGTTGAATTCCAGCTCCAGCTCACCAGAGAGATATTGCTGCTCGAAGGTTTTGTTCTCGCCCACATAGGAGGAGATCATCTTCTTGATCTGACGGGTTTTCAGCATGATACCGAGGCCAAAATCATCTACCCCGCAGTTATTCGCGATAATCGTGAGGTTTTTGACACCGGAATCGCGGATGGCGGCAATACAATGCTCGGGAATGCCGCAAAGGCCAAAGCCTCCGGCCATAATGGTCATACCGTCAAATAATAAGCCTTTTAGGGCTGAGGGAGCGTCAGTGTGAACTTTATTCATGGCGCGGTACTATAGTGGCCTGTTTGCAAAGTGCAATACGGCAAATAGAGAAGGCGGGCCATAGGCCTAATTAGTTAAAAAAAATGATAAATTTTAGTTAACTTTAACGATTCTTTTACATGTATTTAGTAGAATTAATAATTAAACCACCGCGGATGCTGTCCTTTGATATTGCATTAGTGTGTTGAAGTAGTTATATTTTTGCAAGTTATTAAAAACTTGGCACGCAGGACACTTCCCATGATGAGCGTAACGGGAATGGATGTTAAAAAACTAACGAGTGAGCCTTCCGGCCGCGTGCGCAGCATGATAACGGCTAAGATCGCTGCTGATTACCGTTCGGGCAATTTCAGTAAGGCCGAGGCGGAGATCGCAGGCGATATTTTCCGTATACTGGTGAAGGATGTTGAGCGCAAAGTGCGCAAAACCTTGTCTGAACAGCTTTGCATGTGCCCGGGCGTGCCACATGATGTTATCCTTCAACTGGCTCAGGATGAGGCGGAAATTGCGCTGCCCGTGCTGGAACATTCCATTGTGCTTACCGAAGATGATCTCATGGCGATTGTGCGCAGTACCGGAGAGGTGGTGAAGCTTTGTGCTGTTGCCCGCCGTGGTACGGTATCGGAAGGGCTTTCTTCCTGCCTGATGGAGACACGCAATGAGCAGGTGCTTACAGCGTTGTTTGAAAATCGTGGCGCGAATATTGGTGAGAGAGATATGCTGGCGGCTTGGAGCCAGGTTTCATCCAGCCGTACATTGCTGGAAACACTGGTGCATCGAGGCGGCCTGTCGCTGGCGGTTGCAGAAAAAATCTATTATGTCGTAACGGATGACCTGAAACGCCAGATGGCCAGATCCTACAAGCTTGGCCTGCCGGCGGCTAACAAAGCGGCCAATGATACGCGTGAATGGGAAATGCTCGGGATTTTGCCATCTGGTGGCAGTATCAGCCCTAGTAACGACGAAGATGTGGAAGATTTGGTAGACCAGCTCTATATGGGCAATCGCCTGACTCACTCACTGATTATCCGCTCGCTGTGTGTTGGTGCCTTAAGCATATTTGAAACGGGCATTGCGCGCCTTGCCGGTGTGCCGCGCGTGAATGCGCGTATATTGTTGCTGGATTCCGGGTCGCTCGGGTTCAAAGCCATTTACCGGACGGCAAACATGCCGGAGGGGTTTTTTGAAGCAATTCAGGTGCTGCTGAAAGTCAGCTTGGAAGAAACCGAGTTTGGCCGCGAGAAACGTGCGGATTTCCGTAAGCGTGTCATTGACCGCATCTATATGGAAGGACATCACCGTTCTGTCGAGAACATGGAATACCTGCTCTCCATCATCGGTGGTAAAATAGGCGGAGGACAGGTCAGTGCGGCAGCCGCAGCAGTCCACTAATATGGCATCAGGTGTACTCACACTCAGTGAAGAAGATGTCAATCGCCTGCTGCGTGACACGACCTCTGACACACGCATTGATATGACGGACCGCATTGCCGGTGCGTATTCGCGGACCTCCCTGAGCCAGCAGGAAAACATGATCGCCGAGCAGATATTCCGTCTGTTGCTGCGTGATACTGAAGTGCGTGTACGCGCAGCGCTGGCTGAGCATGTGAAGGCCAGTACCATTATTCCGCATGATATCGTGAAGAAGCTTGCCAAGGATGTAGAGGAGGTATCCCTGCCGGTCCTTCAGCACTCTGAAGTGCTGACCGACGATGACCTCGTTGATTTGATCCATTCGACCGGTGAATCATCCAAATATCTTGCCATCAGCAAGCGCAGCACTGTGTCGGCGATGGTTTCCGATACGCTCCTGGGTAAGGGCAATGATAAGGTGGCGGCGGCACTTGCCAATAATCAGGGGGCGGTCATTTCTGAAGCAGGTGTAAGTAAAATTATCGAAGCGCACGGCGAAAATGAGGAAGTCATGCAGTCGCTTACCAAGCGTGAAAACCTGCCGGTTGCCGCGGTGAACAAGCTCATCAATGTGGTATCGTCGAGCCTGGCCGAAAGCTTGAAACAGAAATATAATGTATCGGCTGAACAGATCGACCATGAAGTAGAAAAAACACGCGAAAAAGAAACGCTGCAGGTCATACGCCATGCCTGCACGCAGGAAGATGTTGTCAAGCTCATCACGCAGCTGCGTGCCTTTAACCGGCTGACGCCATCCATTATTCTCAGTGCATTGTGTCAGGGAAATTTTGACTTTTTTGAAACCAGCCTCGCGGTGCTTGCCAAGCTGCCTGTGGAAAACGCCCGTGCGCTTATCAATGACCGTGGTGAATTGGGTTTCCGTGCCATCTATAATAAATCCGGCTTACCAGATGCGATGTTCCCGGCTGTCAATCTGCTCCTTAAAATTGTGCACCAGCTTGATGAAGAAGGTGAGAAACCAGGCGGTGCCCAGTATGCTAATCGTATTGTTGAGCGTATCCTCCAGCAGGCGGAAGATTCACAGATGGGCAATCTTTCCTACATCATCGCGTTGGTTCGCCGCGTAGCTCAATAATTAACACTTTCAGTGCTTTACACTTCAGGAAACTTCGCTATTGTGCTTAAGTAATTAACCACTCTTCGGACGTTTTCATGGCAGTTACTAAAATAGCAGTTGTGGCGGATGAATCCCCCAAAGCGCAATCGGCACTCAAATATATCGAACAACATTATGACGTGGTGGAGCTGACCAAGCGGCGCATGAACGCGCAAGTGATTGTTGTGCTTGGCGGTGATGGTTTCATGCTGCAGACCCTGCATAAATATATGAAAATGCGCCTGCCGTTTTATGGCGTGAATTGCGGCACTGTTGGATTCCTGATGAACCAGTATGTGCTGGATAATTTGTATGAACGTATCGGCCATGCCCGTAAAGCCACCTTGTATCCGCTGCATATGTATGCCCACCGCAAGACCGGTAAAATATCGCAGGCACTGGCTTTTAATGAGGTTTCATTGTTCCGCCAGGGCAGGCAGGCCGCCAAGGTGCGGGTGACGGTCGACCATGTGGTGCGCCTCAAGGAGCTCACGGCCGACGGGCTGTTGGTGTCAACCCCTGCCGGTTCCACGGCCTATAATTTCTCGGCTGGTGGCCCGATCATCCCGCTGGGATCCAACCTGATTGCGCTTACGCCGCTGGTGCCGTTCAGGCCGCGTCGCTGGCGTGGAGCATTACTTTCACATGATGCCAGCATCAATCTGAGCATACTGGAGCCTGCTAAACGTCCGGTCAATGTGGTGGCGGATTTCACCGAAATCGAGGATGTTACGGAAGTGGTGGTGAGTGAACAGCGCAAATCCGGCGTGACCCTGCTTTTCGACCCAGAGCATAACCTGCAGGAACGTATCATTAAAGAGCAGTTCAGCTATTAACCGGTAAGTAACCGGCAAGCAGCTTTTTTTATTGCCAGATACCTCAAATTACGCTAAAAAACCGGATTCCGGCATGGCAGTTGCTGCGCCGTAAATCTGAACACTAAGACTATACTTTAAGGAGCAATGTCATGGCCACTGGTACAGTAAAATGGTATAACCCGGCAAAACGTTTCGGTTTCATCAAGCCGGATGATGGCGCAAGCGATGTATTCGTACATGTTTCCGCCCTCGAAGCAGCAGGCCTGCATATGCTGGACGAAGGACAGCGTGTTTCTTATGATCTCGCTGAGAATAAAGGCAAGACATCAGCTGTAAACCTGAAGATCGTTTCTTAGAGCCTTTTTGGCCGCCTTTTGCGGCTTTATATGAATCAAATGCATATCCCTGCCTTTTTGGCGGGGATTATGCTTTTTAGCTGTTGCAACCGTACGGTTATTAGGATACATGCCTGCACTCGCTAAAAAAATGACAGGATAAAGAGTTAGTTATGGAAATCCGCAATATTGCCATTATCGCCCACGTTGACCATGGCAAAACCACGCTCATCGACCAGATGCTGAAGCAAAGCGGCACATTCCGTGCCAACCAGCAGGTGGCGGAATGCGTCATGGACTCTGGCGACCTTGAGCGCGAGCGCGGCATTACCATTCTGGCAAAGTGCACCTCCGTGACGCGTGGCAATGCCCGCATCAATATTGTCGATACACCAGGCCACGCGGATTTCGGCGGCGAGGTGGAGCGTGTACTAACCATGGTGGATGGCGTGGTATTACTTGTGGACTCGGCGGAAGGTCCCTTGCCACAGACCAAATTTGTTTTAGGTAAAGCTTTAAGACTTGGCCTTAAGCCTATTGTTCTGGTTAATAAAATTGATCGCGGCGATGCGCGTCCGGATGCGGTACATAATGAAATCTTTGACCTGTTTGCGGCACTGGATGCCGGCGAGGAACAGCTCGACTTTCCTACGCTTTATGCCTCCGGCCGTGATGGCTGGGCATCCGATAGCCTGACGGGGCCGCGTGAGAATCTCGATCCGCTCTTTGACCTCATCATGCGTCATGTGCCGGCACCAGACGTTGATCCCGACGCGGCATTTTCCATGCTTGCCACTATCCTTGAATATGATTCGTTCCTTGGCCGTATCCTGACTGGCCGCGTGTATAGCGGCCGTGCCAAGGTGGGTATGCCAATTAAAGTAATGAACCTGAAAGGCGATGTCGTGGAGCAGGGACGCCTTACCAAGCTGCTTTCATTTGATGGTATCAAACGTGTGCCGGTTGAAGAGGCGCAGGCAGGCGATATCGTGGCGATTGCCGGTATCGAAAAAGCTTCCGTTTCAGACACGATTGGCGGTCTTGACCTGCCAAGTGCTGTACCTTCCACCCCGATTGATCCGCCGACCATGGCCATCACCATTGGCGTGAATGATTCACCGCTCGCCGGGCAGGAAGGCAGCAAAGTAACAAGCCGTATGATCCGTGACCGCCTGCTGAAAGAAGCGGAAGGTAACGTGGCTATCCGCGTGACCGAGGCTGATTCCAAGGATGCCTTTGAAGTGGCAGGCCGCGGAGAATTACAGCTTGGCGTATTGATCGAGACCATGCGCCGCGAAGGCTTTGAAGTGTCCGTATCGCGCCCACGGGTGCTTTTCAAGGAAGATCCTGTCACCGGAGAAAAGACCGAGCCTGTGGAAGAAGTGGTAATTGACGTGGACGAGGAACATTCCGGCGTGGTGGTAGACAAGGTCAGCCAGCGTAAAGGTGAAATGGTGGAAATGCGCCCATCCGGCGGTGGCAAGATACGTATCGTATTCCATGTGCCGTCACGCGGCCTTATCGGTTACCAGGGCGAATTCCTGACCGATACGCGCGGTACTGGCGTTATGAACCGCCTGTTCCATGCATATGGTCCGTATAAGGGTGATGTTGCAGGCCGTCGCAACGGTGCCCTGATTTCTATGGAAAAAGGCGAAGCAGTTGCTTATGCGATCTGGAACCTGCAGGAACGTGGTATCATGTTCATCAATCCGGGCGACAAGGTCTATGAAGGCATGATCGTGGGTGAGCACAGCCGCGACAATGACCTTGAAATCAACGTGCTTAAGAACAAGCAGCTCACCAACATCCGTACTACCAGCAAAGACGAGGCAATCCGTCTTGTTCCGCCCCTGAGAATGACACTGGAGCAGATGATTTCCTACATTCAGGATGACGAGCTGGTGGAGGTGACACCAAAATCACTTCGCCTGCGCAAGATCGAGCTGGATGCCAACGAACGCAAGAAAGCAAGCAGGGCTCAAAAGAAAGCGGTGTGAAGTAGCGTCATAACTGCACCAAGTGCAAAAAAAAAAATCTGCAATTAACAATTTGTTTGCACGCTTTTTTTGCATGGGATATAAGCAGCTAAGACACGTCGCTTAAAGAAAAAAACAAAGTGGGGCTTATGCGTTTCGTACTTCTATTGGTTGCCGCTGTAATTGCCGTAGTCGCTGGGGTTGCTGCATTAAAGATTACAGGGGGCGGCAAAGATGAGCCAAAACCGGTTGTAGCCAACGCAGCAGTTCAGAAACCCGCCAATGTTTCCACAGTCGAAGTGCTGGTGGCCCGTGAACAGATTGATGTCGGGTCAATCATCAAGGAAGAAATGCTGGCAAAACAGCCATGGCCTTCGCACCTTGTGCTTGAAAGCTTTGTAGTCGCGGGCAGCAATGAAGGCAATGTGGTTGGGCGTGTGGCCAGGACTACGTTTATGCCGCAGGAGCCGCTGCTCAAGACGCGCCTTAGCAATCCGAATGACCCAAGCTTTCTGGCTGCGACGCTCCCTGAAGGCATGCGTGCTGTGACCATTGGCACGGATACGGTGGCAGGTGTTGCAGGCTATATTTTCCCGGGCGACCGGGTGGATATACTCATGACACACAACGTGCCGGCGGATGAATTCAACCGTACCAAAACAGATGATAAGAAAAAAATGAACACCAAGCCGGCATTTACGGAAGTGCTGCTTTCCAATATTCGCGTGCTAGGGGTTAATCTGCGCCCCAAGGCTGCTGGGGAAGATACCAAATCTAATGCCGCGCCATCCAGCCTTACGCTTGCGGTGCCTGAAGGTGCTGTGCAACAGCTTCGCCTTGCCGAAAAACTGGGTACACTTTCTTTGGCACTGCGTTCCATCAAGGATATGGAAAAGTATGATGCACTTCCCCCGACATCGCTTGAAAACCTGACGCGTGTCAGCTTGTCGAGAGCAGGTATGGGCGGCGTACGCCTGGTGCGCGGTGTGGATACGGATTCCAAAGCAGGTTCTCCGGTGCAGCGCAGTATGAGAGATGTAACTTCCACGATGGAAGGTCAGGCACCTGCGACGGAAGGTGCTCCGTCTGATGGAATGCAGAGTCAGCAATGAGGAAAATAGTTTTTATGATGTGTATGTTTAATAGAATGTTTTTAAAAACTATTATGCTGCTGGCCCTCGCTGCGATAGCTTTGCCGGCATCCGCTGCTACTACAGGGGATACAAAAAATGTATTGGTGCCAATAAATCGTTCGGTGCTGATCAGCCTGTCTGATAATGCAGAAGAAGTGCAGGTGGCGAATCCTGGCATTGCTGATATTCATGCGCATAGCCCACGCAGTATAGCCATTATTGGCAAAAGATGGGGTGCGACGAATGTGCGTATTTTTGGCAAAGAAGGACAGCTTATAAGGGATTTCGGAGTAACGGTCGGTCATGATCTTCCCGCTATCCGCCGCGCGCTCAAGACATTTTTGCCTAATGAGGCGGTAGGTGTGGAGATGGTCAATACCAGCATCGCCCTGACAGGCCAGGTAAGCGGTGCCAATGTTGTAGACCAGGCCATCAAGATCACGGAAGATTTTATTCGTGGCAATGCACTGGCCAGTGGCGAGCAGAGTGCGGGGCCAGTAACATATGGTACAGTTAACCCGCCCAGCCCGCAGATCATCAATATGCTGCAGGTTACTTCGGGCCAGCAGGTGATGTTGCGTGTACAGATTGGTGAAATTCGCCGTGAAGCACTCAAATCATTAGGGATAGATCTCAACGTGATCTCGCAGGCTTCCGGTTCAGGGTTGATGGCGTTGGGCACTGGTGGCGGTATTGCTTCATTGGTAGCGGGTGGTGAAGATGCTATTTCGCCGGGTACGTTCCTTCTGCCGGGGGGGCAGACGCCAACGAATACACGTGGTGTAATGGTGGGCCGCTGGCAGCCGGATGGCCCGACCGGAAATACTGTGGCAGGTGCTTTGCGTGCACTGGAGCGTGATGGCGTGTTCAAGCTTCTGGCAGAGCCAAACCTGGTAGCGGTTTCGGGTGAAGAAGCGGAATTCCTGGCTGGTGGCGAGATTCCAGTGCCGTCGGTGAGCAGTAGTAGTAGCAGCTCTGGTGGTGTTACCATTGAATATAAGCCATTCGGTGTAGCCCTGCGCTTTACCCCGCAGATACTATCGGAAAACCGTATACGGATGCTGGTGTTGCCTGAGGTTTCAGAAATATCCACTGAAAACACTGTGCAGATCAGTGGGTTCTCTATTCCCAGCATCACTACGCGCCGCGCCAAGACAACCATCGAGCTGGCACCTGGTGAAAGCTTTATGATTGCCGGTCTCATCAAGGATGACATGCGTGCTACCGTTGACCAGATGCCGGGTGTGAAGGAAGTACCAGTGCTTGGTGCGCTTTTCCGCAGCACGGAGTTCCGCCGCAACGAAACGGAGCTCGTTATCGCCGTGACACCGTATGTGGTGGATCCCCTCAAGAGTTCCGATGTAAAACTGCCAACGGATGATTTCCGTCCAAGCAGCCAGATGGAACTGTTTTTCTATGGTGCGCTTGGTTCATTGTCAGGTAATGCGCCGGTTATTTCGCAAACACCGCCTGTTGAAGGCCCAATCGGATTTATGGTGGATTGATTATGCAAAAAACGACAAGCCTTCTGGCAATCCTGCTCCTGACTGCCTGCAGCGAAATTCCGGCTGCTGCATATTATGACCGTGGGGATCCGGAAAATCTTCTGGATGTATCATCTGAAGTGGTCACTATGAATTTGTCGTCTACTTCGGCCATGCGCGACCTGAATGCCATGGTATCGCAGGATCCTCCTACACGTGTGCAGATGAGCTGTTCGCCTAAGGATGGCCTGTGCATGGAAGTGCGCCAGATGTTTGAGCAATACGCTGTGCCGGTTGAAGCCGGAAGTGGGCCAGGCATCACAATGATTTATGAGCGCATGGTAGCACGTGACTGTGAAGGTCGCTTCATTGATAACAGTATCAATCCTTATAACCTGAATCATCCGACCTTCGCCTGCTCGGTTACTGCTAACATGGTGCAGATGGTAAGCGATAAACGGCAATTTACCAATCCTAGCCTGATGGATTATACTGATGGCGAAAGAGCCTATCAGGTTTACCGCGTGTACCTGACTCCTCCTGAGCCGCCCAACAGAGAAAATGAAAGTATGTTGAGCGAAATCAACAGCGGCAGCTAGTGGGTCAAATAACCTGATATGAGCACATCCAGCCCATTCCTTATTGTCAGTTTTGATCCGGAGGAACTTGCCGGCCTTGTCGAGGTGGTGCAGGCACTTGGTTATCCGGATGCGCAGGTGGCAGTGGGAGGTGTAGAGCAAGCGGTTGCGGCTTTACAGCAGCGTTCCAGGTCGCTTGAGTACCTGCTCATCGATACGGGTAAACGCACCAAGGATGTGCTTGCGGATATCGACCGGCTGGCCGAGCATTGTGAAGGTGAAGTGCGGGTTGTTGTGGTGGGATCCATCAATGACATCACGTTTTATCGCGAACTGAAATCACGCGGTGTGCTCGAATATTTTCCACGCCCAGTAACCGCAACGGATATACGTCCCGTGCTGGTTCAGCAAACCAGTAAGTCGCGCGTAGCGGACGTAGAAGAAAAGCGTGGTACGGTCATTTCCGTCATGTCGGCAGCATCTGGTGATGGTGCTACGACGGTTGCCCTCAACCTGGCCTACAGCCTGGCGGAGGATTACAAACAGCCAACGGTGTTGGTTGACATGGATTACCAGTTTGGCCTTATCAGTAAAAGCCTCGATCTCGATGCGTCGTTTGGTATACGCGAACTGTTCGATCATCCGGAACGTGGACTTGATGACATGCTAATCAGCAAGATGCTGATAAGTTATAAAAACAAATTCAACATCATTGCTGCACCGAATGATTTACGGCTTATGCCTCCTGTAAAACCCGAAACTATCCGCGAGTTAATCCAGGTATTGCGGTCGCAGTTTGCCTTTGTGATCATTGACGTACCCCACCTGTGGACAGACTGGACGGCAGCAACGCTCAGCTATTCCGACCATACAGTGATGGTGGCGCAGCTTTGGCTGCGTTCGCTGACGCATGCATCCAGGCTGCTTGCGGCATGCCAGAGTGTAGGCGTGGCTGACCAGGATATGTCCGTTGTAATCAACCGTAGTGGTGCTAAATTCAAGGAAGCCATTACGTCGCAGGATTTTGAACGTATCTGCCGTCATAAGATCACGGCCCACATCAACAACGATATCCGGGCCATATCGCAGGCCGAGAATGATGCTAAAACGCTTATGGAGCTCGATGAGAGCAACCTGTTGCAGCAGCAGTTCCAGCAGTTCAGCGCGATGCTGTGCAAACGGTTCCGCCCTGAATTAGCAACGGCAGGAGGTGCCAAGGAAGCGTCAGGTAAAAAAGGCCTTAAACTGTTATTGAAGAAGTAAACATGTTCGGGAAAAAATCGAGCAATACCAATTTACCTGTACCTACGCAAACCGGCAAAAAATTGCAAAAGGTGGCGTCTGATGAGACCGCACTCGATGCGGTAAGCATCAATGAACGTAAACTGTTCGAATATACATCGCGTCTTGCGGATGTGGCGGATGCTTCCGAGAAAGCCGAGGTGACATTTGCGGATTCCAAGCTGGAAACGGCGGAATATGCCAGGGCAAAAAAATTACTGACAGATGGGTTGCTGGATCGTATCGATTTTGGCGCACTGCGCACGGTATCTGAGCAGGCAAAAAAAGAACGCGTACGCGATGTCGCCAGCCATATACTGTCTCACGATATACAGATACCGCTCACTGCGCAGCAGGTTGAACTGCTTAAAGATCAGGCGGTGGATGACCTTCTGGGCTTTGGCCCTATTGAAGTGCTGATGGCGGATCCGGACGTTGCCGATATCATGGTGAATGGCCACCAGCAGGTCTATGTTGAGAAAAAAGGCAAAATACTTCTGACCGATGTTACATTCAGCAGTGAAAAACACCTGCTCAATGTAATTCAGAAGATTGTTTCGCTGGTAGGTCGCCGCATTGATGAATCAAGCCCGATGGTGGATGCGCGCATGCCGGATGGCTCGCGTTTTAATGCTATCATTCCGCCTCTGGCACTGGACGGCTGCCTGGTATCCATCCGAAAATTCCGCAAACAGAAAATGGCGTTGCAGGAGTATGTCGAGTGGAAATCCATGAGCCAGCAAATGTGCGATTTTCTGAAGATTTGCGGTAATATCCGCATTAATATTATCATCTCTGGTGGTACCGGATCCGGTAAAACCACCATGCTCAATGCGCTATCCGGCAATATTGATCACAAGGAACGCGTGGTTACCATCGAAGATGCAGCGGAGTTGCAGTTGCAGCAACCGCACGTGCTTCGGCTGGAAACACGCCCTGCCAACATGGAAGGCGTGGGTGAAATCAATGCACGCCAGCTGGTGAAGAATGCGCTGCGTATGCGTCCTGACCGTATCATCATCGGTGAAATCCGTGGCGATGAGGTAATTGACGTGTTGTCTGCCATGAATACCGGCCATGATGGCTCGATGGCAACTATCCACGCTAACAGCCCGAAAGATGCCATGAGCCGTATTGAGAACCTTGTTGGCATGTCGAGTGTTAAGCTTTCATTGCCATCGCTGCGTACGCAGATCTCCAGTGCGGTGCATCTGGTCGTGCAGGTTGCAAGGCAGCGTGATGGTCGCCGCCGTGTCACGCACATAGATGAGATTGCCGGTATGGATGGGGAGCAGATACTGACAAGGAATTTATTCGGATTCCGCCCAGGCCCAATGGATGACCATGGCAACCTGACCGGTGAGTTTTATTGTACGGGCATCATACCGGAATTTGTCGGCCAGGCTGATTATTTCGGACGCGGGGATGATATACGCCGCGCACTGAAAGCGACGGGCTGATCATGGAACCAGTGATGATTGCTGTATTGATCGGGGTGGTGGTCTACATACTGATCATTGCGCTTATCCCTAAGAAAATTCTTGCTGATAGTGGGCAATATACAAAAAACATGCTCAAACGCCTGGAAGATGAAAGCCGGGCTAACCTGACGCCTCAGGAAGAGACGGTAAATATCATGCGTGAGCAGATAGAATCTGCGGATCTGCTGACACGCGTCTTCTTTACATTGCCTGGTGCAAAATATGTTTATCCTCAACTGCTCAAAGCCGGTGTTGCAGGTAATATCAACAAATTTGTAGCTGTATTGCTGCTGATTGGGTTATCCATTACATGGCTTTTACGCTCGCAGGGGATTGTGGCGCCGCTTGCAGGTATAGCGGTGGTTTATGTGTTGGCGTGGATGTATGTCAGACGCTGTGTTAAAAAACGCAGTGCTATTTTCCTGAATAATTTTCCTGATGCGCTTGATATGATTGTCCGTAGTGTGCGCTCGGGGTATCCGCTGGCGGGTGCCGTGCGTATGGTGGCTGAGAATATGTCCCCTCCTATCAGCACGGAATTCAAGCAGGTTGCGGACGAAACGGCTTATGGCAGCTCACTGGTTGATTCACTGAAAAGGTTGTGCCAACGAATTGATGAACCTGATATCCGGTTCTTCGTGGTGGTGTTGTCGGTGCAGCAGGAAGTAGGCGGTAATCTGGCAGAAGTATTATCCAACCTGTCTGGCATTATCCGTAAACGTAAACATCTACGCATGAAGGTCAAAGCCATTACATCGGAAGGCAGGGCCACCGCCTGGGTCCTCGGGTTGCTGCCGGTGTTTGTATTCCTGGCGATATACCGTATGTCGCCTAAACATCTTGCCCCGCTTTTTGATACTGTGCTGGGTAATTTTATGCTGGCATTTGCCATTGGCATCGTACTGCTCGGTAGTTTTATCGTTACTAAAATGTCAAATGTTGAGGTGTAATTGTGAATACTGATTACATCATATACGCGTTGATGGTGGTGGGTGTATTCACCATATACATGGCACTGGTGCATGTATTCCGCCCGGATGCCAAAAAATCCCGCATACAGCGTACGGCGGCAGATGCATTCTATGAAACGCAGGAAGACAAGGCTACACCGCCTTTTGCAGCGTTCTGCCGCGCAATGGTGCTGCTCACCGGTGTGGATGTAACCAAGCAGAAGGAACTTGCTGTTTCGCTGTCGCAGGGGGGATTCAATTCACCTTTTGCGGTGCATTATTTCCTGTTCTTTAAACGTATCATACAGCCGGTGATATTGCTTGTGGGGCTGTTTCTCTTCGTCAAAGGCGTAACATCGGTAGGTTTACCGGGCGGGAAAAAAGCAACTTTGCTTTTGGCGGGTCTTTTTGCCACCATCATCGGGATGTTCGGAACATCAATATACCTTAAAAATGCGGTGCAGAAGCGACAAAAAAAACTGCTTAGGTCTTTTCCTGAAGGATTGGATTTGCTGCTGGTATGTAT
>CAZAQK010000002.1:0-53872 GCA_964487265.1 uncultured Rickettsiales bacterium | reverse complement strand
CGAGCTGGTCATCCGTGTCGATACCCGGCAGGGGCAGCAGCAGGCCACCATCATCAGCATCGATGGCAACCCGCCACCCGCACCAGAAAAAGGAGCCGTGCTGCCAAAGCCGATAGAAGGCCAGTCTCAGCCGCCGCGCCAACCACAGGATACCATCGCACCCATCTCCCAGCCGCGTCTAACACCAGCCGCCACCATCAGCGCACAGGCCACCATCACAGCAACCCTGCTCACCGAGCAACCAGACCTGCCCAGCGGCTCACAACTTCTGGTCAGAGTGCTATCGGCAGCGGAACCAGCTACTACTGCTCCAAAAACTGCGCCATCTGCGCCAGCACAATCCGCAGCCCCCACCTCACCCTATGCTGCTTATGCCAAGGCAGTGAGCACCACAAATCCTCCGCCAAATCCTGCCACCACACAAACACCCGTGGGCACGCCGCAACAGGCACAGGCTCCACTGCCAGCCGCTTCCACAGCGCAGACACCCCCACCGATTACATTAGGCTCTGTGTTGCAGGGCGTTGTCACCGGCCGCACGCCAACCGGTGAAACCATCATACAGACATCAACCGGTGCCACACTTCAGCTGAACACCACTTCCCCGCTTCCGCAGGGCATCAGCCTGACCTTTGATGTCAACAAAGTCAGCCAGTCCGGCCAGCCGCAGACTCAGCCCGTCAGCGCATCAGAATTACCTGATCCGGTCACAACACTTGCGCGCCAGTGGCCGGCATTGCAGCAGATCGTAACCTTACTCACCCAACATCTATCGGCAGATAGCCTGAATAACTCAGGCCTTGCGTCACTGTTCGGTCATGCACCACCACAAGGCAATGCTGCACCCACCTTGAACCCGCAGGCTATTCCATCCGGCCTCATGGTGTTCATTGCTGCCCTGCGCGGTGGTGATTTCCGTGGCTGGCTGGGGCGCGAAAACAGCAGCTGGCTGGAAGATAACGGGCATGGCACACTCGTGCGCAAAGCAGAGGGTGAATTCCTCGCACTGGGCAAGCAGTTCGGTGAAGCGCAACCGGGCCAATGGCAGAGCCTGTTTTTCCCAATTGCCGTGCATGGCGATGTGCAGCAGGTACGTTTTTTCCTGAAACGTGACCGTAAACAAAAAAATGACCGTGAAGGCACGCCAGAAGAAGATACACGCTTCATCGTGGAACTGGATCTAAGCCAGATGGGTGAATTGCAGCTTGATGGTTTTGTCCGCAAAGATCCCGAACTACTGGAATTCGACCTTTATGTCCGCACCCGCACCCAACTGGATGATGCCACCAAACAGGATATCTTCGCCATATATAATCAAATGGCTGAACTCACCGGCTATAAGGGCCAGCTGGCCTTCCAGACGGTGCAGGAATTTCCTGTGCGCCCGCTGGAAGAAACCAACATACCACACAGCGATCTGAACGCTTAAATGGCCCCCTGAAAGACATCAGCGCAGCCACTTTATGTGGCTGCGCTGGGTAGTCTCATATATCAACAATTAGTAGCGGCGACGTGAGCGGCTTGCCAGATCGTACATATATCTTGCAAAATCATCGCATTTCTTTTTCTCAGCGTCCGCTTCTGCACGGCATTTCTTGTATTGTTCTACGGTCAGTGATTTATTGGCAGTACACGCATTTACTGCATCAACATGTTTCTGACGGCACCTCTCCTGATCTTGTACGTATTGTTCATATTCAGGATGAAGAATCACGATCTGTGCAGTGGCTGTCTGTACGGAACCAGTAAATGCTACGGCTGAAAACAGTGCGGCTGCCAAAATTTTTGAAGAATTTTTCATTGTTATATCTCCTTGTTTTTTAATGGCTTACCAATAAATTGGTAATGGTTATATTTAACCATAACTGTATTACAGCCATATGACGCTTTTGTTACATATTGATGACAAAAAATGCCAGAAACCTGCTTCCTGCCTTCCTTTCACACTGTCTGCCGGGTTCGGCCAGCACAATCCGGCTAAGGATAAGTTGCGTACTAAATTCTCCTGTATTTTTTAGCGAATTGGCACTAATACCTTGAACTTATGATGAACACCGCCACGGCAACACAATCCAAAATAGCTACCCTGGATGCGCTTTATAGCCTCATCCAGCAAGACCTGAAACAGGTGGATGCACTGATCCTTGCACGCATTAAAAGTGAAGTGCCGCTGATTCATGAAGTGGCACGCCACATCATTGCCTCAGGCGGCAAGCGCATTCGCCCTGCACTCACGCTGATTTCATCCAAGGCCTGCGGTTTTGAAGGCACGCGCCACATTGCATTGGCCACTGCGGTGGAATTCATCCATACTGCCACCTTGCTGCATGACGATGTGGTGGATGAAAGCGCGCTCCGCCGCGGCATGGCCACCGCCAACGAAATATTCGGCAATAAAGCCAGCGTTCTGGTGGGTGATTTCCTGCTGTCGCAGGCCTTCCAGATGATGGTGGAGGACGGCGCAACTACCGTGCTTAAAATCCTCTCAGACGCCTCGGCGATCATCGCTCAGGGCGAAGTGATGCAGCTGATGACCGAAGGTGACCCCGAAACCACGGTGGATGACTATATGAAAGTCATCGAATCCAAAACCGCCGCACTCTTTGCCGCCACCTGCGAACTCGGTGCCGTTGCCGCCAATAAGGAAAATCTGCGTGCCAGCATGCGCAGTTTTGGCACTTCCATTGGCATTGCCTTCCAGCTGGTGGATGATGTGCTGGATTACAGCGCAAATCAGGAAACGCTGGGCAAAACCGTGGGCGATGATTTCCGCGAAGGCAAGATCACCCTGCCGGTGATATTGGCCTATGCCGCCGGGGACGAAAATGAAAAAACCTTCTGGAACCGCTGCCTCGCCGATAAAGACCAGATTCCGGAAGATCTGCAACAAGCCATGAACTATCTGGAAAAGCATGACGCACTGGCGGCCTGCATGAACATGACCCATGATTATTGCAACAAGGCCATTGCCGCACTGGCACCACTGCCGGAAAGTGCCGCCAAGCAGGCCATGCTGGAACTCGTCGATTTCTGCGCCGAGCGGGCTTACTAACCCTATTTCTGCTTCATCACTTTTGCGCTGACCGCAATTTTATCCATCAGCGCAAGCAGCACGCCGGACACCACGAATACCAGGTGTATCACCACCATCCACATAATGTGGCTGTCGGTATATTTATTCACATCCATGAATACTTTCAGCAGATGAATACCGGAGATCGCCACGATAGAGGCGATCAGCTTCAGTTTCAGTGTGGTAAAATCCACCGTGCCTTTCCATTCCGGCTGGTCGATATGCTCCTCCGTTTCCATCTTAGAAACAAAATTCTCATAACCGGAAAAAATCACAATCAGCAGCAGGTTTCCCGCTAGTGACAGATCGATCAATGAAAGAATACCAAGGATAATATCGTTCTGGTTCAATTCAGGAAATTGCCCGAAAAGATGCATCAGCTCCTGAAAAAAGCTCATCACCAGCAATATCAACCCGCCAACCAGCCCCACATAGATCGGTGCCATCAGCCAGCGGCTGGCAAACAGGCCGTTTTCAATCATTGCTTCTGCTTTATTGCGCATAAGATTCCTTCCGTTGAGAGCTCACGATATAGGAACAGATGGAGGCAGGTCAAGCTGGCAAGGTCAAATTATCCAGCAGTCTGAATAATACCGTGCGGCAGGCTGGAATATGTTTTATTCCCGCTTGCAGTGTTTTTGCGTCCTGTATGGTTGGTGAGTCAACCAGCTCATGCCCGCAATGCTCTATCAGCGCATTAATTCCCTGCTCCGTCATCTCCAGATGGAACTGCAACCCCAGCACTTTGCTGCCATACATAAATGCCTGATTTCTGCAGGCACCACTCGCCATCAAATGCGTTGCGTCGCATGGCAAATCAAATGTGTCGCCATGCCAGTGGAACACCGTCATCGCATGGTTCAATCCAGCAAGCACAGGCTTATGCAGTGCACCATCGGGAATGGCAACCGGCATCCAGCCAATTTCTTTTACGATATTGGGGTAGACCTTCGCTCCCAGCACATCCGCAATCAGCTGCGCGCCAAGGCACACACCAAGCACATATTTCCCTGCATCGATAGCTGATTTGATAAGTGCCTTCTCCGCCACCAGCCACGGATGTTCCGCCACATCATGCACACCCATCGGTCCGCCCATCACCACCAGCATATCGAAGCTATCGGTGGTTGGCAGGCTGTCCGCCTCATCACTGCGCACAATAGTAAGCGTATGCCCACGCGCTTTTGCCCACTCAGCAATCAGGCCGGGTGTTTCAAAAGCTACATGTTGGAGAGCGAGGATGTGCATATTGCCTTGAAAAAAAGCAACTTACAGAACCGGATTGTTACTCGCTTGCCAAACCAAGTTTATGTAATGCCAGATTGGCAGAATCTTCAGGTGATAGCGTCGAAGTATCCTGTTCACCTGCGGAAGGTGATACATGACTATCATTGAAATGTGGATCCGTTGCGTCCGGTACCATCATATGCGTCACTTGATTACTAATAGTAACATTTTCCGGCGATCCATTATTGAATCTAGACCAGTCGATTATGGCACGATCAAGAGTTTGCGATATTTGTCCACCCTGAACAACACCAGGCTGCGCTCCAATGGTTGTAGTTCCTGGATTGGTAATCGTAGGGAATGCATAAGCATTTCCTATCACAGTAACCAATGGGAAAAAGGCAACTAAAAATTCAGATAAACCAGAAAATTTCATATGTATCTCCAAAACTCAAAAACTACGTGGCAAACCGGAAATATACATATGTATTAAGTGTTTGTCTAAGCCTTATTAATTAATGCATCTCGACCAGTTCATCCATGGAAACCTGGTTACGGCCAGTATGCTTGGCGATGTAAAGCCGCTGGTCGGCGGTTTTGTAGAGTGCCTCGGCATCGGTGTTATGGTCAAAACGGGCAGAGGCGATACCGATGGATACCGTACAGCCAAACAGCTGATTACCTTCACCAATATTGAAACTTTCCTTCGCTACCGATGTGCGGATACGCTCACCCACCCAAAACGCGCCATTCGCCGGCGTCTCCGGCAGCACCACACCAAATTCCTCGCCGCCGATGCGCGCACCTAAATCCGTTTCGCGCAGGCAGCTTTTAATAATTTTTGCCACGGCCTGCAGCACCTTATCGCCCATCTCCTGGCCATAATTATTATTGATGGTCTTAAAATTATCCATGTCGATAAGCAGCAGCGATAAATCTTCACGGCTGCGCTTGATGCGCTTCAGCTCATCTTCCAGCTTGGTGAAAAACACACGGCGTGTGCCAAGGCCGGTGAGCTGGTCGGTGCTGACCACACGGGTGATCTCATCCTTGGCAGTAGCTTCTGCCGTTACACGTTCGGTAATATCGCGTAAAGACCCCACCGATCCGATGATGGTTCCGCTGTCATCGAACCACGGATAGGAAATATCAGATACCCATATCTTGCGGCCATCCTTGGTGCGCATCAGGTAGTCGGCCTGCCATTTATGCACATTGCCGCGCTTGCGCTCTTCTTCCAGCGGGCTGAAGGATTCCACTGATTTCAGCGCATTGGTGACGATGCGCGTTTCCAGAATCAGCGTGCGAATGTTCAGGTTAATAAGCTCATCCGGCGTGAAGCCCAAAAGGCGCACCACCGAAGGGCTGATGTAATCATAGCGCATCGTGTCGTAACGAAGCCGATAAATGGTGTCGTTCGAATAGGATGTTAGCAGTTCAAGTTCCGCACGCAGCTTATCAACCGTTTCAGCTGAATAGCTTTCCGCATTGTTTGGCGCTTTGCGTGCGTATCCTTTAAAAGTATTTTGTTTGACCATGCGTACCTTATCTTTCAAAAAAGCGCGTGGATTTTAGCGTAATCAGGACACAGCTGCAATATACGTAAAAATACGTTAATTTTCCGTTAGTATCTGCGACTAAGCGAATAAAAACTAAAACGTAATATACTTTTTATGCGGCAAGGCTTTTTTCCACAAAATTCTGCAGGCGGCGTGTAAATGCTGCGGGGTCGGTGATATCCTCACCCTCCACAATACGCGCCTGGTCAAAGAGCAACCACGTCACATCTTCCACTTCCGCGGTGTATTTCACATCCGCTGCTTTGGCCATAAGCGATTTGATGATGGAATGATCAGGGTTGATCTCCAGAATCTTTGCCGATGTCGCGCCCAGTTGCTTCTGCTCCACCAGGAAACGCTCAAAGCGGAAATCCATCGCGCCTTCTTCCACCGCTAAACACACCGCACTTTGCGTCAGTTTATGCGTGGCGCGCACATCCCTTACCTTGTCACCCAGAATGGATTTTAGTTTTTCGCACAGCGCATTCACTGCATCACTATCCACCTTTGGTTTTTCTTCCGGTGATTGTTCCTTGGCCACGGCATCAAGGTCAATATCCGCACGGGTTACAGATTTAAGTTTCTTACCCTTATAATCCATCACCACATTCACCCAGAAATCATCCACATGGTCGGAAAGCAAAAGCACCTCGATGCCGCGCTTGGTGAAACCCTCGATCTGCGGGCTCTGGCGCATCACATCCACATTATCCCCTGTCAGGTAAAAAATAGCTTCCTGCCCTTCTTTCATGCGGCTGATATAATTATCCAGCGTGGTTTTTTCGTCTGAAAGATTCGTGCCGAAGCGGCATACTTCCAGAATCTGCTCACGCGGGGAATGGCCTTCGCACAGCCCTTCCTTCAGCACGGGCCCAAAGTTATTCCAGAATTCAAGGTATGATTTCTCATCCTCTTCACCTTTTTTCTTCAGCTCAGTAAGCACACGCTTCACGATGGATTCGCGTATCTTCGTCATAAGCGGGTTATGCTGCAATGTCTCACGGCTGATATTGAGCGGCAGATCTTCCGAATCCACCACACCACGCAGGAAGCGCATATATTGCGGCACGAGGTCAGCATTCTCCTCGGTAATGAACACGCGCTTCACATAGAGCTTCACGCGGCGTTTCCTATCCGGATGGAAAAGGTCAAACGGTTTGGCAGATGGCACGAACAGCAAGCTCACATATTCCACCTTGCCTTCGGCCTTATTGTGCAACGTAAGCCATGGCTCATCCGGCGCATGCGCCACATGGCGGTAAAATTCCGCATACTGCTCCGGCTTGATATCATTCTTGGGCCGCATCCACAGTGCCGCACCCGTATTGATGGTTTCTGTATGGCCCTCCGCATCGGTCAGCGTAATGGGAAAAGAAATATGGTCAGAGTAGGTCTGCACAATATGGCGCAGGCGGAATGCATCCAGATATTCCTCTTCGCCTTTTTTCAGATGCAGTCTAATGGATGTACCGCGAGGTGCAGCTTCGGCCGCCGTTACGGTAAACTCACCCTGCCCTTCAGATTCCCACTGCCAGCTTTCCTTAGCCCCAGCACGTGTTGATACAACCGTTACCTTATCCGCAACCATGAACGCGGAATAAAACCCAACACCGAACTGCCCGATGAGAAGTGCATCTTTTTTATTATCTTTTGTAAGGGCATTGAGGAATTCCTGCGTACCGGATTTAGCGATAGTGCCGAGATTGGCAACCAACTCATCACGGCCCATACCAATCCCATTATCTCGGATGGTGAGTGTGCCCGCCGCCTTATCCACCAACAGGTCAATGCTGTATGCCGCACTGCCTTCAGCAAGCTCTGGCTTGGTCACCGCTTCATAGCGCAGCTTATCGCAGGCGTCGGAGGCATTTGATATCAACTCTCTGATAAATATATCTTTATTCGTATACAGCGAATGGATGACCAGCTGCAGAATCTTGCTGACTTCCGCTCCAAACTTAAGTTTTTCTTCGCTTTTTTGCGTCATAATTCACCTGTTTATGTTATACTCTGCACGGATAATATGGATATGGTACGCCATTTCCCGCTGTCAAGGAGACATTTGAATAGTATGAATAAAATAACACTGTCTGCATTGCTGGTTTTGCTGTCTGCCACCACTGCCCTTGCACAGATAGATATACCTTCTGAAACCGAAGAAACCGAAGAACAGCAGGCCACCACCGCCAGCCAGCCGCAGGCCGCAATAAACACCAGCATGACGAAAGAGCAGCAGAAAGAAATTCTCTACCGCGTGCATCTTGGCCGCGCCGATGATGTAAAATTACTCATTGACGGCGGGGCATCACCCAATTTCACTAATGATGAAGGCATCCCGCTGCTTGCGCTGGCCGCCGTGCGTAAAGACGCTGAAGGCATCAACGTAATGAAAACATTGCTTGCCTCGGGTGCTGATATGAATGGGCGCGACAGTGAAGGGCAGACCGCCCTGTTCCATGCCGCCCGCGTTGGTAACAAAGATGCCGTCATGCTGCTGCTGGAAAGCGGCATCAACTATTATCAGGTCGATAATAATGGCGATATCGCACGCAACATCGCCCATAAGGAAGGCCATGCGGAATTACTTGGCGAAATGGATGGTTTTGTTAAAGCGCAGGCCGACAAGATCAAGCAACAATATGTGGAATATAACCAGCAATTGCAGGAACGCTATAACGCAGAGCGTAAAATTGTTGAGCGTTATGAAGCAGAAAAGCGCGCACGTGAAGATGAAGAGCTGGATGATCAGGAATATCAGCACCAACAGGCAATTGCAGAAAACGCTGCACGTGAAGCGGAATACCAGCAGGCACTGGCCAACCTCCAGAATATTGAGGAAAGAAAACGCGCACTGATACTTGAGAAAAGAAACCTGCCTGTTTTCTCGGAATCCCTCAGGGATCTCGCCTTCAATACCTGTGCATTCCAATATTGGTCATTCTGTAAAAGCATGAACCAGACCACGGAGATACGCGATGCAGCCTTAACCGATGCTATCGATGGTCACTACGCGAAGATCACCGAGCTGTCAGAATCACTGATAAAAGAATATGAGCTGGATCAAGCCTATGTCGATAAAATCGTGGACCGCTCAAAGAAGCGCGCTTTCAACCCACTCGCGCGTATGCCATCTAAAACCTACCGGTTCCAGAATGGTGTCGGTAAAATATCTGACATGAATACGCGTTGTGGCGAAGTTGCCAAATACTGGAATGTGGAAAGCGTTATCCACTTAGACACACCACCCGCCACCCGTAAGAAAAAACAGCGCGACGGCTTGTTTGGCGGCTAGGCCACTTCGGTCTGGTTACGCGCCATGCTGTTCTTGAGCGAAATATAATCGATCTTGCCGCTGCCAAGCCTTGGTATCAGGTCGATGCGCTGTATCTGGCGTGGCAGGCATATTTCCGGAACGCCTTTCTGCTGCGCACGCGCCAGCAATTTCTCTTTCGTGATCTCCGGTGATTCCGTATACATCACGATCTGCTCACCACGTTTTTCATCAGGCAGAGTAATGGCGGCATGGCCTTTTTCCGGGTCAATATCAAACGCCAGCTCTTCCACCACGGCCAGTGAAATCATTTCACCAGCGATCTTGGCGAAGCGTTTAGCACGGCCAAGTATGCTGATATAACCTTCATCATCCACATCCACAATATCACCCGTGTCATACCATGCACCCTGTGATTGCACTTCTCCGGGTTTATCCGCCTTGAGATACCCCAGCATCACATTCGGGCCTTTCACAACCAGCTTTGCGCCCTTCTCCAACCCTTCAACGGCTTCGAGTTTATATTCCATCGCCGGAAACAGTTTGCCCACCGTGCCGGGTTTATGCTCAGCAGGCGTATTCACGGAAATGACCGGGCTTGCCTCAGTCACGCCGTAGCCCTGCAATATATCGACGCCAAATTGCTGGGTCCATGCCTTGCGTGTGGAATCACGCAGCTTCTCGGCACCGGCAACAGCCAGCCGGATGCGTGCGAAATGGTGTTTCTCACCGTAGCGTGCATAGCCCTGGAAGAATGTATCGGTGCCAAGCATGATCGTTGCCTCGGATTTCTGCACTTCCTCGGGGATCTGTTTATACTGCACAGGGCTTGGGTAAAAATACGTTTTAAGGCCGCACACCAGCGGCATGATGGTGCCAACCGTTAGCCCGAACGAGTGAAACACCGGCAGCGCATTGAAAATAATATGAGGCGGCGACAGGTCCAGCCGAGCACAGGCCTGCGCAATATTGCTGAGTAAATTGGTATGGGAAAGCGCAACTCCCTTCGGCACGCCCTCAGAGCCGGATGTATAGAGCACCACCGCCGGATCATCAGGGCTTGTGGTTTCCAACACTTCGCGCAGTGCCATTTTTGGCAGCATGGCATCTATCACGCCAGATGCTTTATCCTTCCACGTGATGGTTTCACGTATATCTTCCAGATACACAATATTCACCTGCTTCTGCAGTGCTTTCACCAGAAATTCAAGCTTTGCTTTCTCTATAAATTTTCTGGAGGTCAGCATTGTCTGCAATCCGGCAATGCGGCAGGCATGCAATATGCTGGCTTCACCCGCCGAATAATTGATCATGCAGGGCACACGCTTCAGCATGTGCAGGCTGATAAAGGTCACCACCACTGCCAGCGTATTAGGCAGCAGCACGCCAACGAATTTCGTATCACCCAGCACTGCCGGCAGCTTTCTTTTCAGCACGAAAGCGCGCAGCAGCAGGCTCTGGTAAGTCAGAGTTTCAGATGTAACATCACCGCCCACGACCGTATCTTTGCCATACGCATCTCTTGCTCTCAGCAATGCTGCCAGCAATGGCTTTGTATAATCCGCAGCATTAAATTGTTTATTCACGTGTGAATTTCCAAGCATAACAGACTACCACGAGGTTAAGAGTTGCCAATATCATGAACAGGTCAACGATAGTGAACCCTAACATTAAAAGTATTGCGGATGCAAGTGCGGCAACGGTCATAAATACTGAATCACACAGGTTGCTCGCCGCCATGATACGCGAGCGAAACTGCGCATGTGCCTGCGATTGCAGGAAAGCATAAAGCGGCACGATATAGATACCGCCGCACACCGCCACCATTAGCATGCAGGCCAGCATCGGCCAGTGCGCTGATGTATGGATGAATTCACTAAATCCCATCAACCCTTCATGCACAGGAGACGGTGTAGTCAGCACCATCAGGAATGTAAATATCGCTGTTCCCAGCGTCATATATGGTGTCAGCCGTGTAGATATCTGGCCTTTCAGCAGATCGTCACACACAATTGAACCAACGGCGATACCAATGGAGAATACGACCAGAAAAAGTATATACACCTCGTTGTTTGCCTGCACCACCGCCTGCGCATAATTGGCAAATTGCGACATATAGACCGAACCCACCAGCAAGAACCATGAAAGCCCCAATATGGCGCGGAAGTTTTTCATGTCATACGTAGCATTGCGGATGATATCGCGTGATCCTTTCCAGATATTCAGGCTCACATGTATTTCAGGATGGGCAATGCGTGAGGGCGGAATAAACAGGCTGGCCAGCAGGCCAATCCCTGCAATAATAATGGCAACACCCCCAATGATATTGCCTTCCATTTCCACCAGCAGCCCACCGGCGATCAGCCCGCCCAGAATAGCAAGGTAACTGCCCGCCGCCATGAATCCATTCGCCGCCAGCAATTCTTTGCTGCTCAAATGATCTGGTAAAATACTGAATTTGATGGGGCTGTAGAACGTTGTGTGCGTGCCGCTGACGAATAGCATCGCCATCAGCAGGTAAATATTCTGCACGGCAAATCCATAAAACACACAAAACATAATGAGTATTTCAGCAATTTTAGTAAGCAGCACCAGGCGGGATTTTTCATATTTATCGGCGACCGGGCCGGCTATGGATGAAAATAAAAGAATCGGCAGCACCAGCATCACCGAGCACAGTGTCACGAATACTTCCGGTGTTGCAGGCAGCGTGATCCCTTTGCTGGCCGAATAGGCAATCAGCACCACCAGCCCTGAGCGCAGGAGATTATCGTTGAATGCACCAAGGAATGTCGCCAGGAAAATCGGCAGGAACCGGCGTTTGGCAAAGAGCCCGTATTTAAGATGCTTCAGGTCGAGGTCGAGCGCATCCAGTTCCATGCGCTACCACAGTACCGCAAGCCAGATGACCCCGGCATTGATAATGCCAACAAGCACAGCCGCACTGCCCAGATCCTTGGCACGACCTGAAAGCTCATGCCGTTCCAGCGATATGCGGTCAATAGTAGCTTCAACAGCCGAGTTGAGCAGCTCAATGATGGGCACAAGCAACACACTGCCCAGCAGCAACGCGCGCTCCACACCCGTTTCTCCCAGCGCAATCCCCAGCGGTATCATGATAGCAGCAGCAACCAGTTCCGCTTTGAAAGGTGCCTGCTGCATAGCTGCCCTCAGGCCCTGCATGGAATAGCCGAATGCTTTGATCAGCCGAGTCATTTCATTAGCTGGTTTGTTCAGAGACATACTCATACATCGGCAGGTTGAACAGGTTAGTCACGGCAACAGGCCCTTCATATCCCTGCACCATCAAGCGACCGGATGCAGCATCCAGCACCATGGCAAGGCGGGTATTCACATTGATGATGGGAGCCTGCAGCCAGGCAAAGTCCGGTTGTTCAAGGTCATGCCCACCGAAGGTAATCGCCTGCCGGTAACGGCCGGCACTGTCGATCTCACGTGGCCGCCAGCCAATACCAAAACCGGCAAACGTGCTGTTGAAATGGTTAGTCGTGCACAGGTTAAGCCCGGCGGATATTTCCATCACTTCAGCGGCTGTCTCAAGACGTTCGATAACACAGCCCTGCCCCAGTTCAGTACCGGCCAGTGTAAAAATTGCCGGCACGGCGATGGGTGTTTTTATCAGCATGGATTTCGCTTCATCATAACTCGTGGCATTTTCAAATACCGCCCGCAGTAAATGTGAAGGCGGCATACCAAGCCCCTGCCCTGCAACTACTCTGTTCTTCAGCCAGTCGCCCACATAGGTCAGGTTATGTTTACGCATCGGTGCCTGGTTGATAGCGGCGGAGAACCGCCCGGGTGCCATGGCATTGAATACACCCGCCATGCCCGGCCATGTCACATTATAAAAGCCACCCGCTGCACCTTCCTGATACACCACCATGGCATGCTCACCAAGTTTGGGAAACGGCCAGTCGAGCACCCGAAGCATTGCCACACCTTCACTGCTCCGATACACACCAGAAGTGCAGCCCCATTCATAACATATATTGAGAGCATAAATACCGGGTACCCCCACAATATCCGCCATGGTTTCAATTTCATGCAGGTAGGGGTTCAAATTACGTTTCAATATCCTTTTTGAGCGTATATCCCCAAACGGCAGCGCGACCATGCTGGATACATAAGAGGCAGTGCCATACATCTGCCGGACGGCGGCGATAAGGTTACGGGCCTTGTCAGGGTAGCTGCGGAGCAGGTCAACCGGTGTTTTTCCGCGCAGATCAACGAATGGTATGGATTGCCTGAGCATATTTTCCGTACATATGGGGTTGCAACAGCACTAGCCTTACTTATATAGTGTGTGGCCCGGATAAATTACCAGCATTTTATGACAAAAAAAATTTCAAAGCCTACTCATGCAGAAGCCGAAGAAGCGGTGCGCACCCTGATACGCTGGGCGGGGGATGACCCTGCGCGTGAAGGCCTGAAGGATACGCCCAAGCGTGTCACCAAATCATTTGCCGAATTTTTCAGCGGCTATGAACAGGATCCGGCAGAGATACTGCAGCGCACATTTAAGGAAGTCGAAGGCTACGATGAAATGATCGTACTGCGCGATATTGATTTCAGTTCACATTGCGAACACCATATGGTGCCGTTCACCGGCCGCGTGCACATTGCCTACATTCCGGATAAAAAAGTGCTCGGCCTCAGCAAACTTGCCCGTTTAGTGGATGTCTATGCAAAACGCCTGCAAATTCAGGAAAAATTCACCGCGCAGATTGCCAATACACTGAGTGAGCTTATTAAGCCAAAAGGGGTCGCCGTTGTCGTGGAAGCCACCCATATGTGCATGACCATGCGCGGCGTCCAGAAAACCGGCACAGTCATGCAGACCAGTCACCTGACCGGCCTTTTCCGCAGCGACCCGCGCACGCGCCAGGAATTCTTCAGCCTCCTGAAATCTGGCGGCGGCAGCCACTCAGCCCGTTAGCAGCGATGTATATTCAGACCACGCGCCTTGTCAAAATACTGGTAACACCAACCTTCCTGGGAGATCAATCGTCACCCGATGAGCATCATTACGTCTGGGCCTATACCATTCAGCTCGAAAATATGGGGCCGGAAACCGTGCAGCTCATCAGCCGTTACTGGCACATCACCGATGCTAATGGTGCCCTGCAGGAAGTCCGCGGCGATGGTGTCGTGGGCGAACAGCCGGTGCTCGAATCGGGTGATGTCTATCAATATACCAGCGGGGTCAGCCTGACCACCCCTTCGGGCATCATGAAAGGCACTTATAAAATGATTAATCAGGAAGGTGAATCGTTCGACGTCATCATCCCGGCCTTTTCACTGGATAGCCCAGAGCAGCTTAAACGCCCAAATTGACGGTAAGCCTTAGCGGCTTTGCCGCTTAGGCTCCCGTCATCCCGGAATCAACCGAGTCCAAAGCTTTGCTTTGGAGACGAGGTTAGATATCCGGGATCTCATTACGTTTGTATATGCAGCCCTAGATCCCCGCATAAAGCGGGGATGACAATACTAATAAGGCATTATCGCTTGAACCCTGCCCTTTCGCTCAAAATGTCATAATAATATCATTTAACTTTAGCTGCTTAATCATTATACTATCCCTATGTCGGATAATATTTTTCAGCAACTCAATAATATGGGCTTTGGCCGCGGCAAGCAGGACAATGCTTCCGATGGCACGAACGAAAAAAGCACCATAGACGCCATATTCGATAACTCCGGCAAACAAACCTATACTGCGGCCAAAATCACCGGTGTTCCTCTCAATCTAAACAATGTCGGCGAAGTTGGCCTGCAAAAAGCGATTGGCGGAGAATCCGAAGGCATAACCGGCAAAATGATCATGCCAAGCTTCCTGCCTGATATGCAGGGAGGGTTCCTTGCAAAGCTGCTACACTCAATCTTTGTCAAAAACCGTGAGATCACGGATCACACCGCAGGTGTCGGCGGTGACGCCAGCGGTTCTGGCGGCAACAGCGGCGGTGGTGATTTCGCAAGCGGCGGTGACTTTGGCGGCGGTGGCTTTGCTGATTATAACACTGCGAGTTTAGGCAGCATGGTCAGCCCTTCTAATTTCCCTGATTATGATTTTATTCCCGTCTCTCGCGCCGACCTTGGTAATTTCTCGCCACCTGTAGTTGGCACCGGCCAGAGCATGGGCCTCGAGCTGGGTTAACCGCACTCAACCAGCGCATCTATTATTTCTTCTTTGCACCGCTTATAAAATCCGTTACACCTGATTCCCTAATTATCAAGCTTCCTGCATAGCTCGCTTTGGCAAAAAAGCGCGCAGCGATGGAGTCCAAGAAAACGAGTGTATAAATGCATACATGACGTTTTCGAGGGAGGCTTCATCGCAAGCAGATTTGAAGCAAAAGTAGAGTTATGCAGGAAGCTTGCAGGGGAATATGACTAAAATTGCCGTACTCAAAGAAAACATTGCCGGTGAGTTGCGTGTTGCCGCCACCCCCGATTCCGTAAAAAAATATATTGCACTCGGAGCAAACGTATCTGTGCAAAGCGGTGCCGGCACTGCCTCTGCCATCAGCGATGCCGATTTTAGCCAGCTTGGCGCAACGATTGAACACAATCCGGTGCAGGGTGCAGATATTGTCCTCACCGTCCGTCCACCGCAGCAGGCCACACTCACCGGCATTAAAGAAGGCGCGTTGCTGATTGGCATGCTGGAGCCTTATGGCACCCGTGAAAATTTTAGCCTCTACAACCATCATAGAATATCCGCCTTCAGCCTTGAGTTGCTGCCGCGGATCAGCCGCGCGCAGTCCATGGATGTGCTGTCTTCCCAAAGCAACCTCGCCGGTTATCGCGCGGTGATCGATGCCGTTGCCATGCTAGGTAAAGCCGTGCCGATGATGATGACGGCGGCAGGAACCGTCGCTCCCGCCAAAGCCCTCGTGCTGGGTGCCGGTGTTGCCGGCCTTCAGGCCATCGCCACCGCCAAACGCTTAGGCGCAGTGGTTTCAGCATTTGATGTGCGCCCAGCCGTAAAAGAACAGGTGGAAAGCCTTGGTGCCAAATTCGTGGAAGTCCCAGCCGAAGAAACTGGTGAAGCACAAGGTGGCTACGCAAAAGAAATGAGCGAGGATTACAAACGCAAGCAAAGCCAGTTCATTCATGATACCATCGTGAAGCAGGATATCGTCATCACCACCGCTCTCATCCCGGGCAAACCAGCACCTGTGCTCATCACCGAGGACATGGTAAAAGCCATGAAGCCCGGCTCTGTTATCGTTGACCTCGCAGTTTCCGCGGGTGGCAATTGCCCGCTTTCGGAAATGGACAAGGTGGTGGAAAAACACGGCGTCACGCTGGTGGGTTATGGCAACGTGCCAAGCCGCGTCGCCACCGATGCCAGCCAGCTTTACGCCCGTAACCTGTATAATTTCATCTCCACCCTGATGCTCACTAAAGATGGCTTCAGCGTGAAATGGGATGATGAATTGGTGGCAGGCACGCTGCTCACCAAAGATGGCAGCACAGTGCACAAGCAATTTGCATAAGGGGATATTATGTTCGACAGCGCAATCGTAAACCAGAAAGCCGAAAGGCTGGCGCAGGAAGCGGCAGAGCTTGCTGAAGACATCAACGCCCTGCACCTGCAGTTACAGCAAACTTCCGGCATCGACCCATTCATCTTCGGCCTCACCGTATTCGTACTCGCCTGCTTCGTGGGATATTACGTGGTGTGGAAAGTCACACCTGCCCTGCATACTCCGCTGATGAGCGTTACCAACGCCATCTCTGGCATCATCATCGTCGGTGCCATCATCGCCATGGGCCCGGAAGGCGGCGGTACGGCGCATCTGTTCGGATTCATTGCAGTGGTCATCGCATCCATCAACATATTCGGCGGCTTCATCGTCACCCAGCGCATGCTTTCAATGTTTCAAAAGAAAGAAAAGAAACCATGATTCTATTTTTTGTCATGCCAGCGAAAGCTGGCATCCAGCCATGGCCATCACTTTCGCAGGGATGTAAACCATGAACCAAGACCTCACCATATTACTCTATCTTTTCGCATCGGTGCTGTTCATTCTGGCGCTTAAAGGCTTGTCATCCCCTGAAACCGCCCGCCGCGGCAACCTCTATGGCATGATCGGCATGGCCATCGCCATCGCCACCACCTTCACCATGCCTGTCGTGAAGAACTACGCACTCATTGCATTTGGCATCGTGATCGGTGGCCTCATCGGTGCCGGTGTCGCCCGTAAGATCCAGATGACGGCCATGCCGCAGCTCGTTGCCGCCTTCCACTCACTGGTGGGCATGGCAGCCGTTTTGATTGCCGCCGCCGCACTATGGGCACCGGAATCATACGGCATTGGCAACAGCGGCAACATCCGCTTCGGCAGCCTGGTCGAAATGAGCCTGGGTGCCGTTATTGGTGCCATTACCTTCTCCGGTTCGGTCATCGCTTTTGCAAAACTGCAGGGCATCATGTCTGGCAAGCCAGTGCGTTTTTCTGGCCAGCATATGCTCAATGCCGCCATCGGCGCATCGATCCTGTTGCTCCTCATGATATTCTGCTTCAGCGAATCCAAAGCCGTATTTGTGCTGATGCTGCTTCTGGCATTTGCCGTCGGCTTCCTGCTCATCATCCCCATTGGCGGCGCGGATATGCCAGTGGTGGTTTCCATGCTGAACTCCTATTCCGGCTGGGCAGCGGCAGGCATCGGCTTCACGCTGGGCAACATCCTGCTCATCATCACCGGCGCATTGGTCGGTGCATCCGGTGCCATTCTTTCCTACATCATGTGCAAGGCCATGAACCGCTCCATCATCAATGTGATATTCGGCGGGTTCGGCGGTGAAAGCGGTGGCGCAGCCGCCAGCAGCGATGCAAGCGACAAGCCCGTAAAAGTCGGCAGCGCGGAAGATGCTGCTTTCCTCATGAAGAATGCTTCCTCCGTCATCATTGTTCCGGGTTATGGCATGGCAGTGGCGCAGGCGCAGCATGCCGTGCGTGAAATGGCGCAGGCACTTGAAGCAGAAGGCGTGAAAGTGCGTTATGCCATCCATCCGGTGGCGGGCCGCATGCCCGGCCATATGAACGTGCTGCTGGCCGAGGCCAATGTGCCGTATGACAGCGTGCATGAACTGGAAGAAATCAATAATGATTTCGCCACCACCGATGTGGTCTATGTCATCGGCGCGAATGACGTGACAAACCCAGCCGCCAAGAATAACCCGCAAAGCCCCATCTTCGGCATGCCTATATTAGATGTGGGCAACGCCAAAACGGTTATCTTCAATAAGCGCAGCATGGCCGCAGGCTACGCCGGCATTGAAAACGAGCTGTTTTATCAGGACAATACCATGATGCTCTTCGGCGATGCCAAGAAGATGACCGAAGAACTGGTTAAAGCCATCAAGCACTAATCCCTTGCCCCTCGCCCCTGATTTACATACAATGGCTACCCTATGACCAAAGCTGCCGCAAAGCCTGATACACAATCTTTCGAGGAAGCCCTCAAAGACCTTGAGGCGATTGTCCGTAAACTCGAATCAGGCACCGGTGACCTTGAATCCTCAATCAACGATTATGTGCGCGGCACCGAGCTGAAAGCTTACTGCGAAGAAAAGCTGAAATCGGCCCGCCTGAAAGTCGAATCCATCCTGAAAGCACCGGATGGCACCTTAACCACCAAACCATTTGATGCTGAATGATCCCCATGCTTGCAAAATTCCCCGACGACCTGGACGACGCGCTGCGCGCCGTTGCCGACAGCCTGCAAAACCGCATCGCTGAACTGCTGAAAGCTGCTGAGCAATACAGCACCACCGTTATCCCGCTTACACCGAAGGCCGCACCCGTGGTCGACCCGGACAACGTCGAAGGCGAAGAACGAGTGCTGGAAGCTATGCGTTATTCTGCCCTTTCCGGTGGTAAGCGCCTGCGCCCGTTCCTCACGGTGTGTGCAAGCCGCCTGTTTGGCGTGGCCTATGAATCGGCTCTCGATACAGCAGCTGCCATCGAATTCATACACACCTATTCACTCATTCATGATGACCTGCCCGCGCTCGATAATGACGATCTGCGCCGTGGCAAGCCCACCTGCCACAAGGCATTCGATGAAGCCACCGCCATCCTCGCTGGTGACGGGCTTCAGGCCTACGCTTTCCAGATACTGGCAAACCCGCGCACCCATTCTGATCCTGCCGTTCGCTGTGAACTGATTTCAGCTTTAGCGCAGGCAGCAGGTTGCTGGGGCATGGTCGGCGGCCAGATGATGGATATGGAAGCGCAGAACAAACAATTATCGCTCGATGAGATCATCCGCCTGCAGCGCATGAAAACCGGTGAACTCTTCGCCGTATCCTGCGAAGCCGGTGCAATTTTGGGTAAAGCTCCCGTCATGATGCGCAAGATGCTGCGTGCCTACGCGCACGATATGGGCCTCGCCTTCCAGATCACCGATGATTTGCTCGACGTCGAAGGCACGCGCACCAAGCTGGGCAAAGGCGTCCGCAAAGATAAGATCGCCGGAAAAGCCACGCTGGTTGCCAGCATGGGTGTGGAACGCGCACGTGAACATGCGCAGATACTCACCAAGCAGGCCATTTCACACCTTGATGTGTTCGACAAAAAGGCCGATCACCTCCGCGCACTTGCACGGTTCATGGTGGATCGTAAAGCATAGCCCCGGCGAATGAACGAATACCTGAATATCCTCATCGAATCGGCGTGGGTGGCCAGTGTCATCCCGGGCGGGGCGGAGCGTACATTCTTTGCCATGAATTCCTTTGGTGGCCATGCCATGCTGCTGCCTTGCGCACTGGCCATCGCGGGTGCCATAGCCGGGCAGCTATTCAACTATATCCTTGGCACGCTCATCGCAAAGCGCGCATCTGCCACTCAATCCCACGAAATATCCGGAAAATTGCTGAAGCTGCGTGAATTCTTCGTGAAATATGGCGTTTTTGTGTTGCTCTTAAGCTGGCTGCCGCTATTCAACCTGTTCGTGGTGCTGGCCGGCATGGTCAAGATCCCTCTGCGTATCGCCCTTCCCCTGATCGTTGTGGGTCAGATAGCAGCATATGGGTTTTATTTGTTGTAATCTAGCGGCCTCGTGGCTGTACGCCTTGTTCCGGCGCAGTGCGTAACTCTTCAAGCAGTCCCTTTATTATTGCAGCATATGGTTGATTTTCATCTTCCATTCTTGGCAGCTCTGCTTGAATGCTGGCATCAATGCGCTTACGCCTTTCGACAGAAAAACCCTGATATCGATCCAGTAAGTGCCTTTTTTCTTCTGTATTAACATGACGCAGTTTCTCTGCTGCCCCAGATATGTCTGGCGTAGATGCGCTTTGATCGCCCCTTTCTACCAATATTCCTAAAGCTACCGTCAGCAAATTATTCTCGAATGCCTGCTCCTCAAGCCGCTCTAACCGTGCTTGAGATGCAGGGTCACTGCAAGCTACAGCTAAAAGGGCCGTCAATGTTGCTGTTCTGTTCGTGCCTTATTTCTCTGGTTCATTGCATGCGCTCCAATTCCCTTTCAATATAGCTGGCGAGTTAGGATATCCAATAAAAAAAGCCGCCCGGAGGCGGCTTTTTCTTCATTCGTCATACCGGCGAAGGCCGGTATCCATGTTTGACGTGGACCCCGGCCTGCGCCGGGGTGACAGGTCTTAGTGCGCCAGTAACGCGAGGAGCAGGATCGCCACGATATTCGCGATCTTGATCATCGGGTTTACTGCCGGGCCAGCAGTGTCCTTATACGGATCACCCACGGTATCACCGGTTACGGCTGCCTTGTGCGCATCCGAACCTTTGCCACCATGATGGCCTTCTTCGATGTATTTCTTGGCGTTATCCCAGGCACCGCCACCCGCTGTCATGGAGATCGCCACGAACAGGCCGGTTACGATGATACCAAGCAACATCGCGCCCAGTGCAGCAAACGCCTGCTCCTGACCCGCGAAAGAGCTGATGATGAAATACAGCACAACAGGTGATGCCACCGGCAGCAGCGAAGGAATGATCATTTCCTTGATCGCAGCTTTGGTGAGCATGTCCACCGCGCGGCCGTAATCCGGCTTTGCAGTGCCCGCCATGATGCCCGGGATCTCCTTGAACTGGCGGCGAACTTCCACCACCACGGAGCCAGCAGCACGGCCTACCGCCTGCATGCCCATCGCACCGAAGAGGTACGGGAGCATACCGCCGATAAGCAGACCCACCACAACATATGGGTCAGACAGCAGGAACTGCACATTCAGGTCTGGGAAATAATGCTTCAGGTCCTCGGTGTATGCCGCGAAGAGCACAAGCGATGCCAGTGCAGCCGAACCAATAGCATAGCCTTTGGTCACGGCTTTGGTGGTGTTACCCACCGCATCAAGCGCATCGGTGTTCTCACGAACATCCTTCGGCAGGCCAGACATTTCGGCGATACCGCCGGCATTGTCCGTCACCGGGCCATACGCATCAAGTGCCACAACGATACCCGCAAGAGCCAGCATGGTTGTTGCCGCGATGGCAATACCAAACAGGCCGCACAGCAGGAACGGCACAATGATACCCGCACAGATAACCAGTGCAGGCAACGCAGTCGCTTCCATGGAAACAGCCAGACCCTGGATCACGTTCGTACCGTGACCCGTGGTGGATGCCTGTGCCACGCTGCGAACAGGGCGGAACTTGGTGGAGGTGTAATACTCAGTCAGCCACACCAGCGCACCGGTTACAGAAAGCCCAACCAGCGCACAATAGAATATATGGCGGCCGGTGAATACCAGATCACCAACGCTATATTCCGTGTGAATGCCGAGCATATGGTCGGTCACGCAGTAGATCGCAACTGCACCAAGCACCGCGCTCCAGATGAGGCCTTTGTAAAGTGCCTGCATAATGTTGCGGCCTTTACCCAGCTTCACGAAGAACGTGCCGATGATGGAGGTTACGATACACGCACCGCCAATAGCCAGCGGATAGAGCATCATGTTGGCCTGCGCATCACCTATGAAATAGATAGCGGCAAGCAGCATGGTGGCAACCAGGGTCACCACATAGGTTTCGAAAAGGTCGGCAGCCATACCCGCGCAGTCACCCACGTTGTCACCCACGTTATCGGCGATAACGGCAGGATTGCGTGGATCATCCTCGGGAATGTTCGCTTCCACCTTGCCAACAAGGTCAGCACCCACGTCGGCGCCTTTGGTGAAGATACCACCACCAAGACGGGCGAAGATAGAAATCAAGGATGCACCGAATGACAGGGCAACCAACGCTTCAAGAATTTTGCGGGTTTCTAGGTTCATCTGGGTAAGCATGTGGTAATAAAGGGCAATGCCAAGCAGGCCAAGGCCAACCACGAGCATACCTGTCACCGCGCCAGATTTGAACGCGATGGTAAGGGCAGGCTGCAGGCCGGAACGGGCAGCTTCCGCCGTGCGCACGTTAGCGCGGACGGAAATGTTCATGCCGATATAACCGGCAAGGCCAGACAGTACTGCGCCGATGGCAAAGCCAACGCCCACATACCAGCCAAGCTGCATGGAAATGAAGATACCGATCACCACACCGACCATACCGATGGTGCGATACTGGCGGTTGAGATACGCACGCGCGCCTTCCTGAATAGCGGCGGCGATGTTTACCATACGGTCAGACCCCACAGGCGCGGCCATGATCGAGCGTCCGGCAAATATACCGTACAGCAACGACGCCACCCCACAGAGGATAATAAATGTCATTACAGACATGCAATACTCCTAGATGTTGTTTAATAAGAGAAAACTTCGACAGCCTGCATTACTGCATGGAGGGGGATAAATCAATCATTTACTTGCGGAGCGGGGTCACCGGCAGATAGATATATTTATTATTATATATCAATATATTACATCGTTGCCTTAAAGGTTTTTTGTAGCGGCCAGAATCACATCTTTATCGCTGGTGTGTGGAATTTGCCGCACGGCTTTACCGGCTGGGTCAAAAACCTCAAGAAACGGAATGGTCCCGCGGTAAGCACTGCCCTGACCATACAATATTTCAGAAAATGACTGTGCACCATCATCACGCATCATAATAGCAGTAAAATCCTTATAGAAACCGCTATGCACCAGGTATTTGGATAGATCCATCAGGCTTTTATCACGCGACAGCAGCAATACATTCACGTGTGCAAGCTTGCCCTCACGCATCAGGCTGATGATATCAGGCATTTTCATCCGGCAATAACCGCACCACGAGGCATACACCACCAGCAAAGTCGGCTTGCCATTTGTGCTTTTGAGCAACGCTGGCGCGGCATCTGCATCAACCATTTTGACCGTCGCTGCATAATCCATGATCTGCGGCTTCAGCGGATCTGGCGGCTCGAGGTATGGCTTAATTGTGTGCATCACGGCAAGCACAACAAGCCCCACTGTAAAGGCATTGATCACAAACCAGATGTCGCGCTTTTGTTTTTCTTTGGCCATTTTCCTATCCTGAAATTCCCTCCCCCTTGATGGGGGAGGGTTAGGGAGGGGGTGACCACTTAGAATAAGTAAGTAACCCCTCACCCTTTATTTCTAAGACTTAGTTGCACTAAGCCTAAGAAATAAAGCCCTCCCGTCTCCGCTTCGCTCCGCCGAGGCGAGTATTCGTATAGGCTCGCCGGAGTGTAACGGAGGCGGCTCCCACAAGGGGAGAGGGTAAAAATAAAATTCAAAAATCCACGCATTTGCCGGCACTTTCCCAATCGCCGTAACGCACTGGGTCTGGGCCTTTGCGCCCACCAATTTCTTTCGGCGACAGATCCATCTCCAGCGTAATATCGCAACGCGCGTAGCGCGGGTCATCGTTATTGGAAAGTTCCACAAACCCCAACGATTTATAGAGTGCGATCGCCTGCTCCAGCTTGCGGTTACTGGCAATATAGAGTTTGGGAATACCTTTGCGGCGCGCCCAGCTTATGGCTTCTGCCGCCAGTATGCGGCCAATGCCTTTGCCGCGTGTGTTCTTCCGCACGCCCATCTTGCCCAGCTCGAATACGCCATCACCGATGGGGAACAGGCATACTGTGCCAAGCAATGCATCCTTTTCCCGCGCAAATAAAATGATGCCGCCCTTATCAATGATGTATCCCTGCGGATCAGCGAACATCGCCGCATCAGTTTCCTCGATGCGGAAAAATTCATTCAGCCATTCGCTGTTGATATCGGCAAATGCCCTGCGGTGCGCCTCGTTGCCGCGCTGCCATGCTTCAATATCAATGCTCATTACTCAATCTCGAACGTCACGGATACGGTTTCAGTAAGCGTGCTCATGCCCGGCAGGCTTGGTGCAACAGAGGCAGATTCCGCCCTGCCACCCATCGTATCCATAGCCATTTTCATCATGGGCATCGGCATAACAGGAGGTTGTGCGCCACCCAGCGAAATGGAAATCGGCTTACCCAGCGTTACACCGGCAGTTTTGGCGAGCAATTCTGCCCTTGCCTTCGCATTCTCGAATGCCTTGGCACGCACTTTGGTCATGTGGCTTTCCGGGTCGGCAAGCCCGAACTCCACGCCACCCACCTGGTCCACACCAGCCTCAACCACCTTGGAAAGCAAGCGTTCATGCACATCCAGCTTCTTCATGGTAATGCGCAAACTGCGGTTCACCACATAGCCCACATGCCGCTGCTTGCCATTGTCATAATTATATTCCGGCGATACGTAGAGATTTGAAGTGGCCACGTCATTCTTGGGAATCTCGAATTCCTTGGTAATAGCCACGATTTTATCGGCCAGCTTGTCATTATGCTGCTTGGCTTCCTGCAGGCTGATATTGCGGCTGACCAGCGATATATTCAAAACCGCCTGGTCGGGCACGATATCTTCCTTGGCCTCACCGTTAACGGAAATCATCCGCATGGGATGCGGCGGCATCTGCGCGTATGCTGTATTGGTAATAATAAACGTCATTGCGAGCGCGAGCGAAGCAATCCAGCTTGTTTTTGTTAGCTGGATCGCCGCGTCGCCTGCGGCTCCTCGCGATGACGATTGTAAAACCCTTTTCATTTTTACCTCCATTATGCCATATAAACGCTAACTTCAGGAATCTACCAGACAATGACCGCAACCAAAACAGCAAATTCACCACCTTCTTCGCGCCAAAGCTGCCTTGCCGCGCTGTCATCGTGTCTGGATAAAAAGCTGCCGCTTGAGAATACATGGGGTGACGATGCAGATTTTGCAACCCTTCCCCCACCGGATAAAGCCTTTGCCCAGCGGTTGGCGCGCACCACCATCCGCCATCTCGGCCAGATCGATGATGTACTGAAACATTTCCTCGAGCAGCCGCTGCATGAGAAATCGTCCAGAACCATGCACATCCTCCGTATGGGTGCGGCACAATTATTGTGGATGGAAATTCCAGCGCATGCGGCTGTGCATTCCTCAGTCGAACTTGCCAAACAATCAGGACAGCTACCATATACCGGCCTTGTGAATGCCGTGCTCAAGCGCGTCTCGGAGCAAGGCTCAAAGATCATTTCATCGCAGGACGCCGGAAAGCTGAATACACCAGCATGGCTGTGGGAGAGCTGGGTGCAGGCATATGGCGAGGCATTGGCGCGCAACATTGCACATGCCCATCTGGTTGAAGCACCGCTTGATATCACCGTGAAATCTGATGCTGCCGAATGGGCAGAAAAACTCGGCGGCATATTGCTGCCCGAAGGCGGAATCCGCCTGCAAGAGCCCGGTGCGGTCACAAATCTTGCCGGCTACACAGAAGGGCAGTGGTGGGTGCAGGACGCGGCGGCCAGCATTCCTGCACAGTTGCTTGGCGACATCAAGGATAAACGCGTCATTGACATCTGCGCCGCACCTGGTGGCAAAACCGCGCAGCTCGTTGCTAGCGGTGCCAACGTCACCGCAATTGATATTTCCAAAAACCGCATCAGTCTGCTCAAACAAAACCTGAGCCGCCTTGGCTACGGGGCCGATTGCATCGCCGCCGATGCGTTCAAATGGAAACCTGCTTTCACGCCCGATGCCATCTTGCTAGATGCCCCCTGCTCTGCCACCGGCACGCTTCGCCGCCACCCGGATGTGGCACTGAATAAAACACCAGATGACATCAGCCGTCTCGCCGCCACCCAGAAAAAACTGCTGCATCACGCGCTGGATATGCTGCTGCCCGGCGGGGCGCTGGTTTATGCTGTATGTTCTTTGCAACCAGAAGAGGGCGAACAGCAGATCACATCCGTCCTCGCTGAAAGGAAGGACGTATCCCTGGGGCCCATACAAAACCCCGCCTTTGCGCCCTATATCACGCCCGATGGCTTTTTGCGTACCCTGCCCTGCCATAAAGCAGAAAATGGCGGAATGGATGGGTTTTTTGCTGCGTTGTTGACAAAAACTGTTTAACCTTTAGGGATTAAGCATAGGAAATCGCATTATGGCCAATCTCAAGATCGCACCATCCATTTTATCCGCTGATTTCGCCAAGTTAGGCGAGGAAGTCCGCGCTATCACCGAAGCAGGTGCCGATTATGTGCATGTCGATGTGATGGACGGGCATTTCGTGCCGAACCTCACTATTGGCCCAGTGGTCATTAAATCCATCCGCCCGCACAGCAAACTCACCTTCGATGTGCATCTGATGATCGAAAAACCGGATGCCTCGATTGAGTCCTACGCCCGCGCTGGTGCTGATATCATCACCGTGCATTCTGAAGCCTGCACACACCTGAACCGCACGCTGCACCATATCAAATCATACGGCAAACGCTGCGGTGTTTCGATTGTGCCGACTACTCCAGCTTCCGTGCTGGAATATGTGATGGATGAAGTGGATCTGATTCTTATCATGACGGTGAATCCCGGATTCGGTGGCCAGAGTTTTATTGCCAGCCAGTTGGATAAAATCCGTGAAGTTCGCAACATGATTTCTAAGTCTGGCCGTGAGATCGACCTTGAAGTGGATGGTGGCATCAATGCCGATACGGCGCAAAAAGTAATAGCCGCCGGCGCGAACGTGCTGGTGGCTGGATCTGCCGTATTCACCGGCAATGCCGAAAAATACGCGGAGAATATCCGCGCCCTCCGCCATGGCTAAGTCCGGCTGCCCACTCTGTGGGAAAGATGCACAGGCACCTTACACACCCTTTTGCTGCAAACGCTGCGCCGACCTTGATTTAGGTAAATGGTTCACCGGCGGTTATTCTGTGCCCGTAGTGGAAATGGATGACCTGCCGGATGATGAACTTCCGGATGAATCGAGCCAGAAGCATTAGCATTTTTTATTGTCATCCTGAACGAGCGAATGCGAGTCGAAGGATCTTATAAGATTCTTCGACTTCGGCCTATCGGCCTTCGCTCAGAATGACAGTATTCTTTCTAAAGCGCGCGCTCAACCTTTCCAGGTATAAATAAATCACCGGCGTGATATATAGTGTCAGCAGCTGCGAGATCATCAGCCCGCCTACGACCGCGATACCGAGTGGCTGGCGCAACTCCGCACCCGCACCATATCCCACTGCAATAGGCAGCGTACCAAAAATAGCGGCCATGGTGGTCATCATGATCGGCCGGAAACGCAGCAGGCAAGCCTGATAGATCGCCTCTTCCGCCGGTTTGCCTTCTGCACGCGCACTGATGGCAAAATCCACCATCATGATGGCGTTCTTCTTCACGATACCAATGAGCAATATAATACCCACCAGTGCAATAACACTCAGATCCATCTGGAACAGCATGAGGCACAGCACAGCACCGATACCCGCCGAGGGCAACCCAGAAAGGATGGTAATGGGATGAATGAAACTCTCATACAGCATGCCAAGTATGATGTAGATAACCAGTACCGAGATCAGGATAAGCATCCCCTGCCCCTGCTCGGATGACTGGAAAACCTGCGCCGCCCCCTGGAAATTACCACTGATGCTTTCAGGCATGCCAAGATCGGTTTTGATCTTGTTGATGGAAGTCACCGCATCGCCCAGAGCCAGTCCCTTATCCAGGTTGAATGAAATGGTCACCGCCGCCATTTGCCCCTGATGGTTCACCGAAAGTGGCCCAACCGCGCGCGAAATGGTGGCCACCGCCTCCAGCGGAATCACCTTCCCTGTGTTGCTCTGGATATAAAGCCTGCCGATATTTTCCGGTGATTGCTGGAAATAATCCGCCACTTCTACGATTACCGCATAATCATTGGTTGAGGTATAAAGCGTTGCCACCTGCGCCGTGCCATACGCACTGTATAATGACTGGCGGATGCTGTCATAGGTCAGCCCAAGGCTTGCGGCTTTTTCCTGATCCACCTGCACCAGCACCTGCAAACTCTTAAGCTGCATATCGGATGTCACATCCAGGAAGCCGGGCACTTTGCTCATTTCCTCCACCATCTTTTCCGCCCACACATACATTTCCTGCAGATTGCTGCTCTGGAGAGTATACTGGTAGAGGCTTTTACTCAGGCGGCCACCGATGCGGATATTCTGCACTGGCTGCATGAACACATTCACCCCTTCAATTTTTGATGTAGCCTGACGCAGGCGCTTGATAACATCCTCAGCCTTGTCGCGCTCGGCGCGTGGTTTCAAACTGAAGAATAGGCGGCCAGAGTTGAATGCACCGCGCCCACCACCTACCGCATAAAACACATTATCCACCGCCGGATCAGCCCGTACCACTTCGGCCACGCGCTTTTGCTTTTCCACCATGGCATCGAAGGAAATATCCTGCGCAGCCTCAGTCTGCCCGAATACGAAGCCAGTATCCTCCAGCGGGAAGAAGCCTTTTGGCGCGATGATGAAAAGCCATACGCTGGCAACCACGCTGGCAAGCGTCAGCATCAGCATGGCGAATTTATGTTTTATCGCCCATTTCAGCGAGCCATCATATTTCGAAAGCAACCACTGGAAGCCAGCTTCCAGCTTTTTCGAGAAATCACTTTCTTCCTCATGGGGCTTAAGCAGGCGGGCGCAGAGCATAGGAGTAAGTGTCAGCGATACAAGGCCTGAAATCAAAATCGCGACACTGATAGTCACCGCAAATTCATTGAACACGCGGCCAATCACCCCCCCCATGAACAGCACCGGAATGAATACCGCCACCAGCGAAAGTGTGATCGATATGATGGTAAAACCGATCTCGCGCGCACCTTTGATGGCCGCTTCGAACGGCGACATGCCCTTTTCAATATAACGGATGATATTTTCCAGCATTACGATGGCATCATCCACCACGAAGCCAACACAAAGCGTGAGTGCAAGCAGTGAAATATTATTGATGGAAAATCCCATCAGCGACATCACGCCATAAGTAGCGATAATGGAAAGTGGCACGGCGAGAGCCGGGATCATCGTGGCACGTATATTTTTCAGGAACAGGAAGATAACAGCAATGACAAGCCCAATGGTCAAAAACAGTGTGAATTGTACATCATCCACCGCGTGGCGTACAGCAACCGAGCGGTCGAACATAGGCGTAAGCTCGATGGAAGGCGGTATCTGGCTGCGGAACTGCGGGATGAGTTCACGCACACGTTTCACCACATCGATCGTGTTGGCATCAGGCTGCCGCTGGATAGCCAGTACCACAGATTGCTGGCCATTCATGTAACTGATAGAGCGTTTATCTTCGACGCTATCCGTTACTTCAGCGATTTCCTTCAGGCGCACCGGCGCGCCATCGCGCCATGCAATGATGAGATTGCCAAATGCTTCGCCATTGCGCGGCTGGCCAGATACATCAAGGTTATAAAGCTGCTTCATGCCACTGATAATGCCCACAGGCGCATTCGAGGCCGCCGCTTTCACGGCATCACGCACTTCATCGATACTGATGCCCTGCACTGCCAGGCGTTCCGGGTCAACTTTGATGCGCACGGCAAATTTCTGCGAGCCATACACCTGCACCTGCGCCACTCCGGGAAGCGTGGATATGCGCTGCGCCATCACCGTGTCGGCATATTCAGTGATCTGTGAAAGCGAAATCGTGGGTGAAGATACGGCAACGAACAGCACCGGCTGGTCAGATGGATTGTTCTTGCGGAAGGAAGGCGGAGTGGTCATCTCCTCAGGCAGGCGACGGAGTGCGGCGGAGATAGCCGTTTGCACATCAAGTGCCGCGCCGTCAATGTCGCGGTCGAGATCGAACTGCAAAGTGATCTGCGTGCTACCGAGGAAACTCGTTGATGTCATGGAGCTGATGCCAGGTATCAGTGAGAATTGCCGCTCAAGCGGCATGGCCACTGATGACGCCATCGTCTCCGGGCTGGCACCGGCGAGGTTGGCACTCACCTCAATAGTCGGGAAATCCACGTTCGGCAGGGCGGATACCGGAAGTGCACGATAGCCCGCAATACCCCCCACCAGTATCGCCGCCATCAGGAGGATGGTAAATACCGGCCGACGGATGCAGAATTCAGAAATATTCATCGCACTTACCTTTACTTGTCATTCTGAGCGAAGGCCCTAAGCCGAAGTCGAAGAATCTTATAAATACATCCTTCGACTCGCATTCGCTCGCTCAGGATGACACATTATTGAATCTTTTCTTCAGATTTAGCACTATTGACCGTTACATCACTGCCACTTTTGAGCGACATCAACCCATCCACAGCCACCGTTTCGCCTGCCTTCAGGCCAGAATCGATCACCGCGGTGTTAGATTGTATGCGCAGTATCTTCACTGCCCTGCGCTCAGCTTTATTGCCCTGAATCACGAACACAAAATCTTCCTCCTGCCCGCGCTGAATGGCCACTTCCGGAATGGTAAGGGCTTGCTTCTGCTCACCGAGTGTGAGTTCAAGTGTTACGAACATGCCCGGCCAGAGCGCTTCATCCTCATTGGCAAAAAGTGCGCGCGCCGCAAACGTGCCGGATGCTTGATCCACCGTGTTATCAATATATTCCAGCTTTCCCTGTGATGCGCCTGCTTCTGCTGCATTATCGCGCCGTGCCGAAACCAGCACTTCACCCTGCGCCATAGCCGTGCGCACCGAATCGAGATATTGCTGCGGCAGCGACACCTGCACACGTATCGGCTTTAACTGGTTGATGGTGACAAGCGGGGTCGTGTCGTTCGCTTTCACAGTATTACCCAGCGTTACATTGATGGTGCCGGTGCGGCCGCTGATGGGCGCGGTAATGCGCGTATATTCCAGTTGGGTGGCGATAACATCTGCCGCGGCTTTCTGTGATTCATAATCAGCCAATGCCTTATCGAGGTCCGCCTGCGAAATAAACTTCTTCAGAATAAGCGCTTTTGAGCGCTCATATTGTGCCTTCAGGTTCGCAAGCGTTGCCTGTGCCTGCCGGAGCTGCGCGGTCAGTGCCTTGTCATCCAGCACAAAAAGCACATCGCCCTCCTGTACCGCATCGCCATCCTTGAATTTTACTTCCACCAGTTGCGAATCAAGGCGGGAGCGCACGGCAACAGTCTGGTTTGCCACCACGGTTCCCACCTGCGCGATATTGATGGGCATATCCTGCACTTTCACCGTATCGGCGCGAATGGTAACGGCCTGTGTTTTAGGCCCTACACCTTCATCGCCGCCGGAGAAGAAATAAACCGCCGCACCGGCAGCAACCAGAACAAGGCCAATAACAAGATGTTTTTTCTGCATGATGCGCAGAATATATGAGCTTTACGGCATGGTAAACAAGAAATAGCGCACTTGTCATGCCGTCTTTATGACGGCATCCGGTTTTTACCAGACCCCGCCATACGGCGGGGTGACAATATTAAGTAGATTCTATGAAACCAGCTTTCACCTTTTGCCGACCAGCCTTCTCAAATTCAATCTCAACATTATCACCACTCACGGCTTGCACTCGGCCATAGCCAAATTTCTGGTGAAATATTCTGCTACCTATTTTGAATTTATCCTCTCCTCGCAGGTGTGAATCAAGGATATCTGCAACCTCATTCTTCCAGCTCTGGATGGTTGGGCGCACGGCCGCATATACCCCGCCGATCAGCTTCTCCACATAGTCCGGTGGAATCTCGCCAATGAAGCGCGAAGGAATGCTGTTCTGCCACTGGTTATAAATGCGGCGGTTGGCCGCATGGCTGATATAGAGTTTTTTGCGCGCGCGGGTGATGCCCACATAGGCAAGCCTGCGCTCTTCTTCCAACCCCTTCATGCCGCTTTCATCCACCGAGCGCTGACTGGGGAACAATCCCTCTTCCCACCCTGGCAGGAAGACTACATCGAACTCCAACCCCTTGGCCGCATGCAGTGTCATCAGGCTTACCATGTCGGTATCCATGCCGGCACTAGCTGCTTCAGTCACGAGGCTCACATGCTCAAGGAATGCATGGATGGTTTCAAATTCGCCCATCGCGCGCACCAATTCCTTTAAGTTGTCTAGTCTGCCAGCCGCATCCGGCGTTTTTTCCTGTTGCCACATCGCGCGGTAGCCGCTTTCTTCCAGCACAAGGTCCACCACTTCAGCAAGTGGCATGGTGGTAATTTTTCCCCGCCAGTTTTCACATTGGCTGATGAATTTATTCAAAGCACTGGCCAGCTTTCCTTTGATGCCGCCACTTTGCAGCAGATGCACCGTGGCATTATAAAGCGAACTGTTCATGCTGCGCGCCGTGTTATGCAACTGCTGTAATGTCGCCTGCCCGATACCCCGGCGGGGTACATTGATGATGCGCTCAAACGCCAGATCATCAGCCGGGCTTGCGATAACGCGAAGATACGCCACAGCATCACGAATTTCCTGCCGTTCATAGAAACGCAGGCCGCCAACCACACGATATGGAATACCCATGGTCAGGAAACGTTCTTCAAACGCGCGCGTCTGGAAACCTGCACGCACTAAAATCGCCATCTGGTTCAGTGGAATTTTGCTTCGTTGCTGCTGCTCAATTTCTTCACCGATGAAACGGGCTTCCTCGCCCTCATCCCACACAGAACGCAGGCGTATCTTGTCGCCTTCTTTTTCCGGCGTCCACAGCGTCTTGCCCAGCCTGCCCTGATTATTGGCAATGAGCGCACTCGCCGCACCTAATATATGCGGTGTGGAGCGGTAATTGCACTCAAGCCGCACCACGGTGGCATCCGGAAAGTCGCGCTCAAAGCGCAGAATGTTGCCCACTTCAGCACCACGCCAGCTATAAATAGACTGGTCGTCATCACCCACGCAGCAAATGTTTTTGTGATAGGAAGCAAGCAGCCTGAGCCACAGATATTGCGCCACGTTGGTATCTTGGTACTCATCGACCAGAATATATTTGAACCGCCGCGAATATTCCAAAAGCACTTCCTCATGCTGGGAAAACAGCGTGATCATATGCAAAATCAGATCACCAAAATCCACGGCATTGAGCTGCTTCAGCCTGTCCTGATAGGCTTTATACACCTTCATGCCATAACCACCGGCGGCCTGCATATCCTTGCCGCTCGTGAGTTTATCTGCCGTGAGTGCCTGGTCTTTCCAGCTTTGGATGATCGACTTAAAAAGTTTCGGCGGCAGTGATTTCTCGTCGATATGCTGCTCAGCCAAAATCGCCTTCAGCAAACGCAACTGGTCATCTTCATCAAGGATCGTGAAGCTTGAAGTCAGCCCAAGTTTTTCGGCATGGCGACGAATGATGCGCACACCAATGGAATGGAATGTGCCCAGCCAGATGGATTGCGATGTGCCGGTGAGATGGTTCACCCGCTCCACCATTTCACGCGCCGCTTTATTAGTAAATGTCACCGCCAGGATTTCACCGGGGTAAGCAAGCCTGCTCATGAGAATATGTGCAATGCGCGTAGTGAGCACCCGGGTTTTGCCCGTGCCAGCACCAGCCAGCACCAGCACCGCCCCTTGCGTAGCTTCCACGGCTTTGCGCTGCTCGGGGTTCAATACATCCAGCAGTGCGTTTGATGATTCAACTGCAGCCGATGGGTTCACGGCAGCACCAGCCACACAGGCAGCACATCTGCACGGTGCAGCAATGAGATCAGCACAAAGCACGGCAGTGCAAGGAAAAATATAGAAGCATCCATCATGGTCTTGCGCACGAATTTCGGCATGACTTCTACATATTCCGGTTCACGCCACAGATCCATATTCGGGATCCAGCGCGGCACTTCACGCGTATATTGCGCATATTGCTCGCCGAATTTATGTGCAAGGAAGGCTTCTTCCTTCGCCACCACCTTCGGATAATACAGGCAGAATGCACCAAGCAGGAAAATGGTGACACTTAACATGCCCGATTGCATGCCCACACCCGCCAGCGCAATAAAGGAAAATACATATAACGGGTTACGCACCACGGAAAACGGCCCGCTGCGTACCACCACATCATTCTTACGGCCACCAATGAACACCGAGCAATACGCACGGCCAAAAGTACCAACGATGATAAGCGCGTAGCCCAAAAATATCAGGCCATTGCGCGCCAGGCTCCAGCCGAGGCGCGGTTCTGCCACCAGCAATATCGCCACCATCACCACCGCAAAAATACGGCTGTGATACTGGCGGGCTTTGAGCAGTTTGGGCATTACGCCGGAGAGTGCTGTGGTCATGGCTTATCCTTTTTAGGTTGGAATGCAGGCATCATAACCGTATTACCGATTTGGTAAAGAGGCCAGTATGCTTTTTCTCCCCACGGGCGCGCACCCCGGCCGGTGGAGGCCACATAGGCATGCACCACATCTCCAAAGCGGAATGCCACCGAGCCATTCGCCCGCAGGAATTTTTTATCCACCCGCCATGCCACATCTGCACAGGCCGCATCATTCAGGTAATTCTCGGCGATCACCATATCCGGTTTATTATCACATAATCCGGCAACATCCTTGCGCAGTGCCATCACGATGGTGCGGTTATACGCTTTCACGATGCAGCGGTTTTTATCACACTGGTAATCCGGGTTATCCTTCATATCCGCCAGTGTCAGTGCGCTTTCCACACCATGCGTCTTAAGCCATATCTCGCTTTCAAAGCTATCGGCCTTGCCGCGCAGGAACAAAAATTGTCCACCCGGCAGCCGCAGCATGGCGCGGTTGCCATCATCATTCACAATAAGGTCATACGGTTTATGCAGCGCGATCGTTGCAACGCCAATGAGTATGAGCGGCAGTCCAAACAGTCGCCAGCGTTGCTCCCACAGGCAGAACCACAGCCCGCCAAACACCACCAGCAAAAATCCTGAAGTAGTGAGCGGCGGCAGGTTGAACGCCGCATAGGGCAACGCCGAAAACCAACGGCTGATGGAGATCATGATAGCAATGCCCTGCTCCATGAATTGCAGCGGCCAGTGTTCCAGCCCAAGCGGCATGGCAAGGAATGACACCACCGCCGAAGGCATGATCCACAGCGATGCCAGCGGCATCATCAGCATATTCGCGCCCACACCCCACAGCGTCACGCGGTTGAACTGGTAAATCACCAGCGGTGTGGTGGCCAGTGCCGCCACTAATGATGTCAGCATCAACCCGATAAAATATACTTTCAATTTCCGAAGCCAGCTACTCTCCGGCTGGTAGAGCAAATTTCCATACCGCTCATAGAGCACCACGATCGCCATGGTCGCTGCAAAAGAAAGCTGGAAGCTTGAACCAACTAGTGCCTCAGGCTGGAACAGCAAAATCAGCATCGCCGCCCACGCCAGCGAATACAGGCTGATGCCGCGCCTGTCCACCAGCACCGCCACCATCACGCACGCCACCATGATGAATGAACGAATTGCAGGCACAGGATACCCTGCCAGCAGCAAATAGCAGAACGCCCCAAGCAGCCCGCACGCCGCCGCAATTTTCTTGGTGGGCAGCCGGATAGCCAACGGCATATATAATGAGAATAAAAAACGCAGTGTTACATACAACACACCCACGGCCAGTGACATATGCAAACCTGAGATCGAAAGCACATGGTACAGGCCGGAATCACGCATGGAATCGCGCAGTTCCTCGGGCACACCGGCCATTTCTCCCACCATCAGGGCGGAGGCCACCGCGCCGTTTTCTGCGCTCATGGCCGCACGTATGCGCGAAGCCACCTCAAGCCGCGTGGCATTCAGCTTCTCCAGCCAGCTATTCACCTCAACTGGTTCGGTCACCGTCACTGCATGCGGTGTGTACCCCACCGCGCCCAGCTGTTCATAATAAAAGCCCCGCGCGAAATCATACGCGCCCGGCATGGCGGGTTGTGGTGGCGGAAACAGCATGGCTTTGGCTTTCACCGTATCGCCCACCCGCAGTTCCGGCGCGGGCTTGCGCAGCGCAATGCTCACCCGCTTCGGGGTCGTTTCCGGCCTGATGCCTTCGATGGATACATTTTTCAGGGTAATTTTCTGGTCATCCTCACGCATCTCAATATCATCAATGCGGCCGGTCACTTCCTTAAAATAGATGGTTTTATATAAATACGGAGCCGCCACCATCTGCGTGCGCACGCTGGCCACCATCATCCCCATACACACCAGAAACAGGCAGATAAAAATGAGCCTCGGCCAGAAACGGCGGCGCAAAATGAGCAGCAGGCCACCCATGCCTGCCGCAAGCCCATACAGCATCCGCTGGGGAGGCTCGGTCTCCAGCCCGAAATAGATGCCAATGCCAAGTGCCAGCAAAACCGGCATCCACAGCGGGAAACGGTCACGCTCGGCTAGGAAGGAATCGAGAATCAAGAATCGAGAACGAAAGAATTGCATCCACTAACTCTAACAAAATGATAGCTAATACATAGTATTTTTGTTAATTCCTAGTTCCCGATTCCCAATTCTTGATTCTCTATTCCTTAACTTATGACCGTCATCACCCGCTTTGCCCCATCACCCACCGGCTACCTGCATATTGGTGGTGCGCGCACGGCATTATTCAACTGGCTTTATGCGCGCCATCACGGCGGCAAATTTTATCTGCGCATAGAAGACACTGACCGCGCCCGTTCAACGCAGGACGCCATCGACGCCATCCTGCAAGGCATGAAATGGTTAGGTTTGGATTGGGATGATGAACCGGTATTCCAGTTCGCCCGCTCTGGTCGCCACGCAGAAGTTGCCAAAGAACTCGTGGCCGCAGGCAAAGCCTTTCATTGTTATACCACACAGGAAGAATTGGAAATTTTCCGCAAAGAAAATCCCAATGCAAAATTCAGAAGCCCTTGGCGCGATGGCGGCACTCCGCCTGCTGGCGTTAAACCTTCCATCCGCCTGAAAGCACCACTTACGGGCGAAACTACCGTGCATGATAAAGTGCAAGGCTCCGTCACCGTTCAACACAGCGAGCTCGATGACCTCATCCTCCTGCGCTCCGACGGCACACCCACCTATATGCTCGCCGTGGTGGTCGATGACCACGACATGGGCATCACACAGGTGATCCGCGGTGATGACCACTTTACCAACACATTCCGCCAACTGATGATCTATAACGCAATGAGCTGGGAAGCACCCAGCTTCGCGCATATCCCGCTCATCCACGGGCCGGACGGCGCAAAACTTTCCAAGCGGCATGGTGCGCTTGGCGTGCAGGAATACGAAAAAATGGGTTACCTGCCGGAAGCGATGCGCAATTATTTGCTCCGCCTCGGCTGGTCGCATGGGGATGATGAAATTATTTCCACCCAGCAGGCCATTGAATGGTTCGGATTGGAAACCGTGGGCAAATCCCCATCACGTTTTGATTTTGCCAAGCTGGAGAACTTAAACGGCCACTATATGCGCGAGGCCGATGATGCGCGGCTCACTGAGCTGGTATTAAACGGAGTACGGGGTACGGAGTACGGAAATACTTCGTCATCTGTCATCCGTTCTCCGTCTACCGAGGCGCGTCAACGACTCTTGAAAGGCATGGCAGGCTTGAAAGCTCGCGCCAAAACACTGGTGGAGCTTGCAGAAAATAGTGCTGTTTATATCAACACCCGTCCGCTCACCCTCGATGATAAAGCCAAAGACCTGATGGATAAAGGCGGGCGTGACCTGCTGCGCGCCCTGCTGCCCAAACTGGAAGCACAAGCAGATTTCAGCCACACCGCCACCATGGAACTCTGCAAGGCTTACGCTGCTGAAATTGGTAAGAAATTAGGGGACGTCGCCCAACCGCTACGGGCTGCTCTCACCGGTCGTTTGGTATCGCCTGGCGTATTCGAAGTTATGGAAATATTGGGTAAGGAAGAAAGCATTGGCCGCCTGAAGGATATGTGTTAATAATTATTTATAAATACACATCAAGAGGCAACATATGAACACTTCATGTATAAACCAACAATATATCAATGAGGCCCGGGCGCGTATAACAAGTGCCGATGAACAACAACAATTTGACGAAGCAATAGCAGGTATGGAGAGGTTAGCAGCCAGCTTCCCTACTGCCAAAGAAGGTTTGAAATCTGGCGTAGGTGGCCTGTTTTTTGCAAAATCAAAAACCATCAGGCAGGCACTGACAAGATCGGGCATCGATCGTGTCGAAGCAGAAACCATTGCAGAAAAAATTAGTGGCATGTATCAGGAGCAATCGGGTTATACTGCCTATATGGGCAGACACTCAACTGGAGCAGCAAGAGGACAGTAAACAATGGCCATACTACCTTTAGTGATCGCGCCGGATGAGCGGCTGCATATCGTATCCAAACCGGTTGAGGCGGTGGATGATTCTATCCGTAAACTTGCGGCTGATCTGCTTGATACCATGTATCACGAGCGTGGCATTGGCCTTGCGGCCGTGCAGGTGGGCGTGCATAAACGCGTGCTGGTGGCCGATGTCACATGGAGGGAAGAAGAAGGCCCGGGCGAGCAGCATGTGCTCATCAATCCCGAGATCATCGAGAACGCGCCGGAAGAAAAAACCTATAAGGAAGGCTGTCTTTCATTCCCCGACCAGTTCGCCGATGTAGTACGCCCTGCCGGTGTGCGCGTACGTTTCCTTGACCTTCAGGGTAAACAGCAGGAACAAACCTATGATGGCCTGCTTGCCACCTGCATCCAGCATGAGATCGACCATCTGAATGGCATCGTATTCGTTGACCATATCTCCCGCCTCAAGCGCGACATGATCAACAAAAAGCTCACCAAGATGAAAAAGATGGGTTATTTCGACCATGATCATGGCCATGTGCATGGCCCAAACTGCAACCATGATCATTGATGGTAGACGGACGGCAGATGACGGACGTCGGAATCCAGTTTTTTTTGTCATTCCTGCGAAAGCAGGAATCTTACTTAATTAAGACTCCCGCTTCCGCGGGAGTGACAAGGTAGTCACAATGCGTATCGTCTTCATGGGCACACCTGCTTTTGCGCTGCCGACTCTGAAGGCATTGCATAGCTCCGGCCATGATATTGTTGCGGTATATACACAACCTCCACGCCCTGCAGGCCGTGGCCAGAAAGATACCCCCTCACCGGTACATCAATATGCCGCTGAAAATAATTTGCCGGTCTTCACACCTGTTTCGTTAAAAACACCGGAAGCACAGGCAGAGTTCGTGTCGCATAAGGCGGATATTGCGGTGGTGGTAGCGTATGGCCTGCTGTTGCCAAAACCCATTCTCACTGCATACCCAATGGGTTGTATCAATGTGCACCCAAGCAAACTGCCACGCTGGCGTGGTGCTGCTCCCATTCAGCGCACCATCATGGCCGGTGATACTGAAACTGCCATCTGCATCATGCAAATGGATGAAGGATTGGATACGGGTGATGTGCTCCTGCAAAAAGATTATGATGTGCCGGAATCTTTCAACGCAGGCGCGCTGCATGATATGCTGGCCGCCGATGCAGGCTCGCTGATACTTGAAACGCTGAAACAGCTTCAGTCAGGCACGGCAATACGTAAGACGCAAGACACACAAGGCGTGACCTACGCAAAAAAAATCACCAAGGAAGAATGCCATATCGATTGGAGCAAATCGGCAGAGGAAATACGCAATCTTATACGCGGATTATCGCCTACCCACGGCGCAATCATGGATTGGGGTGGAAAACCGCTTAAAATTTTTGAGGCAGACATTGTCCAGAATCCAGACGGTAAAAAACGCATTCCGAGCGTAAAAATCAGAGATAAGAAAAACTCTATAATTGTAGCCTGCAAGGGCGATAATTACCTCAAGCCAACTCTTGTACAGCAACCTGGCAAAAAGAGGATGGGTATGGATGAGTTCATACTCGGTAACGATATCGGTATTGAATAATATGCCGCGCTATAAACTCACCATAGAATATGATGGCACGCGCTATGCCGGCTGGCAAAAACAGCCAGACAGGCCAACCGTACAGCAAACACTCGGTGAGGCCGTAAAAAAATTCTGTGGGGTAGATGCCGAAATTGTCGGCGCAGGCCGAACCGATGCTGGCGTGCATGCCATTGCGCAAGTCGGACATGTAGACCTGCCCAAGGAATATGATGCCTACAGTGTCATGCAGGGGATCAATTTTTACCTGTTCAATCCCTCAGATAATGATGCTTCGATACCTCCAGATCGTATCGCAATAACGAATGCGGAACTCGTAACAGAGGCATTTCATGCACGCTTTTCTGCCACCCGCCGGCATTACATCTACCGCATCATCAACCGCCGCGCACGTCTTGGGCTTGAGCTTGGCCGTGCATGGCAGGTTTTTGAAGAGCTGGATATTGAAAAAATGCAGAAAGCTGCCAGTTATCTGCTCGGCAGCCATGATTTCACCAGCTTCCGCGATACAGCCTGTCAGGCAAAATCCGCAGAAAAAACGCTCGACAGGCTGGATATCAGCAGGCAAGGCGACGATGTGATCGTGCAAACCAATGCGCGCTCATTCCTTCATCATCAGGTGCGTATCATGGTTGGCACGCTGGCGATGGCAGGCAAAGGCCGCTGGTCGCCGGAAGATGTAAAAAAAGCACTTGAAGCAAAGAATCGCGCAGCCGCAGGCCCTACCGCACCACCAGATGGATTATATCTGCTAAAAGTAGATTATTAGAAACCGCGCAGCAATTCGTTGATGCCGGTTTTTGAGCGTGTCTTTTCATCCACGCGTTTCACGATCACGGCGCAATAAAGCGATGGCGCATCCGGTGTTTTCCCCGGCAGGCTGCCCGGCACAACAACGGAATAGGCAGGCACACGGCCATACATCACTTCACCTGTCTCACGGTTAACAATTTTGGTAGAAGCACCAAGGAATACGCCCATGGAAAGCACCGAACCTTCCTCGACGACAACACCTTCTGCCACTTCGCTGCGCGCACCAATAAAGCAATTATCTTCGATAATAACAGGATTTGCCTGCAGCGGCTCCAATACGCCACCGATACCCACACCGCCGGAAATATGGCAGTGTTTACCGATCTGTGCGCATGAACCAATGGTCACCCATGTATCCACCATCGTCCCCTCGCCCACATATGCGCCAACATTCACGAAACTCGGCATCAGCACCACATCCCTCGCGATGTAGGCAGAATGCCGCACAATAGCGCCCGGCACAGCGCGGAAACCTGATTCCTTAAAACGCTTTTCGTCCCAGCCGATGAATTTAGAAGGCACCTTGTCATACCAGAAGCTGTGCTTTTCCATATGGTCGAAATCCCGCGCGGGATATGCCCCGTGCGCATATAATTCCATGGGATTCAGCCGGAAAGAAAGCAGCACCGCTTTTTTGATCCATTGATGCACCACCCACTCACTACCCTGTTTTTCAGCCACGCGCAGATGACCGGCATCGAGGCGCGCAAGAACATCCGCCACGGCATTTCGCACTTCACCTTGTGTATTTGAATCGATCTGCTGGCGGGTTTCCCATGCATTATTGATAATATTCTGTGGCATATATATTCCTTGGGTTACGCAGCTTTCTTACTGGAATTGATGCTGAGCACATGCCCTGCCAGATATAAAGAGCCGCAAATACAGATTATGGATGGATTTTTTGCATGGCTTGCAATGGTTTGCAATGCTTTTTCCACACTGCCTGCCTCATGTGCATCCATAGAGAGAGCTTTGGCTTCTGAGGCTAGCGAAGCCGGGCTGTGGCTGCCGCTTTCATTGGGAATTGCAACGGCATAGAAAGATTGAACGTAAGGTGCAATATGTGCCAGATAAGCCTTGGCGTCTTTGCCTTTCATCATCCCGCAGATCACATGGATATGGCGTTTCTGCTGCGCCATCCATTCAGCCAGCACCTGCCCGCCCTGTGGATTGTGCCCGCCATCCAGCCACAGCTCATGGCCAGCAGCCAGTGCCGACAGCGTTCCTGAAGTAATATGTTGCAACCGCGCAGGCCAGTTTACGCTCGCAATACCTTCTGCAATCTGCGCATCCGTTACCTTGAATTGTGGCAGCATATCCAGGCAGGCAATGGCAGTGGCACTGTTATCATACTGATAGTTTCCAGCAAGTGACGGCACGAAATGCATCTGCCGCTTGGCTGATTTATACTCCCCATGGGTACGCTGCCATTCACGGCCATAGCGATAAAGTGGTGCATCAAGCAACGCAGCTTTTTCTGCCAGCACCTCTGCTGCTTCAGTTTCCTGCCTGCCGATCACGCATGGCACATCACGCTTGAGAATACCTGCTTTCTCACCAGCAATCGCTGCAATCGTTTTGCCCAGATACTCTGTATGATCCATGGCGATAGGCGTAATTGCAGTGAGGATAGGCTTCTCTATCACATTCGTAGCGTCCAGCCTGCCGCCCATACCGGTTTCAAGCAGCAGCACATCAGCAGGTTTTTCAGCAAATGCCAGAAAAGCAATGGCTGTGGTTGCTTCAAAAAATGTAGCTGGCTGCGATTGCAGCTGCAAAGACACATGCTTCACAATATTCAATATATGCGCTTCTTCAATATCCCGTCCACCAAGCACGATACGCTCACGGAAATGCACCAGATGTGGTGATGTATATTTATGCACTCTATACCCCCCCACCTGCAAAATAGATTGCAGATTGGCAAGCAGAGAACCCTTGCCATTCGTGCCCGCCACATGGATAACTGGCGGCATACGCTTCTGCGGGTTACCAAGCATGGCAAGCAGTCGAAGCATCCTATCCAGCTTCAGGTCGATCGATGCCAGCATCGGGTGATGCAGACTGTTCAGGAATTGTTCAATAGGATCACGCGACATGTGCCAGCCCCTCCAGCATCTGCCTGTGCAATTTCACATTATGCACACGGATATAATCGATGCCTTTTGCCGCAAGCGCACGGGAAATGGCAAGTGTTGCTGCGTCTTTCTCAGCATTAGTTTGTGCCTCCAGCATCAGGAAAGATTTGCGCGAGTGGCCAATGAATAGCGGCACATTAAGCACTGAAAATTCTTCCACGCGCTGCAAAATATCCTGCGATTGTTCTGGTTTTTTGCCAAAGCCAATGCCGGGATCAAATATCAATCTATTTTTTGCAATACCTACATTTTCCAGAGCTGCAATGCGTGCTTTTGCCCAACTGATAAGCTCGTGCACCACATCCACGCCTTCCGGCATCACAATATTTTTATCAGCAGGCACGCTAAGCGAATGCATCATCACCAGTTTGGAATGACTGCTTTTTACAGCATTAATCATATCAGCATTCTGGAAGCCCGATACATCATTTATCAAATGCACGCCAAGTGCCAAGGCTTTCCTTGCAGTTTCAGCATGCCGCGTATCTACACTGATTATACCCCCCTTAGGGTATATATTTAGTTGCTTAAGCACAGGCTCAAGCCGCGCCCATTCTTCTGTATGTGTAAGCGGCGTTGCGCCCGGACGGGTAGATTCCGCGCCAATATCCACCACATCTGCACCATCGGAAAATGCCTGCTGGATCGCGGCAACGGCTTTCTCCGGTGTAAAATGCTCGCCACCATCGGAAAAGGAATCGGGTGTTATATTTATAATTGCTACCAGTTTTGTTCTAGCCATACAGTGTAATCCCTGATTTCTTTAACCCGCCATCAAGGCCATAGGCTTTATCCGCCGCGATATCACGCACTAGCCAACCCTGATATTCACCTTCAGCCGGGTTTTTCCAATCCGGCCACAATTCCACAAATGGCAGCAAGGCAAAGTCACGTTCCATCAGATGCGCATGTGGTATTTGCAGGTTATCGAGCATATGCATTTCTTCGCCATATGCCAGAATATCAATATCGATCTCACGTGGCGACCAGTGGCCATGCTTTACCCGGCCAATCTTTTCCTCAAGCTGCTTAATATGCGCAAGCAACTCTGCCGGGGCAAGTTTGCACTCCCCCATCACCGCCATATTCAAAAACGCCACATCCCATTCCTTCGGCGCATCTTCTGGCAGCAAGGCTTTGGATTCCAGCACAGTTGAAGCGCGCAATTCATCCGTAAATTCTTTTATGCCACTGATGGCCGCCTGCAGGTTCGCCGCGCGATCCCCCACATTGCTGCCAAGCCCCAGGATAATTTTTGGCATAAACCGGTTGTGCCCTTCATTAAAGCCTGTAATCTAGCCTCTATAGCCCGTAAAACAAGCGCAAACCTATGCAATATGCCTATTTGAACCATACGCTGATTCCCTCGCACGAAGCCCTTATACCCGTCACTGACCGCGGCTTCCGCTTTGGTGACGGCGTGTTCGAAACCATCCGCGTGCATCAAGGCGTACCTTACCGTTTTGAATGGCACATGGAGCGGCTCATAGCGGGGCTTAAAGCCACTCACATCCCCTTTGATGTAAATGGCCTGCAAGCAGAATGCGCAAATCTCCTAAAACGCAACCAATGCAGCGAAGGCCTCCTGCGTATACAGATAACCCGTGGCAGTTCCGGTAGTGGCTACCTGCCGGCGGATGGCACCCCAACCTGCCTGATAGAAACCCTGCCGCTCACACCAGCACCTGCGGAACCAATAAGTCTTTTCCTTTCCAGCTACCGCCGCATACCTGCCGCCTGCCTGCCGGTTTCCGCCAAGCTTGCACAGGGCATGAATTCCACCCTCGCCCGCATGGAAGCCCGCGAACATGGCTGCTTTGAAGCACTGCAGCTGAATACCAGCGGCATCATCGCAGAATGCAGCTCATCCAATATTTTCTGGATGAAGGGCAACACGCTATATACCCCCGCGCTTGATGCTGGCGTGCTGGATGGCTCCATGCGCGCCGCCATTCTTTCGCTCTATCCGCACACCATCCATGAAACCCACGCCGACATGGATGCCCTCGCTGGTGCCGACGCCGTCTGCATCACCAACAGCGCATGGCTGGCACTGGATGTAAGCTCTCTGCAACCATTGCAGAACACATGGAACAGCGCGGATATGGCGCGGATGCTGAACCAGCATATTCATGATGATATGCAGCTTCACGTGGCAGCACATAGATCGCACTGGTAAAATGCTTGAGTAACACTTCCCAAACTCCTATGCTCGCCCGAGCAAGATCAAGAGGTATCCATGCGTAAGGCGTTATTGGTTGGAATCATTAGTTTCCTTGTCGTCATAACGGCGGTGCTCAGCGTTGGCTGGTTCGTGCAATCCGCCCATGTGAAAAGCAGCATCGAGCAGCACATTGCCCAGATCTCCAAAGAACCGATGCAGATGACGCATGATGGCATCGAGGTTTCAGGCTTTCCGACCCATATGATCGTCACCTTCACCAATCCGCGCTTTTCCGGCCGTATGGATACGGCTTTGCAGGGCGAACAAACACCCGGTACACCTCCTATGCAGCCTATGCCGGAATGGAACATGGATGCCAAACTGACCGGCACCATATCGGTTTCGGTGAACGCACTGTCTGATCATTATGTATTCACTACCGCTGGTGAGTGGGTAATCTCCAATAATGTTGCCGGTAAGCCGATGGATATGGTCATAAGCCGCATGTCTGGCGAAAACCAATGCTCGCTTAGCCTTGCCCGCAGCACCCTGTTCAGCAATTTCTGGAGCTATGATTTCACTGCTGGCGACGCTGCTGACTCAATTGCAGAGATCCGCGAAGTGGATTGCAACCTGCCTGCCAGCCAATATGTACGCCAGTCCGATAGCGCATCACTCCTCACCAACGGCCCTGCCAGGTTCTATTTCAAGAATCAGGCATCTGGCGCGCAGGCAAACATTCGCCTGCATGTCAAAATGGCTGACATGGAAGTAACCTCGGAAGGCGATAAGGTACTGGCATCTTACATCACAGCCCTTGCGCCCACAAATTCATTCCCCGCCCTGTTTTCCGTATACGGCAAGCAGAATCTCGCGTTTGACCTGTCCTACAGCGGCTCTACGGACATGACAAAAACCGAGCTCCAGAACATGGATATCAACCTCACTGAATTCAACCTGAGTAATGATGTCTATAGCTCCAAAGGAACCTTCCACCTGGCCAACAATGTATCGGATAATAACCGCACCGCTTTGGTCAATACACGTTTTGAATCATCCTACACCGAAGCGTATGACATGCTGGTGAAGGAAGCCGTGCGCAATTTTATTCACAGCGCGGCAACCAGCAAAACCCCTGAATTCCCGCAACTCAGCGCAATCCTGCAGACGCGCTCGCCGGATGATGTGTTTCGTGTCGTTGAACCAGCCATTCCCCAGCTATCACCGCTGGGCACGCAAATTATTGCGCTGGATGCCACCTATGCAGGTGCACCGGGCTTCACATCCGGCAATTACAACCTGAAGAACATCACGATCAGCATGACACCGTACGGCATCACCGGCTATGGCACAGTAGCTGCAACCGCTGAAAGCCTGATCCCGAAAACCGATGCGACACTCACCTGCACGAACTGCATGCAGCTGATAGGCGATTTGTTAGGTTACGCAGGCCGTGTGGTCGGTGTTATCCAGTCATTCTCGGCTGAAGCTCCGCCGGTATTCATCAGCCCTGCGCTGATTGAAGGGGTCAAAGGATTCTTCGATGCCATTTCCAGCAGCACGCCGGAAGACAAGAAGAAAGGCCATTATCTCTATACTATTTCCACTAAGCCAGATGGAAATATTCTCATCAGCGGCCGGCCGATCGCTGATATCATGACCATTTACAATGACCGCATTGGCCAGGTACTGGATGCACCGGCAAACAGCCTGCCGCCGGCTGGCTGGCAGGTTAAATAATAACTGCTAATCCTCAACGCGTTTAGGCACGTCAGGTTTTTCGCCCTGCGCCAACGGCTGCACATCCACCGCGTAACGGCTTCTCAGCATCCGCGCTTCCTCTACTGCCTGTCTCAGCACATCGGCATCCAGCGTGCTCACCGGCTTGAACTTGCGCCGCCTGATTCGGGCCATGGCACGCTGATAAAGCAGCCGCGCGCGTAGCATATGGATTCTTATATTCATACAGTCTACTATACGCCCTCATGAAGCCATTACAACCGATACCGTGGATAGCCCCCCTGCAGGCCGCCGCATCTGTAAAAGATACGCATTGCGTCCTGCTGCACTCCGGCATGCAGACATCCTATTCCGGCCGTTTCAGCTACCTGGCTTACGGCCTGAAGGAAATGGTGCAGGGTAATGATCTTGCCGCACTGGCCGCAAAGCTGACGCAGGATCTGCCGTGGTATGAAAATGCATGGTTCGGTTATCTGGGCTATGGGCTCAGGCATGGCATGGAAACCCTCTCGGCAGATGCCTCACCCAGCATCATCAACCTGCCGGATATGACCATGATGCGCTTTGGCACCATACTGCGCTTTGATCATGAGCAGCACACGGTGGAAGGCTGGTCTGAATCAGGTGAGCCCATGCAATTCCACGCATCCGTCGTATCAGAAAGCCTGCCTGCCGTGCAGCATTTCGCATCGAACATGAGCAATGATGAATATCAGGAAAAAGTTCGCCGCATCATTGCCAGCATTCACGACGGTGATCTATATCAGGCAAACCTCACGCGCAAATTCCACGGCGAATTTACAGCACCTGCCGAAAGCCTGTCACTATTCCAGGCACTTTGCGCGGCAAGCCCTGCCCCATACAGTGCCTATATCCGGCTGGGTAATGTTGCGATCTGCTCCTCCAGCCCTGAACTATTCCTGAGGATTGCGGATGGCAGGGCAGAAGCACGCCCCATCAAAGGCACATCACCACGCAGCGACGACACCGCTGCCGATAAAGCATCTTACCAGTCCCTTGCGAAAAGCGACAAGGATAAGGCAGAAAACCTGATGATAACCGACCTGATGCGCAATGACCTGTCGCGCACCTGTCAGCCCGGCAGCATCGAAGTGCGCGATATGTTTGCCATCACTTCGCTAAGCAATGTGCACCATATGGCCAGCACGGTTTCCGGCCAGATACGATCTGGCCATACAGCCCTTGAAACCGTGCAGGCATGCTTCCCCCCCGGCTCCATGACCGGCGCACCCAAGATCCGTGCTATGGAATATTGCACCACGCTGGAAGGCATGGCACGCGGCGTTTATTCCGGTGCCATCGGCTTTTTTGGTGGCGAAGGCAGTTGTGAATTCTCGGTAGTGATACGCACCATCATCACCGATGGCCGGCGTTTTGAATTTCAGGTCGGCGGCGGCATCGTGGCCGATTCGACGCCGGAAGGCGAAATGCAGGAAACATTTGATAAAGCACGTGGCATCCTGAACACACTGGGCATTAGGCCAGAAAGCCTGCTAAATCTGTAATATACCCCTATATGGTATATAGGCTCAGGGCCAGAATTTAACTATTACATACATATTATGCCCTTGTCCAGCTCAAGCTTCATGCAAAAATTGCATGGCTCTCTTATCAAAATAGCAATTTGATACATCTGTTTCACACGTTATCAGGGCGGTGTTATTAAAACCCATGTAAAAACTTATATACCCCGCATGGGTATAATAGCAGAAAAACTCTGGAAGGTATGCCTTATGACCGTTACTACTCGCACCATCACTAAAGCCCTGCTTGCGTGTGTTGCCCTGGTATCGCTGCAAGCATGTGCCCCCGTTGCCGGTAAGGAATACGATGCCGTTACACAGGCCTATAACACGTCAGGCGTGTTGGCGGTGGACCCTTATACGCGCACCATCTTCAGCACCCATAATTTTTAAATGTTGAGGATAAAGGCAATGCGAAGTATTGCCTGATATATCATTGTTTCCAACTTCCTCGCATCTGAGAGTTGGTTCATAGTTTCAGCTTTCTCCCTAAACCATTGTCATTCTGAACGAAGGCCGCAAGGCCGAAGTCGAAGAATCTTTAAGATCCTTCGACTCGCATTCGCCCGCTCAGGATGACAAATTAAAATTTCCCCCTTCCGTGACATCCGCACGTGTGTGATCCTGATTCTCCAATCGATTGACTGTACGGCGAGCTAATGCAGCAAAGGACAGCCAGGGGCCTCATCCTGTATATCGCCGGCTTTTATGAATACTGCTTGGCATGTTTCGCACAGCCAAAGTGTGCGGGTGCCGCTTCCGCGCCTAACTCGTGAGTAGGAAGCAACCGTATGACCGGTCATACACCTTTTATGAAGGTGCAAAGAAAACTATAGCTAAGGAAATAGGAAATTATGCTTCAGCCTTGAGATTACTGGTGGCTTCTTCCATCTCAGCAAAGGTTGGCTGGTAGTAGCCAGGTACGTTTACACGCCCCATTTCCATGGATATCTGCGGAGCCATTCCTTTGATATGAGCGACCAATACATCGCGGATAATGAAATAAAACTGCTGCTCTTCATTATGAAGGGCCTGATTTTTTGCGGCAAACGGCCCAACAAGGCAATACGCCAGGAATACTCCAAGGAATGTACCCACCAGCGCACCACCGATCATTTTACCAAGAATTTCCGGCGGCTCGTTGATGCTCGCCATGGTTTTGATTACGCCCAGTACTGCTGCCACGATACCAATGGCAGGCAGCGCATCCGCCATACCCTGCAGGGCATGACCTGGGCCCGCCGCTTCGTGATGGTGTTTTTCTATCTGCTTCTCAATAGTATCTTCGATCTGGTGCGGGTCTTCCATCCCCATCGTCAGCGTGCGCAGCGTATCGCAGATGAGATCCACCGCAAAGTGGTCGCTAAGGATTTTAGGATACTGTGAAAATATGTTGCTCTCAGCTGGCTTTTCAATATGCGATTCCACCGCTATCAGGCCTTTGGCTTTCATCAGTTTGCAAAGCTGGAACAGCAGGCACAGCACATCCCTGTAATCCTGTTTTTTCCATTTTGATCCCTTGAAGACCTTGATAATCTCCTTAAATGTTTTTTTAGCAACCACGCCTTTATTACCGACCATATACGCGCCGACAGCCGCTCCCAGAATCATCGGAAGCTCGTGCGGAAGTGCTACAAGAATAATTTCGATTTTCCCGCCCGCATGAATATACGTGCCGAAAATCATTACGAATACAATAACTAAGCCAATAAGCGGCAGCATGACGGGGTATGGCTTCCTGAGTTGAACACCTTAAGCAAACTAGTATCAGTTAAATACAAATAAAGGGTTAAAGGCAAGGACCTAAGCAGCTATTTCTTCGGCAGAAAGCACGCCTTTAAGCACACGGATTTTATCAAGAAGTGCCGGTGATATCTCATACTTTTCAGGCAGTTTAATCTCAGCTGTTTGGTTATCCACCTGAGCAGACAGGGTTACACTGGCACCACCTTGCCTGGGATCCCCCAGTAGTTCACGAATAGGCGTGAGTACTGCGGGCTGGTTTACAATAATATGCAGTGTTGTAGCACCCCTTGCCGTTTTGGGCCGCTTTGCCCAGGCATCTTCCAGCAGGGCCATTTGGGTTGCGATCAGCCGCACTCCGCCTTCATCCGCTTTACCGTCGGCATTAATAAGGAGAATCTTGCCGTTTTCCAGCAGGTCACGGTTCTGGTTAATGAGCGTTTCATTGAACAGGGACACCTCAAACACGCCCCCCATATCCGAGAGTTGTAAAAAAGCAAATCGCCCTTTGTCCGACACTTTGAATTTTTTGCCGGTTACAATACCTGCGATCCGTACTGGAGCATATTGTGCACCCAGCTTTTCAGCAAGTGCTGAAGAACTCATAACGCGCAACTGGTCAAGCTGCAGTTTATACCCCGCCAGTGGGTGTGCCGAGAGATAAAAACCTATGGCGGAAAACTCATGCTCAAGCCGCTCCAGTGTTGTCCAGTCCTGCACCGGCTGCAATGATGGCTTGGAAATTACATTGCTTGCTGCACCGGCAAACAGGCTCACCTGCTGGCTTTCGCGGTCACGGTGCGAGGCCACGCCATACGCCATGATAAGCTCAAGATTATCAAACAGCTCCCTGCGGTTTTCGTGCAGCGCATCAAATGCCCCCGCCTTGATAAGATACTCCAGCGCGCGTTTATTCAGTGCCTCCGCCGGAATGCGCGATACAAAATCAAACACATCCTTGAAGGCACCATTTGCTTTGCGCTCGGCAACCACCCCTTCCATTGCCTGCGCACCCACGTTGCGGATAGCCGCCAGAGCGTAGCGCACGGTTCCCTCTTCCACAGAAAAAAGCACTTCCGATTGGTTGATATCCGGCACACGCAGCGCAACGCCCATATGCACGGCATCCTCACGGAAAATGCCAAGCTTATCGGTGTTGTGCATATCATAGGTCATCGATGCCGCGATGAATTCCACCGGATAATTTGCTTTCAGATAAGCTGTTTGGTAGGCGATCACGGCATATGCCGCCGCGTGCGATTTATTGAAACCATACTCCGCAAATTTGGCGATGAGGTCAAAGATGCTGGCCGCCTGCTTTTTGTTGACGCCGCGCTCCACAGATTTTTCAACAAATATACCGCGCTGCGCTTCCATCTCCTCACGGATTTTTTTACCCATTGCACGGCGCAGCAGATCTGCCTCTCCAAGGCTGTAGCCCGCCATGAGCTGGGCTATCTGCATCACCTGCTCCTGGTAAATAATAACGCCGAAAGTTTCCTTCAGCACCTGCTCCAGCATGGGGTGCAGATATTCCGGTTTTTCATCACCGTGTTTGCGGGCAATATAAGTTGGGATGTTATCCATCGGGCCCGGACGATAGAGCGATACCAGCGCGATGATATCTTCCAGACAGTCAGGTTTCAGCTTCTTCAGCGTGTCGCGCATGCCAGCACTTTCAAGCTGGAACACACCAACCGTATCACCTTTGGAAAGCATGGCGTAGGCAGGTTTATCTCCCTCCGGCAATTTAGAAAGATCGATCTGTATGCCGCGCTGCCCCAGCAATTTCACCGTACGCGAAAGCACCGTGAGTGTCTTGAGGCCAAGGAAGTCGAACTTCACAAGTCCTGCACTTTCCGCATATTTCATGGAATACTGTACCACCGGCATATCCGATTTCGGGTCACGATACATCGGCACCAGCTGCTCCAGTGGACGGTCAGCAATGACCACGCCAGCTGCGTGAGTAGAGGCATGGCGATTTAAGCCCTCAAGTTTAAGGCTCATATCCACCAGCTTTTCAACCGATTCATCTTCCTTGATGGCGGCCTTGAGCATCGGCTCTATTTTAATTGCATCGGCGAGCGTTACAGGATTGGCTGGATTATTCGGCACCAACTTGCAGATGCGATCCACCTGACCGTAAGGCATTTGCAGGACTCGCCCCACATCACGCAGCACAGCGCGTGCCTGCAATTTACCGAACGTGATGATCTGCGCCACATGGTCATTCCCGTATTTCTGCTGCACATAGCGAATAACTTCTTCACGGCGGTCCTGACAGAAATCCACGTCGAAATCCGGCATGGATACCCTCTGGGGGTTTAGGAAACGTTCAAACAGCAGGCCATATCGGAGAGGGTTTAAATCTGTGATCATCAGCACCCATGCCACAACCGAACCCGCACCCGAACCACGGCCCGGGCCAACTGGAATATCGTGCTGCTTACTCCATTTAATGAAATCGGATACGATCAGGAAGTAACCCGGAAATTTCATGTTGATGATGGTCTGCAACTCGAATTCCAGCCGTTCCCAATATGGTTTTGCCATTTCCTCTTTTTCAGCATCGCTCATGGCAGCAGTAAAAACATGCTCGCGCAGGCGTAAGTGCAACCCCTCTACAGCCTGTCTGCGTAGTTCATCATCCTCACTTAAGCCATCCTTTGCAAATTTAGGAAGCATTGGCGAACGATATGCTGCCATAAAAGAACAGCGTTTTGCTATATTCACCGTGCTCTGCAAGGCTTCCGGAATATCCGCAAAGAGCTCCTGCATTTCCTCGGCTGTTTTCAGGCGATGCTCCGGTGTAAGCCTGCGTCGGTCAGCTTCTGTTACATATGTGCCATCGGCAATGCAGAGAAATGCATCATGCGCTTCATACATTTCTTCTTCGACAAAATAGGCATCATTGGTGGCGACCAGCGGAATGTTATATTGGTATGCAAGATCAATACAGGGTTTCTCAGTCTGATTTTCCTCATGCATCCCGTGCCGTGAAAGCTCAATATAAAACCGTTTCTCAAACCAGCTGGATAATGTCTGCGTTAGCTCTTCTGCAATCTTCTTGTTACCCGCCAGCAATGCTTTACCTATACCCCCATATATACCCCCTGAGAGTATAATCAGACCTTCGGAATGCGCTTCCAGATCTGCATAACTAATGAGTGGTGCATGGCCACCTGGCGCAGGGGCAAGATATGACTTGCTAACCAGCTTAAGCAGATTGTGCCAGCCCGTTTCATTTTGCGCATAAGCCAGCAACTGATCCGGCTTTTGCGGCTTCATTTGCCTGCTATCGGTTTTCAGGTATGGCTCGAGCATCAGCACGCAGCCCATGATTGGCTGCACGCCTTCCTTGGCTGCCGCCATGGCAAATTCCAGTGACCCGAATAAATTGCCATGATCGGCAATCGCAACAGCAGGCATCTGCTGCTTTACGCACCACTTTACCAGTTCCATCATCTGCTGCCGGAATTTTCAGCGCAGGAAAACATCATGCT
>CAZAQK010000001.1:0-58377 GCA_964487265.1 uncultured Rickettsiales bacterium | reverse complement strand
AACCGGAGGCCTTAAATAAGGAAGTATGTCGTTGCTTATTTCGTAACGAAAGGAAGCAGTGCCAGGTTGCGGGCACGTTTAATGGCGCCCGTCAGCTCACGCTGTTTCTTGTGGCACACGGAAGTGATGCGTGAAGGCAGGATCTTACCACGTTCAGAAACGAAACGCGAAAGCAGCTTCACATCCTTATAATCGATCTTCGGAGCGTTTGCGCCGGTGAGCGGGCAGGTTTTCTTGCGGCGGAAAAATACCTTACGGCCTGCGCCTGCATCCTGATTTCTTTGTGTGTTCTCTCTCATATTAGTTCACAGCCTCATTAGTTGTTTCGCCTGCATCAGTGTCAGTGGAAGCATATTCATCACGGCCACGCGCCTGCTGCATCTGCACAGACGGGCCTTCTTCAATAGCATCTACGCGGATGGTCAGCGTGCGCACGATATCTTCATTGATGCGCATGTTGCGTTCCATTTCATGGAGCGCAGCTGGAGGCGAATCGATCGCGAGCATGTTGTAATGCCCTTTGCGATGTTTGTTGATTTTATAGGCGAGGGTTTTAAGACCCCAGTATTCATTCTTTACGATCTTGCCACCGCCCTGCTCGATGATCGCACCGAGTGCATCAGCGATCTTAGACACGTCCTGACGTGACAGATCCTGACGGGTGATGAATGTACTTTCGTATAAAGGCATTACTATAAACTCCTGAAATATAATTATATTTTAGCCACTTGCCCGAGCCTGTGGATAAAAAGGGCTATAACTAATAGCCATTTTGCGCACTAAAGCAAGCAGAATTGTTGCTAAAACCACCGCTTTGCGCTAATAAAACGGCTCTAAAACGGAATATCATGAACAATCAATCAGCTAACACAGGAACACACATGAAAACAGCACTGCTTTTCCCCGGCCAGGGATCGCAAATTGTCGGTATGGGCAAGGACTTAGCGGCACAGTTCACAGCCGCCCGCGAGGTGTTTGATGAGGTGGACAGTGCCCTCTCTGAGAGGCTTTCTGCCATTATCTTCGAAGGCCCGCAGGAAACCCTGACGCTTACGGAAAACGCCCAACCAGCTATTATGGCAACCAGTATGGCAGTGCTCCGCGTGCTGCAAAAAGAGCAGGGGTTCGATGTGAAATCGCAGGCTGCCTTCGTTGCTGGTCATTCGCTGGGTGAATATTCGGCACTGTGCGCGGCAGGTGCCTTAAGCCTTACCGATACTGCGCGACTCCTTCGCCTGCGCGGCAAGGCCATGCAGCAGGCCGTGCCTAAAGGACAGGGGGCGATGGCGGCTTTGATTGGTGCAGATTTTGCGCAGGCCGAAGAAGTCGCAAAAGAAGCAGCACAGGGTGATGTGTGCTCGGTGGCGAATGACAATGCAGCAGGCCAAGTGGTGATAAGTGGTGCCAAAGCGGCGATCGAACGCGCGGTGGAGATTGCCAAAGCTAAAGGTATTAAACGCGCCATACTCCTTGATGTAAGTGCGCCATTTCATTGTGCATTAATGGCACCGGCATCGGGTGCGATGGCAGAAGCACTCAGCGTTGCCAAATTCTTGGCACCCTGTGTGCCGGTGGTGGCGAATGTGACGGCCAGTGCTGAAAGCAACCCGGATATGCTGCGCCAGCTTCTGGTGGATCAGGTGACCGGCGTGGTGCGCTGGCGGGAATCGATCGAGTATCTGTGGAATCAGGGCGTGACCCGCACCATTGAAATTGGTGCTGGCAAGGTGCTCTCCGGCCTCAACAAGCGTAATGCGCCGGAGATGGTGAGTTTGAATGTTGGCACGCCAGCTGACCTTGAGGCATTTGTGAAAGTGTAATTGCTTTTAGGGTGTCATGCTCGGGCTTGACCCGGGCATCTATCTCCTTCATAAAATCCACAGTATTTTTTAAGATGGATCCCCGGATCGCGCTTCGCTTGCCCGAGGATGACAAGATAGGTGGTTTTATGTTCTCTCTTACAGGTAAAAAAGCATTGGTGACCGGTGCCACGGGTGGCATTGGCGGCGAGATCGCAAAAGCATTGCACGGTGCGGGTGCGACCGTTGCCGTCTCCGGCAGCAAGGTGGAAAAGCTTGAGGCACTGGTTTCCCAAATAAGCGGTGCAGTGCCGATTGCGTGTGACCTCTCCAAACTTGATACGGTTGAAAACCTCATCAAGGAAGCGGAAGAAAAACTTGGCGGGCTTGATATTTTAATCTGCAACGCCGGTGTGACGCGCGATAATCTGAGCATGCGCATGAAAGACGAAGAGTGGCAACAGGTGATCGATGTAAACCTCACTGCGAGCTTCAAACTCACGCGCGCCTGCATAAAAGGCATGATGAAGCGGAGATTTGGCCGCATCATTTACATCACCTCCGTGGTGGGGCACTCAGGTAACCCGGGGCAGGCGAATTACTGCGCGAGTAAAGCAGGCCTTACCGGCATGGCGAAATCTTTTGCGCAGGAAATTGCAAGCCGCGGCATCACCGTGAACTGCATTGCCCCAGGCTTCATCGCCACCAGCATGACTGAAGTGCTGACCGAAGATCAAAAATCTAAAATCAACAATAACATTCCGCTTGGCCGCATGGGGTCAGCAAATGAAATCGCTGCCGGTGCGTTATATCTGGCGAGTGATGAGGCGGCCTATATCACTGGTCAGACGCTGCATATCAATGGTGGAATGTATATGAATTAGTGGCAGTGCTGGTGCGGGTGTGGGTGAAGAAAGTATAAATCACCCGCACTCACACCCACACGCACACTATTTTCCTTCACAAACACAAACGCTTATGCTAACCCCAATCAATCACTTGACGTTTCAGGCAGGTTGGTTATTGTCTGCCGCTCGTTGAGATTATTAACTATCAAGGATGAACACCATGAGTGATATTGCAGAACGCGTGAAGAAGATTGTTGTTGAACATCTCGGCGTTGATGAAGCCAAAGCGGTTTTAGAAGCAAGCTTTATCGATGACCTGGGCGCAGACAGTCTCGACACCGTAGAGCTGGTTATGGCGTTTGAAGAAGAATTTAACATCGAAATCCCTGATGATGCTGCTGAAAAGATCCTGACCCTTCAGGATGCAGTGAACTACATCCAAAGCCACGCTAAAGCAGCTTAATAGTGACTAGGTGACTGAGTGACCAGGTGGCTCAGTAAGAACCACCAAGTCACCGAGCCACCAAGCCACCGAGCCACACTTATGAGACGTGTCGTTATCACAGGTATGGGGTTGGTTACACCGCTGGGTTGCGGTGTTAAAACCACGTGGGATAATTTGACCGCCTCAAAGTCCGGCATATCCACCATCACCCGTATTGATGTGTCTGATATTCCTGCGCGTATCGCGGGGCAGGTGCCGCGTGGGTTGGAAGCAGGCCAGTTCAATGCCGATAATTACATTGAGGTGAAAGAGCAGAAGAAGATGGATGATTTTATCCATTTTGCTTTTGGTGCGGCAACGGAAGCGGTAGAAGATGCAGGCATCACTAATTTAAGCGATGAGGAAAAACTCCGCACGGGCGTGATGATCGGCTCTGGTATCGGTGGCCTGAACGCGATCGAAGAAACCGTGCTGATGATGAAGGAAAAAGGCCCGCGCCGCGTGAGCCCGTTCTTCATTCCGGCCTGCCTTATCAACTTAGCCTCCGGACAGGTTTCGATTAAATACGGCTTCAAAGGCCCCAACCATTCGGTGGTGACGGCATGCTCCACCGGCGCGCACGCCATTGGTGATGCTTCACGCCTTATTCAATTTGGCGATGCCGATATTATGGTTGCAGGCGGTGCCGAAGCAACCATCTGCCGCATCGGCCTTGCAGGGTTTGCTGCGGCGCGCGCACTTTCCACATCCTACAATGACACGCCGGAAAAAGCCTCCCGCCCATGGGATAAAGGCCGCGATGGTTTCGTGATGGGTGAGGGCGCTGGTATTCTGGTGCTGGAAGAATATGAGCATGCGAAAAAACGCGGTGCAAAGATTTATGCTGAGATCGTGGGTTATGGTTTATCGGGTGATGCGTATCACATCACTGCTCCGGCTCCGGGCGGCGATGGCGGGTTCCGCGCTATGCAGGCAGCACTCAAACGCGCAAACCTCAACCCATCTGATGTTGATTATGTGAATGCGCACGGCACATCTACGCCACTGGGTGATGAGATAGAACTTGGTGCAGTAAAACGCCTGTTCGGTGATGCGGCGAATACAATTTCCATGTCTTCCACCAAGTCGGCCATCGGCCATTTGCTTGGGGCAGCAGGTGCTGTGGAAGCGGCGTTTGCAGTGCTTTCCATAGTGCATAATACAGTGCCACCTACACTCAACCTCGATGACCCATCCGAAGGGTGCGACATCGACCTCGTGCCGCACACCGCAAAACAACGCAAAGTGGATGCTGCGCTTTCCAACTCGTTCGGATTCGGTGGCACCAACGCATCAGTAGTGTTCAAGCGCGTCTGATGCCAAGGGCTGTGAAGAAATTTTCCAGCCTACTCATTTTTCTTGCGATTCTCGGTGCTGCAACCGGCATCTACACCAAATATTACTATGATTCAGCAGGGCCATTGCCTGAACCCACGAACATCATTTTCCGCAAAGGCATGGGCTTCCAGGCCATCGTTGACCATATGGCGGAAAAGGGTGTGATAACCCAACCCATCTTGTTTAAAGCAATTGCTGCTGCAACTGGTGATGGCCGTAAATTCAAAGCTGGTGAATATGCATTTTCAGCAGGCATCAGCCCACGACTGGTGATGGATATGATCGCTGAAGGCCAGGTAGTGGTGCACAAGATCACCATTCCGGAAGGTCTTACTGTTGCAGAAATCAAAGAGCTGCTTGCCGAAGAACCTGTGCTGGAAGGTGGCGTGCCGGAAGGACTTAGGGAAGGCTTCCTGCTGCCAGAAACCTATCATTATACGTATGGCGATTCCCGCCAGTTGATCGTGGAGCGCATGCAGGCTTCCATGCAGGCATTGCTTGCGGAACTGTGGCCCAAGCGCAAAACCAACCTTCCCATACGCACGGTAGAAGAGGCAATTGTGTTGGCTTCCATCGTGGAAAAAGAAACCGGCGTGAAATCCGAACGTCCGCGTGTGGCGGCGGTGTTCATCAACCGTTTGAATCGCGGTATGAAACTGCAATCTGACCCGACGGTGGCATATGGCGTGGAAAAAGATAAAGGTCCACTCAAAGGTGCGCTTACAAGCGCAGACCTTAAATATGATTCGCGTTACAACACCTATATGTATGAAGGTCTGCCGCCGGCACCGATCGCCAATCCCGGCCGTGCATCTATTGAGGCCGTGCTGAACCCGCCAGAAACCAAGGAGTTATATTTTGTCGCAACCGGTACCGGTGGCCATAACTTCTCGGAAACGCTTAACCAGCATAATGCGTTTGTGCGTGAGTACCGGAAAGTGTTAAGCGGGCAGAAGAAAACTCAGTAGTTTTGAGTTTTATCCCTTTACCATTTCGCTGTTGCCGCTGGCTTTCTTTGCATTAATTCCTGCTGTTTTGCTTTGTGCGGCATCAACAACAGCTGCAGCAAAATCATCCAGAAATCCTTCTGTGATATAGTCAGGCTTAGCCGGATCTTCGCGAATTGCACGCTTAGCTGCCATCATTTCCTGCAGCAATGCAGTAGGGCTTACATGAGCACCAGCCGTTTCGCTTTTTGCATAAGTGGTTGCAGCGCGGGCCAGGTCTGTCCAGTCGATTGTCGTTGGTGTTTCTGCGCCATTGGCTTCATCCAATGCACGTACCTTATCATTAAAATCGCGGATAACGGCATTAACTGATTCTGGGAGTTTATCTACTACACGTGTTTTTTTCATAGTATCCTCATGAATTAAATATCCGAATCAGCATAACATACACTGATTATAGAAATATTACGTTATGATGAAATATGGTAATTAACTGATATTTCTACCTATTTGCTGCTCTTAGCGTATTTTCCAGCAGGCAGGCGATGGTCATCGGGCCGACGCCTCCGGGCACTGGTGTGATGGCGGATGCCACGCTAATGCAGGATTCATAATCGACATCGCCCACCAGTTTTGTCTTTCCATCTGGCAGGCTTAGCCGATTTATCCCCACATCGATGACCACGGCTCCGTGCTTTAGCCATTCACCTTTGACCATCTCAGGGCGGCCAACGGCGGCGACCACGATATCAGCAAGTTTCACTACATCCGGCAGATTTGCCGTTTTAGAATGGGCAATAGTTACCGTGCAGCTTTCTTTCAGCAATAAAGCAGCCATAGGTTTACCCACAATGTTGGAGCGGCCAATGACGACTGCGTGTTTACCCGCGAGATTTCCAACCGTATCTTTCAGCAGCATTAAACAGCCAAGCGGGGTGCACGGTACAAATGCCTGTTGGCCAGTGGCAAGGCGGCCAGCATTTATCACATGGAATCCATCCACATCCTTATCCGGCGAGATGGCATTGATGATGGCATCTTCATTAATATGCTTGGGCAAAGGCAGCTGCACCAATATGCCATGCACCTGTGGATTATTATTGAGTTCATGCACTTTTTCAAGGAGTTGCGCCTGCGTTGTGGTGTCCGGCAGTTTTAATTCATAGGAATTCATGCCAGCTTCCAGCGTCTGTTTACCTTTGCTTTTTACGTACACTTCACTGGCGGGATCACTGCCCACCAGTACTACGGCAAGGCCGGGTGTGATGCCTTTTTCGGCTTTGAGTTTTGCAACTCGCTTTGCAATGTCAGTGCGAAGATTTGCAGCGAATGCTTTGCCATCAATCACTTTCGCGCTCATGCAGGAACGCCTTTGGATGTGGAATATTCGAAATGCAGTGCCTCATTCGGATGCACGAGTTTATAGGCAGCATGGCAGGCAGAGGCGGCTTCTGAAAAGCCGGAAAGAATGAGCTTTAATTTACTCTCATAAGTCGCAATGTCGCCAATAGCGAAGATGCCCGCCGCAGAGGTCTCGCAGGTAGATTGCTTCACGGTGATGTGGTTCATGTTGAGGTTAAGCCCCCAATCGGCTATCGGCCCCAGTTCCATGGCAAGGCCGAAGAAAGGAAGGAGCGTATCCGCATCAAGCTTTTTTACCTGCCCGTCGAGCGTTGCCACATTCACGGCAGAAAGCTGGCCATTGCTACCCTCCAGACTATGCAGCTGGTATGGCACGACCATTTCGATCTTACCGGAATCAGCAAGTGCTTTCATTTTCTCCGCACTTTCAGGCGCGCAGCGGAATTTATCACGGCGGTGCACCACGTATAATTTTTCCGTGAGTTCGGAAAGCGATATCGCCCAGTCCACGGCGGAGTCACCGCCACCGGCGATGACTACTTTTTTGCCGCGGAAGGCTTCACGCTTGTTCACGAGGTAAAATACGCTTTTTCCTTCGTAACTTTCCAAGTTTTCCAGCGGCGGGCGGTTCGGCCCGAATGCGCCGCAACCTGCGGCTATTATTATGGCTTTGCAGGTGATGCTGTTTCCGGTGGAGGTTTCCACAGTGAATCCTGATGCTGTTCTTTCTACTTTATCCACACGCTGGCCAAGATGGTAAACGGGCGCAAAAGGCTCAGCCTGTTCTTCCAGGCGATTGATGAGTTCTGCTGCCATAATGGAAGGGTAGGCCGGAATATCGTAGATCGGTTTTTCGGGGTATAATGCCGCGCACTGCCCGCCAATGGCTTCAAGCGTATCCACCACATGGCATTTCATTTTAAGCATGCCGGCTTCAAAAATGGCAAAAAGCCCGACAGGGCCTGCACCTACAATGACAATATCGGTTTCGTATGTACTCATGTTTCCTCGTCATCGCGAGGAGGCTGAAGGCCGACGTGGCGATCCAGATTAAGCTGGATTGCTTCGCTTCGCTCGCAATGACGACCTTATTACCTAAAAACTAACGAAAAAGTAAGGGTTTTTTGGCAAAATAATCGCTTCAGAAAGGAATTACTATGACCTCTGCAGTAATCTGCGCCTATGGGCGTTCGCCATTTACTCCTGCTAATAAAGGCCAGCTTGCCAAAATGCGCCCAGACGACCTGCTTGCGCAGGTGATAAAGGGTGTGCTGGCCAAAACGCCAGTTAACACTGCTGACATTGAGGACATGATCGTTGGCTGCGCGTTCCCTGAAGGTGAGCAGGGATTCAATATTGGCCGCATGACCGCGCTGCTTGCCGGCCTGCCGCTTACGGTTGCCGGTTCCACTATTAACCGCTGGTGTGGCTCATCCATGGAAGCTATTCACATGGCGGCGGGTAAAATTGTTAGCGGTTCGGGTGAATTGTTCATTGCTTCCGGTGTGGAATCCATGTCTCGTGTGCCGATGGGCGGGTTCAACCCATCACCGAATCCGGATCTCTATGAGGTGATGCCCAATGCCTATTTATCGATGGGACTCACGGCGGAAAACCTTGCCAAGAAATATAATATCGCACGCGCTGAGCAGGAAAAATTCGCGCTGAATAGCCATCAAAAGGCTGCAAAAGTTGATGTATCAGGCGAGCTTATCCAGATCATCCACAGAAAAGAAACAGTGAGTGTTGATGGGTGTGTGCGTGCCGATACCAGCCTCGAAAAAATGTCAACACTTGCGCCTGCATTTGATGCAAGCGGTACGGTGACGGCTGCGACATCTTCGCCTGTCACCGATGGTGCATCGGTGGTGATCGTTGCCAGTGAGTCCTATGCTGATAAGCACAAACTGCCGAAACTCGCCCGCATTAAAAGCATGGCGGTTTCTGGCCTGGAGCCGGAGATCATGGGGCTTGGGCCCGTGGAAGCAAGCCGCAAGGCACTGAAGCGTGCGGGTATCAGCATGGCGGATATTGATTTTGTGGAACTGAATGAAGCATTCGCGGTGCAGGCGATGTCAGTTATTAAAGAACTCGGTATTGATGCAGCAAAACTCAATGTGGAGGGCGGGGCGGTTGCCATCGGCCATCCGCTGGGGGCATCTGGTGCGCGTGTGACAGGTAAGGCTTCGCTATTGCTGCACAAACACGGTAAGAAATATGCACTCTCCTGCCTGTGCGTGGGTGGTGGTATGGGTATGGCCACCGTGCTGGAGAAGATCTAGCCGCCAATTTGCCTGCGTTGGAATCGCTGGATAACGCTTTCTGCCGCATTCAACACCGCGTCAAAACTGATAACGGGTTTACCGGCATCATGGCGTGTACCTGTATCCAGGGATGACATGTTGGGATCAGAAAACGTTAAACATATTTCATGATCAGTATCCGAAGTGCTCTGATCAAATTGATAATCGGGGAATAGTTTTCCGAGAATAGCAGTAGAAAGCACTTCCCTTTGCTGCTCTATGCCGCCTTTTACAGTCAGATCTGCAATAACACCTGCGCCATGACGTTGATGGACAGAAACCTCAAGATCACCAATAATAAAAACACGTTGTTTTGGCGCGTTGGGATTAATGGTAACTTGTTTTCTCTTTTTTAATCTATCGAAAAGTCCCATAAATCCCTATATCTGTTCTGGCAACCTTAATGGGCTTTGCCATTCTGCCTGAAACGCTCAGCGATGGCAGCGGTGCGCTGGCTTGCCGAACAGCATAATTCAGCCTCGGCCCTTTTGCCCGCTTAATTGTCTGGCTGCCTTGTGCAGTGCTGCCCTGCGGGGGTATTGATCGTTTAATTCATTCAGCATGGTTTTTACATCATCCATAGTAACAGCCGGCAAATCTTGATCCGTTGCCTTGTCTTTGGCTGTGTATTGTATCCTTACCCCGTGGGCACCCTCCCAGCCCTGACCGTGTTCTACTTTTACCCTGTCACCAAACTTTTCTTTGGCGGTTTGCGCAATAACAGCAAAGGCTGCATCTTGCGCCTTGCCTTGTAAACCCCTTTTCTGGTTAATGCCAAGCTCAACCCCTGTTCCGTTTTTCGGAATAATGTGCACATTCACGCCGCCTACGGCGATTTTCTGATTACCGCGCACTGGCTTTTCATTGTCCATAGGAAATCCTTTGTTTCGCTTCACTGCTACTTATATTAACGCAAATTTACCGGTTTTATGTTAAGGTTTCATGAAGTTACCCTATGCGCCGCTAAAAAAATCTGCTAATCCTAGTCCAATGCAGCCTTATTAAGGATATAACTCTATGGCAAATATCAAAAAAGTTGGGGTTTTGGGTTCGGGTGTCATGGGTAGCGGGATTGCCGCCCAGATCGCCAATTCCGGCACCAAAGTGGTTTTATTGGATATTGTGCCAAAAGGTGCCACGAATCGCAACCAACTCACTGAATCCGCTGTAGAAAAACAGTTAAAAGCTAATCCTGCCGGGTTTGTCCATAAAGACCGCGCCAAACTCATCACCTGCGGCAATCTGGAAGATGACCTGAAGCTCCTTGCCGATTGCGACTGGATCATCGAAGTGGTGCTCGAGAAACTCGAAGTGAAGCATGATGTGTATAAAAAGATCGAGTCGGTGCGCAAAGCTGACGCGGTGGTTTCCTCCAACACTTCCACCATTCCGCTGCATGAGCTGACCAAAGGCTTCTCTGACGGTTTCAAGAAGCATTTCATGATCACCCATTTCTTCAACCCGCCGCGCTATATGCGCCTGCTGGAAGTGGTGCAGGGTGCGTGCGAGAAGCCGGCATTTGATGCTATCTGCAATTTTGCCGATGTGCATCTGGGCAAAGGTGTGGTGCATTGCAAGGATACGCCGGGCTTTATCGCCAATCGCATTGGCGTGTACTGGCTGATGCTGGGTTTAACCGAAGCGATTCGCCTTGGCATCACTGTCGAGCAAGCAGATGCGGTGATGGGTAAGCCTGTTGGCATTCCAAAGACCGGTGTGTTCGGGTTATTCGACCTCATCGGTATCGACCTCATGCCGCTGATTGCGCGTGAGATGAAAGCAACGCTTCCGGCGAGAGATGCGTTCAACACCGCGTATCAGGAGCCAGCACTGGTCACCAAAATGATCGCGGATGGCTACACCGGCCGCAAAGGCAAAGGTGGTTTTTACCGTGTGAACAAGGTGGATGACAAAAAAATAAAAGAAGTCATCAATTTGCAAACGGGTGAGTATTACACCCAGCCGAAAAAAGTTGAGCTCGCGAGCATTGAAGCAGCAAAAGGTGGCATGGCACCACTCATGTCGCACAAGGATATTGGTGGGCAATATGCGAGAAGCGTGTTGCTTGGCACGCTGCATTATGCAGCATCGCTGGTGCCAGAAATTTCTGACCATATCGCCGATATCGATGGCGCGATGAAGATGGGCTATAACTGGAAATACGGCCCGTTCGAGATGATCGACCGCATGGGCGCAGACTGGTTTGCTGACCAGCTGAAAGCCGATGGCAAAACGGTTCCAGCGATCATTGAAAAAGCGCGCGGCAAAAAACTGTATGGTGCGGAAGCTGGCAAACGTCAGGCCTTCACCATTGGCGGGCAGTATGAAGCGATCATCCCGCCGGATGGTTCGCTTATGGTGTCTGATATCAAACTTACTGCCAAACCGATTGCAAAAAATCCATCGGCATCGCTTTGGGATTTAGGAGATGGCATTGCCTGCCTGGAGCTCACCTCAAAAATGAATTCAGTTGATCCGGATATCCTTTCGATGATCGAGCAGTCAATTGGCATTGTGAAGCAGGATTTCAAAGGGTTAGTGGTTGGTAATGATGCGGATAATTTCTCCGTAGGCGCAAACCTTGGCTTCGTATTGATGGCAGCAAATATTGCGGCATGGGGGCAGATCGGCGAAGTGATACGTGCCGGTCAGCGCGCCGTGATGGCGCTTAAATATGCACCGTTCCCGGTGGTGGCATCGCTTACTGGCCGTGCGCTTGGGGGCGGGTGTGAAATTGTGCTGCACTCCAATGCAGTGCAGGCGCATATCGAATCCTATCCCGGCCTTGTGGAAGTGGGCGTGGGCCTGATCCCGGCGTGGGGCGGCTGTAAGGAAATGCTGATCCGGCATTTAGGCGAGAAGAAAGGCTCATCCGGTGGCATGATCGGGAACCTGATGGCAACGGGTGGTGCGATGCCTGCCATCACCAAAGTGTTCGAAGCGATCGCGACCGCGAAGGTTGGCCTCTCTGCCGAAGAAGCGCGCGATATGAAAATACTCCGTGAGAGCGATGGTATCACCATGAACCGCGTGCGTGTGCTGGCGGATGCAAAAGCGCGCTGCATGGAAATGGCGAAGGATTATGTCACGCCAGAACAAGCCACGTTGCACCTGCCGGGCAAATCAGCAAAAGTTGCGATGAATATGGCGGTGGATGGGTTCAAGGCAGCAGGCAAGGCAACACCGCATGATGTGGTGGTTTGCCGGCACTTGGCAACAGTGCTTTCCGGCGGTGATACCGATATGTCGGAAGCAATGACTGAACAGCAGTTGCTCGACCTGGAGTTCGAATCCTTCATGGAGCTGGTGAAGCACAAGGATTCACTGGCGCGTATTGAACATATATTGGATACGGGCAAGCCCCTGAGGAATTAGTTGTTAGTTGCTGGTTGTTAGTTGCTAGTGTATTGCTTCTAACAACCAACAACTAGTAACAAGCAACCACATTTATGCGCTACTTCACTGTTTCTTTCATCGTCACCATCGTCGGTCTTGTCATTGCCTATATGTGGGCAGGGGTGGATGGGCTTATCATCGCCACGCTTCTTACCATCATGGAAGTATCGCTTTCGTTCGATAACGCCGTGGTGAACGCCACTGTGCTTCGGCATATGAGTGAGAAGTGGCAGCAGCGGTTCCTGACCTGGGGTATTTTAATTGCCGTGTTCGGCATGCGGTTCTTGTTCCCGCTTGTTATTGTGGCATTTGCCACGGGGCTTTCCATGTGGGATGTGGGGCATCTGGCGCTCGAAAATCCCGATGAATACAGCAAGCATGTGCTGGATTCGCATATTGCTATTGCATCGTTCGGCGGCATGTTCCTGCTGATGGTATTTCTCAAATTCGTGCTGGATGCCAGCAAGGATGTGCACTGGATAAACTGGGTGGAGCATAAGCTTGCCATCCTCGGAAAACTAGAATCGGTGGAAGTGATTCTTGCCATGTCACTACTGCTGGTGATGCAATCATTACTGCCGGAGCATGAACAGCACAGCGCACTGCTTTCAGGCATCATTGGCGTGGTGCTATATGTGGCGATTGGAAGCCTCACCGCACTGTGCGGCGGTGGCGAAGATGCGGCAGAGCAGGCTACTAAATCAGTCGGTTACGCTGGCTTCATGGGTTTCATGTATCTGCAACTTCTTGACGCGTCCTTCTCGCTCGATGGTGTGATCGGTGCGTTTGCCATCAGCAAGGATGTGGTGATCATCATGGTCGGCCTTGGCATTGGTGCCATGTTCGTGCGTTCGATGACTATCTATATGGTGCGCAAGGGCACGCTTGATGCGTATATTTACCTTGAGCACGGCGCGCATTGGGGCATCGGGGCGCTTGCGGCCATTATGCTCATGTCCATGACCATCCATGTATCGGAGATCATCACCGGCCTCATCGGGCTGGGCTTTATCCTGCTATCCCTTTGGTCTTCCGTGCAATATAACCGCAAAAACCGCGTTTTGAAGGCCTGAATTTAACGCTTTGTTAGCGGCGTTTTGGTACCATAAAACCTCATATTCTTGAGGTTTTTATGCCGGTTTACAAAGCCCCCATCCGTGATTTCCAGTTCGTACTCAACGAGTATCTGAACGTCAGCCAGTATAAAGATGTACCGGGTTTTGCCGATGCCGGACCGGATCTGATGAATCCGGTGCTGGAAGCAGCCGCCCAATATTGCGAGGAAGTGCTGTTTCCCCTCAACCAGAAAGCCGACAGGCAGGGACTCAAATATAAAGACGGCGTGGTCACCATGCCGGATGGTTTCAAGGAAGCATACGATACGTATGTGGAAGGTGGCTGGCCGAGCTTCACCTGTGACCCAGCGTATGGTGGGCAGGGGCTGCCTGAAGTGCTCAACATGCCGCTGATGGAAATGGTGTGTTCCTCAAATCTGTCATTTGGTTTAACGCCGGGTCTTTCGCACGGTGCGTATAACGCCATCATGCTGCATGCATCCGATGAACTCAAAAAACGCTATCTACCGAAGATGGTGACCGGTCATTGGTCGGGTGTGATGTGTTTGACCGAATCGCACGCTGGCACGGATCTGGGGCTTCTACGCACCAAGGCAGAGCCGAATGCCGATGGTTCATATAACATCACCGGCGGTAAGATTTTTATTTCCTCCGGCGAGCATGAGATGTGCGAAAATATTGTGCATCTTATTTTAGCGCGCCTGCCGGATGCGCCTGCTGGCATTAAAGGTATTTCGCTTTTTATTTCGTCCAAATTTCATGTGAATGAAGATGGTTCGCTCGGCGAGCGCAACAAAGTGCGCTGCGACGGCATTGAACATAAAATGGGTATTCATGCTTCTCCCACCTGCGTGATGAATTATGATGGTTGCAAAGCCTATCTTGTGGGCGAGAAACACAAGGGTATGCGCGCCATGTTCACCATGATGAATTCGGCGCGCCTCTATGTGGGCGTGCAGGGGCTTGGTATTGGCGAGGTGGCGTATCAGAACGCGCTTGTCTACGCGAAAGACCGTTTGCAGATGCGCTCGCTTACTGGCGTGAAAGCGCCGGATAAACCTGCCGATCCCATCATCGTGCATCCGGATGTGCGTCGCATGATTCTCACACAAAAAGCCTTCTGTGAAGGTTCTCGTGCGCTCGCCATGGAAATGGCACTTAAAATTGACCTGGCGCATCGCCATCCTGATAAGAACGTGCAGAAGGAATGCGATGATTTCGTGCAGCTGATGACACCTATCACTAAATCATACCTCACCGATGGTGGTTTTGATGTGGCATCGCTCACCGTGCAGGTTTACGGGGGTGCTGGCTTCATCACCGAACATGGCGTTGAGCAATATATGCGTGATGCGCGCATCACCATGATCTATGAAGGCACCAACGGCATTCAGGCACTTGACCTTGTGGGCCGCAAGCTGCCCGTGAGCATGGGGCGTTATCTGCGCTCATTCTTCCATCCGGCAACGGAATTTGTGGCCAAACATCGCGATAATCCGGCGATGGCGGAATTCACCAAACCGCTGCATGTACATATCGGCTATTTGCAGCAAGCGACACTCTGGCTTGCCATGAAAAGCATGGGTAATCTGGATGATGTGGGTGGCGGCGCGGTGGAATACCAGCGTATGTTCGCGCAGGTGGCACTGGCCTATATCTGGGCAAAACAGGCACTCATCGCGCAGGAAAAACTGGCAGCAGGTGGCGACAAAGAATTTTACCAAGGTAAAATTGATACAGCGCGTTTTTATATGCAGAAGATACTGCCACAGAATATCGGCCTGCTTGCCTCCATCACCAATGGCAGCAAAAGCATGATGGCGGCGAATCTTTAATTATTATACAGGCAGCTTAGATAATCTGAATTATCTTGTTCGAGTGGTATTTTGATCTCGCAATAGAGATTGTATTGCATCAGGCGTTTCGTCATATTCATGAAATAGGGGATTTTTAGAAGGTTCTCCAAACAGCTTTACTTCGTCAAATTCGCCATCTCCGGCGACAGGAAGGAGCATTTTATTTCGGTTCGCATAATTTACGGAGCGGGTGCCTTCATTCATAAAGCGTCTAACTAGTATATCCAAATGCAATTCTTGGTTAGGTGGCGAAATAATTAAAGCGGTAGTTTTGTATGCATAATCTTTGCATGATTTAGCGGTTTTAAGGCTTTTCGAGCGTAGCGCAGGATTGTCGTGTGGTCTTTCTAGAATAATATTTTTCCCTGCCTTAATTGCAGATTCAACTCTTTCATCATAAATACGTTCAGCTTCATCTCTATAAAGAATTAATGCTTGGTCTAGTCGCGAACTATCTGGCGGAACATCGCCTAATTCACGCACAATTTGATCGCGTTCAATGACTTCATAACCAGGGTATATTTTTCCGGCTTCTTTCAGAAAAAGACTTTTGCCTGATCCAGGTAGTCCTATCAAAAATACGACGTGACGTTCTGGTTTAGTCATCAATTCCTCTGCTAGCTTATGTTAACAAATGTTAACAAGCCAAGGGTCGGTAAACAATATCAGATATATGAAGATTTCATGAAAGTATTTAATGGCATGATTAATCTTGGTCTTTGGCAGAAAAATACTATAAATTCCAAAACTATGCCTAATCACGTATCAATTGCCGATGACCATTGAACTCCTCTTTGTAATCCTCACCGGCTTGACCTTCGGCAGCTTTGTAACGCTCGCTGCGTGGCGGCTGCCGCGCGAGGAAGATATTGTGGTGAAACCCTCGCAGTGCACGAGCTGCAAAACCAAGCTGGGGTTCAAGGACTTATTCCCAGTGCTGTCATGGATGACGTCCGGCGGCAAATGCCGGCATTGCAAAAATCCCATTGGTATTCGTTATCCACTCATTGAACTGGTAACGCTTGGCGCGTTCCTGCTGGTCTATGCCAAGTTTGGCTTAACCCTGCAGGGTGTGGTGGTTGCGCTGTTTGCCGTGGCACTGCTTATCATGATCGTGGTTGATCTGGAGCATTATATTATTCCTGATTCAATTCATGTGGTGCTGCTGCCGCTGGGGCTTGCGTATCACTACCTCGCAGGCACCGACTGGCTGGATGTGCTCTATGGATTCTTAGCCGGTGCGGGCATGGGGCTTTTGCTGCATCATGGTTACCGCTGGTTACGCAAAACCGAAGGGCTTGGTTATGGCGATGTGAAGTTTTTCGCGGTGGCGGGCGTGTGGCTCACCATCGCTAATTTTGTGCCGTTCCTGTTCTTTGCTGGTGTGTTTGGTGTGATAACCGGCATACTCTGGCGCATATTGGGGAAGGGGAAATTATTCCCATTCGGGCCTGCTTTGGCAGTCGCGCTATTTGCCTGTGCTATCTATCCCGAGACATTCAACCTATTGAAAATGATGCAGCAATCAGTCGATATACACATCAAAAATATGTAATATACATAATTACACCATATGCTACTGTGTTATATGCACCAACCCACTGAATAAACACCATGACTGACCCAGTAAAACTCTCCTCGCAAGAAACCATCAAAAAAACGAGCAACTGGCTTAAAGGCTCGATAGCAGAAGAACTTGCCGATAATTCCACGCCTGAAGTGTCGGACGCCACGTATGAGCTGCTTAAATTCCACGGCAGTTATTTCGGCTATGACCGCGACTCGGCCACCGAGCGCAAACAAAAGGGCCTCGACAAAGAATATGAGTTCATGGTGCGCATGAAATGCCCGGGTGGGCGTTTAACGGCTGCGCAATATGTGGCACTCGATGTGCTTTCAGAAAAATATGCAAACGGCACTATGCGCATTACCACGCGTGAGACCTTCCAGTTCCACTGCATCAGAAAAACCGGGATGAAGCCGCTCATTGCCGACATCAACCATCTGTTGCTTTCCACACTCGGCGGCTGTGGAGATGTGGTGCGTAATATTATCACCTGTCCAGCACCCATCAAGGACCGAGAACATGCGAAACTGGAGGAAGATACCTTCCTGCTGGCCAAACATTGTGCGCCGAAAACTAGCTCCTATTATGAAGTATGGCTGGATGGTGAGCGCGTGGCGGATTATGCGTTTGCCCCGGAAGCAGCAGATGGCGAGCCGCTTTATGGCGACACTTATATGCCGCGTAAATTCAAGATAGCAATCGGTGCGCCGGATGATAATTGCATGGATGCGCTGTGCAACGACCTTGCGATTTTATCGTTGTTTGAAGGTGAAAAGCAGGAACATAAAGGCTACAATTTCGCGCTTGGCGGTGGGCTGGGCATGAAGCATAACTCGCCCAAAACCTACCCATATCTTGCGCAGAACATCATGTATGTGCCGCAGGATTTATTCATTCCCGCAACCGAAGCCGTCATCAAACTCCAGCGTGATTTTGGCGACCGCAGTAATCGCCAGCATGCCCGCCTGAAATATCTTGTCGCCGAAAAAGGTGTGGCGTGGATAAAGGCGGAACTGGAAAAATATTTAGGCCGCAGCATGGACGACCCGCGCCCGATGAAGAAATGGGCAGTGGTTGACCATATGGGTTGGAACGCGCAGGGCGATGGCAAATGGTTCTTAGGCGTGCCCATTCCCAGCGGGCGCATTATTGATACGGAGCAGGAACAGATCCGCACTGGCATTCGCGCCGTAATTTTAGAGTACGGCATGGATATACGCCTGACGGCTGACCAGAATATTCTGCTATGCGATATTGAAGAAGCGGAAAAACCTGCGATTGAGAATATGCTTCGCAAGCATGGCATTAAACTCAAAGAAGACTTATCGCTGATGGCAAAGAATTTCCTCGCCTGTGTGGCACTGCCTACTTGCGGCAAAGCGTTGGCGGAGGCCGAACGCGTGGCGCATCCGATCATTCTCAAGCTGGAAGAAGTGATGAAACGGCAAGGGGTGATCGATGAAAATATCGCCATCCGCATTGCCGGCTGCCCGAATGGCTGCTCACGCCCGTATGTAGGCGATATCGGCATTGTTGGCCGCACGCCGGATACCTATGCGCTTTATATTGGCGGCGATTTTGAAGGCACGCGCCTTAACACCAAAGTGTTCGATAAAGTGCCATATGAATTGATTGCTGCATCGCTCGAGCCGATGTTCGCGCAGTGGCATGCCAAGCGCGAAGAGGGCGAAGGCTTCGGTGATTTCTGCCACCGTGTGGGCCTTGAGGGCATGAAGCAGGCGACCGCCAATACATTCCCGGATGCAAATTGGGTGAAGTGATATGTATCCTGTTGCACTCAATGTAGCAAAAATTCCTGTCCTGCTGGTAGGCAAGGGCGAACTGGTTACGCGACGCCTGCAGATGCTGCGTGATGCGGGGGCAGCACAGGTGAGTGTGCAGGAATCTGCGAGTAGTGACGATATTGCAAAACACAGCATTATCATGGTGGCAGGCCTGCCGCGGGAGGAATCCACACATATCGCTGGCCTTGCTCGCGCAGCTGGAAAGCTCGTGAATGTAGAAGACGTGAACGATCTCTGTGATTTTTATTTCACCGCGAATGTACGTCGTGGTGATCTGATCATCGCGGTCTCCACCAGCGGTGCATCGCCCACACTTGCCCGCAAGATACGGGATTACATCGCAGGGATATTCGATGCCGCGTGGGAAGGCCGGGTAGCAGAAGCCGCCAGTAAACGCCTTGAGTGGAAAAAGCAAGGCAAGCCTATGCAGGAAATGATGCAGCTTAGCGAAGCCTACATCAAAGAAAAAGGCTGGCTGTCATGAGTGATGTCTCCCTTTCGCGCCTGCAGATGTTCTATGGCTCGCTGGATGCCACGGCACTCCTGCGCGTGATGATACGTGAAGAATTTAAAGGAAAGATCGGCCTTATTTCTTCCTTCGGGGCGGATGCTGCATTGCTGCTTGCGCTGGTTGCCGAAGTCGATAAATCAACACCAATTTTATTTCTTGAAACGCACAAGCATTTCCCCGAAACGCTGGAGTATGCGCGTACGCTTTCCAAGCAACTTGGCCTTACCAATGTGCATTGGCTTACACCAGATGCAGAGATGGAAAAACGTATCGATCCGGATGGCAAACTCTGGAGCACTCAACCCAACCGCTGTTGCTGGTTGCGCAAGGTAGAACCTCTGAACCGTGCCGTGGAGCAATTAAAACTTACTGCACTCATCACAGGCCGCAAGCGTTACCAGACGCTTGAGCGCGCTGAAATGCAAACGATAGAGTTGGATGATAAAGGCATTTTCCGCATCAACCCGCTTGCCTTCTGGGATAAGGAACGCCAGAAAAAAGAAACAAAAGAGCGCAAGCTGCCGGAACATCCGCTGGTCAAGGAAGGTTATCTTTCCATCGGCTGTGCGCCATGCACGGCTAAAGTGCAGGCGGGGCAGGATGAGCGTGCTGGCCGCTGGGCGCATACGATCGGGATTGAAGATGAAAAGAAAACTGAATGTGGCATACATCTGTCGTCCGACCAGGTATCGGATTGGAGCGTTTAATTTAGTCATGCGTCAATGGTCATGAGTCATGGGTTTAAGAACTTGGAAGTGTGGAATTTGTCTATGACGCTGGTGGATAAAGTTTACACTGCTACTGAAAAATTTCCTGCCGATCAGCGATACGGCCTGACGCAGCAGATACAGCGTTGCGCGGTATCTATACCGTCGAATATTGCAGAAGGCAGTGCACGAAACAGTAAAAAAGAATTTGTACAGTTCTTATATATTGCACGCGGTTCAATCGCTGAATTGGAAACGCAGCTGATTATCGCGCAATCCAGAAAATATCTTTCAACGGATAATTATATAGAACTTTCAAGTATAATTGAAAGTATCAACAGAATGCTTGGAAAACTTATACAATCCCAAAAGACTAATGACCAATGACCCACAACCATCTTGACCAATTAGAAGCACAATCCATCTACATCTTCCGCGAGGCTTTCAACGCCATCGACAAGCTCGCCATGTTGTGGTCTTTCGGCAAAGATTCCAACGTGATGATCCACTTAGCACGCAAAGCATTTTTCGGGCAGGTACCGTTTCCACTTATTCACTGCGATACCGAACTGGAAATGGAAGAGGTCTATGCTTTCCGTGATAAATATGTGAAAGAGTGGAACATCAATTTAATAGCTCCCGTATGCCCACCGCTGGAAGAAACCGATAATTCATTGCCACATGCTGCCCGCGTGGCATCCCGTAAAACGCTGGGTTTGAAGCAGGTATTGGAACGTCATGGGTTCACTGGTGTGATAGCAGGCATTCGCCGTGATGAAGAAGCAACGCGCGCGAAAGAACGCGTGTTCTCGCCACGTGGCGTGGAAGGTGGATGGGATGTGAAAGAGCAACCACCGGAATTCTGGGATCAGTATAAAACGGATTTTGCACCCGGCACGTCGCTTCGTATCCATCCGCTCCTGCACTGGACGGAGCTGGATATCTGGCAATATATCAAACGTGAAAATATCCCCATTGTGCCGCTATATTTCGCGCGGGTTTATCATGAATTTGAAGGTCGGAGTTTCAATGGGCAGATGATGCGTTTTCGTTCACTTGGTGAGAGAGGTATCACCTGGCCGATTGCAAGCGGTGCTGCAACGATCGATGCAATCATCGAAGAACTAAAAACTACCAAAGTGTCCGAACGTTCAGGCCGCCCGATGGGTGCGGATGAGGATGAATCGAGCTTTGAGCGACTAAGAGCCGATGGATACATGTAATATGAACCCACTCAAAAAATTATTCAGCTCACATACCGTCCGCCAGCAATTGAAGCTGGTGATTGTTGGCCATGTCGATCATGGAAAATCAACACTGGTTGGTCGTCTGTTGCACGATACGCATTCGCTGCCCGATGGAAAATTTGAAGCCATTCAGGCCAGCTGTAAAAAGCGCGGCATGCCGTTTGAATGGTCATTTTTGCTTGATGCGCTGCAGGCCGAGCGCGATCAGGGCATCACTATTGATACTACACAGATATGGTTGCGCACCAAGCACCGCGATGTGGTCATCATCGATGCGCCCGGCCACAAGGAATTCCTGAAAAATATGATAACCGGTGCCGCACAGGCAGATGCTGCACTGCTCATTATCGATGCCAAGGAAGGCATACGCGAGCAAAGTAAAAGGCACGGATATTTGTTGCATTTGCTAGGTGTTCGCCAGATCGCCGTTATCGTCAACAAAATGGATATGGTGGGTTACGACCAGAAAATTTTTGCGGCAATTGAAAAAGAATATCGTGCCTATTTGAAGACGGTTGGCGTGGAGCCGACCTGCTTCATTCCGGTTTCAGCACGTGAGGGCGATGGTATCGCGGAAATCACGCAGAACCTGAAATGGTATAAAGGTGATGCGGTACTTGATGCGCTGGAGCATTTTGATGTGGCTTCGGCAGATACCAGCAAACCTCTGCGCTTTCCAGTGCAGGATGTGTATAAGTTCGATGAGCGGCGGATCATCGCCGGGCGCATTGAAAGCGGTTCGCTCAAGGTAGGAGATATGCTGGTATTTTCCCCAAGCAATACCAATGTGAAAGTAGCAAGCATTGAGAGTTGGCCACAGAATGGCACTGTGAAAGAAGCGTATGCAGGCCAGAGTGTGGGCATTACACTTGCTGACCAGATATTTGTGGAGCGTGGGCATGTGGCAAGCCATGAAGCGAACGCGCCGATGCTTACCAACGTGTTCCGCGCACATATCTTCTGGCTGGGGCAGCGGCCACTAGAGCAGGGCAAACGTTACAAAATAAAGCTCGGCACGGCATCAGTGATGGCAGAGATCAAAGCCATCGAGCATGTGATCGATGCGGATACGCTGGCGCAATTGCCTGCTAATCGCGTGGAGCGAAATAACGTGGCGGAAGTAGTGCTTCGCACACGCAGTGTGGTGGCACTTGATGAATTTGGCACTAACCCGCAGCTTGGCCGGTTCGTGATATTGCAGGATTATGATGTGGCAGGTGGCGGCATCATCAGCATGGAAGGGTTCTATGACCAGCGAGCTGCCATGCAGTCGCAGGTTAAATCCAAGAATCTTTCCGAAACGGATTTTGGCGTGGATGTACGCCAGCGTGCATTGCAAAATGGGCATTTTGGGGGCGTGCTGTGGTTCACCGGCCTTTCTGGTTCCGGTAAATCCACTATTGCCGTACAGCTGCAGAAGCGCCTGTTTGATAAGGGTTACAATGTGTTCGTGCTGGATGGTGATTCTATCCGCAAAGGTTTGAACCGTGACCTTGGATTCTCGCCGGAAGACCGTAGCGAAAATATCCGCCGTGTTGCAGAGGTTGCTGCACTCTTTGCGCAGTCTGGTACTATCGTGATCACATCATTCATCTCACCTTACCGCGAAGATCGCAGGAAGGCGCGTGCCGTTGCACCGGATTTTTTCCACAATGTCTATGTGAAAGCATCGGTGGAAGCGTGCGAAGCGCGCGATGTAAAAGGACTGTATAAGAAAGCGCGTGTAGGGGAGATAAAGGATTTCACTGGTATCAGTGCGCCGTATGAAGAACCGGAAAATCCGGATATCGTGCTGGATACAGAGGCACAAAGCATTGTGGCTTGTGTAAATGCACTGGTGAAATATGTTGAGCATTATCTGGTGGATCCGGTGAAGAACCTGGCATTCGATGACGCTGGCAGTGGAGATTATGAAGGAACAGGTATTTAGTGTAGTATGAATAAACAGTTCGGCTTTGAAATACGATTTGATGAATTCTATCATCGCGATGGGTTGGTGAAGCTCGACGGTATTTTTTGTGATGAACTGAAGGCAGCTGATATTGAGCTCTTCAATCGTTTTGTGGCAGCACGCGCGGAGAGAGCCTCGCTGGATGACAAGGCGTATTCGCAATTACTTATTGATATTGCGCCGTATGCGGAAGATTTTATTGCCAAACTGTTTGGTATTGAAACAGAAGTGCAGAAACTTGCCGAGTGGCATCATACGCTGGCACCGCTCTATGCCTGCAAGCGTTTATTTGTGCAGCGGCGTGCTGCGAAAGCACTGAAGCAGGAGGAAGCAGAACGCTTAAATGCCGATGCGATCTTGCAGATGCTTCCACTTGTGCCGGTGCAGGATGAATTCTTTGAACTGGCATTCGCTAAGACGGTGATGGGTTGGCTGGAAAATGAGGCGCAGCATAAATCATTGCTCGAGATGGCGGCGCGTTATGCCGCGTGGGCATTGCTTACGGAAACAGGGCGGGCGCGGCATGCAGGCGGGATTTTATTTAAATCTCCGCGTAAATTAGATGCAGAGAATTTAGTAGCAGTAGAAACGGAACTGCGTGATGGCGTGACGGTGATGCGCTCCCACAAACACCATCTGCGCGCACGCGATGGCTTTAAGCTTACTGATGATGCTGGTACATTACAGCAAGCACTCGACCATGCGAATTACTGCATCTTCTGCCACAATCAGGGCAAAGATTCCTGCTCAAAAGGCATGAAGGAGAAAGTGGTTGGTGGTTTGAGTTTAGAGTCTGGTGAAGAGATGTCTTTGCCAAACTCTAAACTCCAAACTCCAGCCACTGCTTATAAGAAAAATGCGCTCAACATTACGCTTGCCGGTTGCCCGCTCGAAGAAAAAATATCTGAAATGAACATGCTGAAATCGGAAGGTGTGCCGCTTGGTGCACTGGCGATGGTGACGGTGGATAACCCCATGTGTGCCGGCACGGGGCATCGCATCTGTAATGATTGCATGAAATCCTGCATTTACCAGAAGCAGGAGCCGGTGAATATCCCGCTGGTGGAAACGCATGTGTTGAAGGATGTGTTAAAATTGCCATATGGGTTCGAAATCTATTCACTGCTCACACGCTGGAATCCGCTGAATCTGGAACGGCCGCTGCCCAAGGCAGATACTGGCCGCAACGTGCTGGTGGCAGGCCTTGGCCCTGCGGGTTATACGCTGGCACATCACCTGATAAATGATGGGCATACGGTGGTTGGCATCGATGGGCTTAAAATCGAGCCGGTGGCAGAAAATATTTCCGGCGTAACAGCACTTGGTACGCGTGTGCCGTTTGAACCCATTAAAGACATCAACACCATTTATGAATCACTCGATGAGCGCACGCTGGCGGGCTTTGGTGGCGTTGCCGAATATGGCATCACGGTGCGCTGGGATAAGAATTACCTGAAGATCATCCGCCTGCTGCTTGAGCGGCGCGAGCAATTTGCGATGATCGGCGGGGTGCGTTTTGGTTCATCGCTTACGTATGAGAATGCTTTTGCACTGGGCTTTGACCACATTGCGCTCTGCATGGGAGCAGGCAAACCAACACTGATCGATATGCCCGGCGGCCTTTCTCGCGGCGTGCGCACGGCTTCAGATTTCCTGATGGCATTGCAGCTTACCGGTGCCGCGAAAAAGGATTCCATCGCCAATTTGCAGGTGCGCCTGCCGGTAGTGGTGATCGGCGGGGGTTTGACTGCCATTGATACGGCAACCGAATCACTTGCCTATTATCCTGTGCAGGTGGAAAAATTCCTTGCGCGTTATGAAGCGTTAGTTGCAGAGCGCGGCGAAGCAGCGGTGCGTAAAAGCTGGAGTGAGGAAGATACACTGATTGCCGAGGAATTTTTGGCGCATGGCCGTGCTATTCGTGAAGAAAAGAAAAAAGAAAAACCGGATGTCTGGAGTTTGCTTGATGCATGGGGTGGGGTAAAACTCATTTACCGCAAACGGCTGATCGATGCGCCGAGTTACCGCCTGAATCATGAAGAAGTAGAGAAAGCATTTGAAGAGGGGATCTTTTTCTCGGAGCTTTTCGAGCCGCAGGCGATCGGATGTGATAAATCTGGCTATGCCAGCAGCATTACACTGAAGAAAGCGGGTACGGAGAATGATACCATCACCATTCCCGCCCGCACCATTTTGATTGCAGCGGGTACGAACCCTAACACAGTGCTGCAACGTGAAGATCCCGAGCACTTCGCGCTCGATGGCAAATATTTCAAGGCAGTGGATGCCAGCGGAAACCATGTAAAACCTGAGCGCGTATCGAAACCAAAAGACGTGCATGTGCTGATGTCGATTGATGAAGAAGGCAGGAGTGTGAGCTTCTTTGGTGACCTGCATCCGTCATTTGCCGGTAATGTGGTGAAGGCCATGGGCAGTGCGAAGCAGGGCTATCCGGTGGTGACAGCTGCGCTTGCAAGAAGGAAGAGTGCAGAGTTCAGAGTGCAGAGTTCAGAATTTATAACAAAAATAAATCAGCAGTTACGCGCTACCGTACATGCGGTGAATCGCCTGACACCGAACATTATCGAGGTGGTGATGCATGCACCGCTTGCAGCGCAGCAATTCCAGCCCGGGCAGTTCTATCGCCTGCAGAATTTTGAGGCACATGCACTGAAAATATCAGCCACTACACTTGCCATGGAAGGCCTGGCCATGACGGGTGCATGGGTGGATAAGGACAAAGGGCTTATTTCTGTTATCGCGCTGGAAATGGGCGGTTCATCTGATCTGTGCGCGCATTTGAAGAATGGAGAACCAGTCATTCTCATGGGCCCGACGGGTACACCCACAGAAATTCCTGCCAATGAACATGTCATGCTGGTTGGCGGCGGGCTGGGTAATGCCGTGCTCTTTTCCATCGGCAAGGCACTGAGGGCAAAAGGCTCGAAGGTGCTCTATTTCGCCGGATATAAAAAGGCCATCGACCGCTACAAGATCGAGGAAATCGAGCAGGCAGCGGATGTTATTGTCTGGTGCTGCGATGAGGCCGAACTTTCCAAAAACCGCCCGCAGGATATGAGTTATAAGGGTAATATTGTCGAGGCGATGGTTGCCTATGCGAGTGGAAAACTGGTCACTGGCCACTGGCCGCTGGACACTATCAACCACATCATCGCCATCGGCTCTGACCGCATGATGGCGGCAGTGGGTGCCGCTCGTCACAGTGTACTTAAGCCTTATTTGAAGTCAGACCATGTGGCTATTGGCAGTATCAACTCGCCGATGCAGTGCATGATGAAAGAGATATGCGCGCAGTGCCTGCAGAAACATATCGATCCAGCAACCGGCAGGGAGTATTATGTCTATTCCTGCTTCAATCAGGATCAGCCTCTGGACCATGTGGATTTCCCACACCTGAGTGACCGCCTCAGGCAGAACTCCGTGCAGGAAAAACTCACGGCACAGTGGGTGGATTTCTGCCTCAAAAAGCTGCAACTGCGCGCAAGTGCGGCCTGAATAGAGTAATAGCTGTAAACTCAATACGTTAACTGATTCTCAATCTTTTTGGGCTCTAATGCAGATTGGAGTAACTTGTTCACTCGTTAACAATCTGATTTGCCGCGACATTTATGACTGCCGATAAGTCAAAGGAAGGCGATAAAATCCCATTAGACGATGCGGGCGCAGAACCTGCCGAAGGCGCAGCCAAGCCGGCAAAACCCATGCGTATCGGTGAGAAGCTGTTGTCGCTTGGCCTTATTTCGCCTGACCAGTTGCAGATCGTACTGACCGAGCAAAAGACCAGCAAAAAACTTTTCGGTGCCATTCTTGTCGAGATGGGATTCATCACGGAATCTGCACTGGGCGAGGTGCTTGCCGAATCATCCGGCACGCAGAAATTCGATCCGAAATCCGCCGTGCTCGATTCGGCAATTGTACGCCGGCTGCCGAAGGAAATTGCCGTGCGCCACAAGGTGCTGCCGGTTTCTTACGAAAATGATATGCTTAAGCTGGCGATGGCGGATGTGTATAACGTGCTTGCGATCGACCAGGTGCGAAGGCACGTGCCGCGTAACGCCAAGATCGTACCGATATTCTGCACGGAATCGGAAATCCTTGAGCTCATCGACCAGTATTACGATTACGAGATCTCGATCGACGGGATCCTGAAAGAAATTGAAACCGGTATCCGCGAGCACACAAAGCTCGATGGCCGGCAGGAAGGCTACGTCAACCCGACAGTGCGCCTGGTGAATGCGCTGCTTGTGGATGCCATTAAGCAGGGCGCGTCAGATATCCACTTTGAGCCGGAAGGCTCGTTCCTGCGCCTGCGCTACCGTATCGATGGTAACATGGTGCAGGTTCGTTCCCTCCATCTGGATTACTGGGCGGCGATGGCGGTGCGTATCAAGATTATGTCAGGCATGAATATCGCTGAAACGCGTAATCCACAGGACGGCCGCATTACCTACACGGTGCTTGGCCGCGAGATCGATTTCCGTGTGGCAACACAGCCGACCGTTCACGGTGAGAATATCGTGATGCGTCTGCTCGATAAGGCAAAATCGCTGGTACCTCTGGAAAATCTTGGGTTCTCTGATTACAATACGGCAATACTCAAGCGCATGATCAAGCGTCCGGAAGGTATCATCATCGTAACCGGCCCGACTGGTTCTGGTAAAACTACCACGCTATACTCGGTACTGAATTACATCAATTCCATCGACACCAACATCATGACACTGGAAGACCCGGTGGAATACCAGCTGCCGCTTATCCGCCAGAGTAACGTGCGTGAAGGTACCGGCATGGATTTCACCAACGGTATCAAGTCGATGATGCGCCAGGACCCTGACATCATCTTTATCGGTGAGGTACGCGACGAAGATACAGCACTGATGGCGGTGCGCGCAGCACTTACCGGTCACCAGGTTTATACTACGCTGCATACCAACGATGCACTTGGGGCAATTCCACGTTTGAACGATATTGGTATTCCGTCGCATCTTCTGGCGGGCTCCCTCATAGGCTGTCTCGCGCAACGCTTGGCGCGCAAATTATGTGTGCACTGCCGCAAGGCCCGCAAGGCAACGGCAGAAGAATGTAAAATCCTGGGTGTCGATGCTGCCAAAGCTCCTGATATTTATGATGCCATCGGTTGTGAGAAATGTTCACGCAAGGGAGTGAAGGGGAGAACGGCTATTGTAGAGGTGTTGCGCATCGATCGTGCCTTTGACGAGCTTATCGCTACCAATGCAACGCGAAAAATTATGGCGGATTATGCGCTAAGTAATGGCTTTATCACCATGCAGCAGGATGGCATCAACAAAGTGCTGGCGGGTGAAATTACCATTGACGAACTCATCAACACTATCGACCTTACAGACAGGTTGTAAGCATGCCGATTTATAACTATGTAGCAATCAACCCGGCAGGCCGCAAAATGCGGGGTGTCGTCGTAGCCGATAATGAGCTGGATCTTGAATCACGCCTGAAGCAGCTGGGACTTGACCTGGTTGATGCGCGTCTGACACGCGTTAAGAAAACATCGCGTTTTGGCAGCATCAAACTCAAGGATATGATTATCCTGTGTATGCATCTTGAGCAACTGGACAGGGCAGGGGTGCCCCTGCATGACGCGCTGGCAGACGTGCGTGACTCCACGGAATCCGACAAGCTGCGCGATATCCTGACCGGTGTCTATGAGTCGGTCAAAAACGGCAGCATGCTTTCCAAAGCATTTGCGGCTTATCCGAAAGTGTTCAGCAATGTGTTTGTTGGCCTGGTAGCCGCGGGGGAAAAAACGGGTAATCTCGCTGATTCTTTCATGCACCTGACGGAACATTTAAAATGGACCGCAGATATTCGCAGGAAAGTCAAAAAAGCCACGCGTTATCCGATAGCACTTGTCATTGTGATCTCCATCGTGATCACGGTGCTTATGCTGTTTGTCGTGCCCAAGCTAGTGGATTTCATTGTTTCGCAGGGTTTCAATATTCCTATCCATACCCGTGCGCTGATTGCAGTATCTTACGCATTCCAGCATTATTGGTATCTGATACTTGGGGTTCCTGCTTTTTTGCTGATTTTGATCATGATTATGTATCGGTTTTCCGAGGGTTTCGCGTACCGCATGGATGCATTCATGCTGCACGTGCCTGTTATTGGCGGGGTGATACGCAAGCTGGACATGGCGCGTTTTACGCACTTTTTCTCGGTTATGTTCAACAGTGGTATCGATATATTGGAATCGCTGGAAGCAGCCAGGGGCGTGGTGGGCAACCGTGTGCTCAAGGATTCGGTCGAGCTGGTGAAAACCAACGTCATGGAAGGTAATAGCCTCACATCGTCGCTCAGGCTTTCCAATCAGTTCCCGAATCTGGTGATCCGTATGTTCAAGGTCGGCGAAGACAGCGGTAACATGACCGAAGCACTGGAAAATGTGAACTTTTTCTACAACCGCGAAGTAAACGATGCGGTGGAAGCCATGGTCGGCATGATACAGCCTGCGCTCACAATTGTTATGGGTGTAATTATTTTCTGGGTGATTGCTGCGGTATTCGGGCCGTTGTATGAGTCCTTCAGCAAGATGAAATTTTAATATCTATTATGGTGATTGGTGTTATGTTCAAAGCGGATTATTGTACGTTAGGATGCTAGGGCAGTATGGCTCTTTCAATCGGTGGACAAATCGCAAAAATAAAGCAGCGTAAATCAGGCGAAGGCGGAAAAAGCACGTCGGGTGGCGTATTATTCAAACCTTCTGCAGGCAATAAATACGTACTGCTGATAGGTGACGAAGGTGCCATCCTGCTTTATATCAAGGGCAATGCGGTGCAGAGCCGGCAATTCGTTCCTGATGCCAGCCTGCAGAGCATTGGTGAATTCCGCCAGACGTTAGCCAAAGACACGGATGCGCCGATTTTTATGGTTCTGGACAATATGGACCAGACCTATCTGCAGCAAACACTGCCTCCTGTATCATCACTCTCGGTGAACAAGCTGGTCAAACGCCGCCTCGATCGGGAATTTGGTGCCATGGAAATCAAAGGAGCGATTACCCTTGGGCGCGAGACCACAGGACGGAAAGACTGGAACTTTATCATGATTGCGGTCGAAAAAAACCCGCAGCTTGCCACATGGATCAGTTTTGTTGAGGATTTGCCCAATTATTTCCGCGGTATTCAGCTGGTATCTGTCGAGTCTGAAAATATCGTCAAATATATCGACAGGGCCATCGGGCTGACGAAGGAACGTGCCGCAACCAAGTGGAAATTTTTTGTCAGCCATAACAAAGTAGGTGGTTTCAGGCAGGTTATATTACGCAACGGCAGGATCGTGTTTACCCGTCTGGCCCAGCCAATTGGTGAATCAAGCACTGAAATGATCGCCGGGAACATTGAACAGGAAATGCTTTCCACCATTGAATACATGAAGCGGCTGTCGTTCAGTGTGCAGGAAGGCCTTGATATATACATTGTTGCTTCATCGGGCATCAAGGCTGCAATCGACAAAAATAAATTTCCGGCAGCTACACTTCATGTCTTTACGCCATATGAGCTGGCACAGCATATGGATATTGAAGGTGCGACCCAGCCAACGGATCAGTTCGGCGATGTCATTCTGGCAGCAACTATCGGCTGCAGCCGAAATCATGTGCTGCCGCTTCCAACGGCGCAGTCAAAGCAGGTTAACCAATATATCGGCCTGCTCAAGGCACAGCGTATGATAGCCACGGTATGTGGTGTTGGGATTGTGGGATATGTTTCGGTGCTTGCGTTCAACATGTTCTCGATGTCGGGTGATGCGGCCGACATGGAAGATAAAATCAAGTCGCAGCGCAGCCGGATAGAAACGCTTCGCCAGGAAATCAACCGTTCGGATATTGATATCGAGAAAGCCAACGATCTGCTGGAATTATACATGCAGTTGCAGCAGGAAAAGGCTTCTCCCATTCCGTTTATTGTCTCCCTGATACCTGTTAAAGAATCACCGGTCTGGATAAAAAAGATCACATGGGATCTCAAAACGCAGGCAACTAATGAAGCAAAGCTGATGGCTGTTGAAAAGCCAACATCCGAAGCCTTGATTACGGTGGAATTCCTTGATGTCATTAAAGACAAGAAAGGCTTCAAGCTCATATCCAAGAAATTACTGGATGATATGAAGGTTTGGCTTAAGAACTACACTGTAACCTATTCCAATATTCCCGACGCTTTCGCCGAGCAATCAGCATTACAGGCCAGTATTGAGGATATGGAAGAGCAGGATGCTGCTGCGCCTGAACCATCAGGGCCGGTGGAAGCGATAGTTAAATTTACAGGGCCTGTTAACCCCAGCGACGTTGTTACCGCACAACCCCAACAGCCACAACCCGAAATGCGTCCATCAAGGTTGTTGCCTCCACCACCGGGGATTCTGCCATGAAATATCAGATCATCAGAAAGCGCCTGCTGGTTGAAAGTCTCTTCATGGGTGGTGGCCTTGCGTTGGGCGTGGGTGCGTTGTTTTTGCTGATGTCACTGCATGACGAATACCAGTCTGACAATTTGTCACTACAGACTACAATGACGCAATTTAACAATGAAATGGCATCGCTGAATGATAAATATACCAAGATCCAGAAAAATCATGATGTATACGAAGAAGCCAAGCGCAAAAATGACAGTGAGGAATTGCTGACGAGCGATGAAAAGATCTTAAAAATATTGAGAAATTATCGCAGCAAATTCAGGTTGAAAATTGATCTCAACATGTCTGCGTCAAAGAAAATAGATTCACCCGTGTATGCCAAGAAATCGGCAGTGATGACCTATAATGAAGTCACCCTCAATATCGAAGCAATGACGGATCAGGATATTTACCACCTCATCAATGCGCTTCAGGCAGATTTTCCAGGAGCAGTCAAGGTAACAAGCCTTACCGTTACGCGTGAAAGCAAGGTTTCCAAGGAAGCCCTGATAACGATTGCCGATAAAGGGCATGTCACGCTTGTCACAGCCAAGCTGATCTTTAACTGGTTTGGCATCGAGCCAGTGGAAGCACCAGAAAGCACGGAGGGTAAACCGAATGTTCGGTAGAGCCAGCCGGCAGATAACGGGTTATGGGATGTTGCTGGCATTATCATATGCAGCCACGCTGGTTAATGCCACAGCGCAGGATACGCCGCCGGCTCCTGCAGAAGCAATTCAGCCTGAAAGTATCTTTTATTCCGACAATGAGGTGGCAAGCATCCGCCAGGCACTCTCTGCCTATGCCAATCGTGGAGATGGCGGGGATCAGCCATCCGATTTTAATGCAGAAGAATGGCTCAACCAGGCAGGCGAAATCAAGCAGGCGCGCTCGCAGGAGCGCTATTTTACGTATCCGCAGTTTTTCCTTGAATCATTGGTGTTCCGCAGCGATGCGGACTGGACGGTTTGGATAAACGGCCAGCGTATTACGCCGGAAGCAAATCATGAAAAAAGCGAGATAAAGATACGGAATATCGACAAGCATCAGGTCTCACTTGAATGGCGGCCAGCGGATATGGAGCGTGTCAGGAAGACCTGGGCCAAAGTTGCTCATGGCGGCGCGGTAGTGGATGAATCGGCCGGTATTGTGTCATTTATGCTGAAACCAAACCAGACATTCTCGTCTTATGTCATGAAAGTCCTGGAAGGCAAAGTGTTGCCAGTCACGATTGACAACCAGGAAATAGAAAGGGATTTCCAGGCGAAAACCGTTAGTGACAATTCGCTGAAAGCCGTGCAGGATGTGTTCTCATCTACAGATTCACCCGTGCCGGAATCAGCAAGTGGGGAAAAGCCAGCCGAAAATCCGGTGGATACTCCCGTTTCGTCTGGGCCTGCTGCTGCTTCAGAAGCAGTTGCTATTTACGGTACAACAGAAGAGAAGAAACAATGACTGCTGCCCCACTGACTATTTGCGATATTGATAAAAAATATAATGATCGCACGGTCCTCAGCCAGATACAATTTTCGCTGGTTGAAGGCGAGATGTTTGGCCTGATTGGCCTGAACGGAGCTGGCAAAACCACGTTGATCAAGATCATCCTCGATCTGGCATCCGCTAATGGCGGGCACGCCGAAATATTCGGCCTGAAGGCAACCAATATCGATGCACGCAAACAACTTTCCTACCTGCCGGAGAAATTCCAGCCCTCGCGCTACCTGAAGGGCATGGAATATCTTGATCTGGCAGTTTCATATTACGGCATGAAGCTGGACAGGGAAAAGGCCCGCAGTATGGCCGCTGCCCTTGATCTGAACCCTGATGTGCTGGATGCGCGCGTCGGTTCATATTCCAAAGGGATGGGGCAGAAACTTGGCCTGCTTGGCGGGTTGCTGCTGGACGTGCCGCTGCTTATTCTCGATGAACCGATGAGCGGTCTCGATCCATCCGCCCGTATCCGTCTGAAAAACCTGCTGATGGATGCCAAGGCGAAAGGCCGCACCATTTTCTTCAGTTCGCATATCCTCTCCGATATCGATGAGATCTGCGATCGCATTGGTGTTATCCATAATGGCAAACTATGCTATGTCGGTAAGCCTGATGCGTTCAAGGCGCGCTACGGTGAGCAATCGCTCGAAAAAGCGTTTTTAAAATCTATTGATGGATCTGTAATTCCAGCGAACCCATGATTTGCCTCAGTCGAGCCACGCCCGCAGCATTTACCGGCGCAGGTGTGGTGTTGATGGTTTTACAACTATCCCTGTTTATATTTGCATTGCCGCCGTTTCGTACGGGGCTATGGCTTCAGACTGAGCCGGTAGAGCAGGCCTACCTGATGCTTGCCGCGCTGCAGGCAGCATGGTGCGTATGGGGGATATGGAAAAACCGGCTGCAGGCAGTTTATTACAGCCATCCGCTTTGGTGGGGGCTGCATGCGTGGGTATTCTGGCAAATTGCCATGTTGCCGTTTGCAGAAAGTGCGTGGCGCTCCTGGTTCGGGTATCCTGCCCATGCCATCGGTGTTGCCTGGCATGGTGCCGTCTGGCTTACGGCACTGATGGGGTTTGCGTTATGGCGCAATCCGTTCGCCCGCCGCATCATTGTGAATGCCTGTATAGGGCTTGCGGCTGTGCAGGTATCGATGTTTGCATTACTGGGCGAACATACATCGTTTGCAAGCTGGTTGCCGGCGACATTTGGCGGGTATCTGGCGCATATGGCGGCGTGGGTATGGATCATATATGCTCTGCATAAGCGCACCATGTGTTATCGCGATATTTTTTTCATGGCGGTATTCGTTGCTTTGGCCATATATGCATCACAACTGCGCGCAGCTGTATTGCTGATCTTACCGGCATTACTGGTTTGTTACATCGCCAGGGAATTCTCGAGCACACGCTTGTTTTCTGGTGTGCTCACGCGCTGGCGCGCAGCCTCTGTCTTTGCTGTGCTGGGTATTGCAGTCATATGGAATGTGATGGCATTGCAGCCTTCGCTTTTTCCGGATAAGCGCGGATCCATGGCTATTCGAGCCGCCATGCACGAGATAGGTGTACAGACCATTAGCGATAAACCGCTACGGTTAATGGTGGGCGAGGGGTGGGGTATTTTCCTGAGCGATAATTTCCGTTACGCACTGACCAAGGGTACACATCTATACAAGGACGGCATATTCGATTCGTATGCGCCGCTGCATGAAAACCCATCGTTTCATAGCCATGATCAGGCTCTTGAGGCATTGTTGGCGCTGGGCGTGGTTGGTCTGGTACTATGGTTTTTGTTTCCACTATCGGTGATATGCACATTGCCACGTCAATATTTCTGGCAGGTGATACCGGTGCTTTGTGCCGTCATAGTGATGAGCTTCCTGTGGTTTTATTTTCCGGTCCAGCTGGCGTATGTGGCGCTGGGTTATGGAGCGTTTGCCCATGCCTGCCTGCGGGGAGCACCCAGGAAAGTGCTTTCTTCGCAGTGGTGCCTGCTGCTGATGTTTGTTGTAACGGTTGTCATGGCTGTAAGCAGTGCACTCCATTATGATGCAATGCGCTATGGAAAAAACCTGATGCAGGCCGCGTTTAACGAGCCGGCACAGAACTATCCTGAAGATTGGATAGAAAAAGATATAGCGCGTGGCAGTGACCGGCTGGCGTTTATACTGCAACAGCAATTGCAGGCGCGTGATATACGCAAGCTTGCAACGGATAATGACATCCAGTGGAAAAATCAGTTGCTGGGCGCACTGAAAACAATGGCATACGATGAACGTAGCAGTGCAATATATATTGCCGTTGAGCTTGCATTGCAAAAGCAGTTAAGCGACGGCGATTTCACAGCCACTGCTCCGCTGCGTGTGGGAACCAGCGCATGGAAAGCGGCCGTGCTGCACGCTGCAAGGATTGCACCGCGTCGGGATGATCTGTCAACGCCGTTCCTGCAGGCGGTAGATAATTCCTCATTAGGCACGGAAGATAAAATAGCGATTTACGAGGAGTTGCTGGCCGTGGTACCCACACACCGGCCTGCCCGGTGGCTCACTATCAAGGAAAGCCTGGCAAATATAACCATTGATAATGACCGTGCCCTTCTGAAACAGAAAGCTTTTGATTTATTACATCAAGGCTTGTCAGATGTTTACCCAATATCGCCGGAGAGGATTTAGAACTGCTGCTTATTGATAATGCCAAGCCCGGGAATGGTGCGGAAGGGGCCTTCCGTATTGCTCATGGCATATTGCTTGAGGGCGAGGCGCAGGTTGGCTGGATTATCAGATTCCGCGAGTGCAACTTCTTCGGTGATAGTGCCACTGATAAACAGTTCTATCAGTGCCTGGTCGAAGCTCTGCATGCCGATATCCTGGTTTTTCTCCATGCAATCCTTGATCTCGCGTACACGGCCTTCCTGGATCAGGTTGCGGATAAGACCCTGGTTCAACAGAATCTCGATGGCAATGCTGCGTGATCCCTGCGTATTAGTAAGCAGGCGTTGCGACAATATGGACTTCAGGTTAAGCGAAAGGTTGAGCAATATCTGCGGATGTTTTTCTTCCGGGAAGAAGTTGATGATACGTTCAATTGCCTGGTTGGAGTTATTGGCGTGTAGCGTGGCAAGGCAGAGATGGCCGGTTTCTGCAAATACGATGGCATGTTCCATGGTCTCACGGTCACGGATTTCACCGATGACGATAACATCGGGTGTCTGGCGCAGGGCATTCTTCAGGCCGATGCCGAAGGAATAGGTATCAATGCCCACATCGCGCTGGGTGATGATGCAGTTCTTGTGCTCGATGATATATTCGATGGGGTCTTCAATGGTCACGATATGGCCGCTGCCGTTTATATTTCGGTGTTCCAGCATCGAGGCAAGCGAGGTTGATTTACCGGAGCCGGTAGGGCCTACAATCAGGATAAGGCCACGACGTTCCATGATCAGGTCGCCATATACTTTTGGCAGGTTCAGCTCTGTAAGGGAAGGAATCAAGCTCTGGATACGGCGCAGCACAATTCCGGTATTCTGGCGCTGGCGGAACAGGTTTACACGGAAGCGCGCCTTATCCTGCCAGTTGATGGCTGTGTTATATTCCAGTGTTGAATCGAATTCTTCAATGATTTCTGCACTCACCAGCAGGCGCATGGCGCTTACCACGTCGGCCTGCGTCAATTTATCAGCCGAAATATTCACAACGTTATTGCCAATGCGCAGGCAGGCAGGTTTGCCCACGGTGAGATACAGGTCTGACGCGCCCTTCTCGAGCATGTGTTGGATGAGCTGGTCGAGATTGATGGACATAATCAGAATCCCGTATATGCGCTATGGGACCCTTCTGATCCACCGCTTCTTTTGGCTGGTTTCGGTTTGGCATCAGCTTGTGCACTGGTGTTGGTGTCGCTATGCTGATCACTGGAATCTTCGTCAGCACTGGTGGCCAATTGCGCACGCGCAACTGCTTCCGTGATGACGCCGTCTTCCAGCAGCTTGTAGACGGATTCTTTCATGGTGCACATGCCAAGTTTACTGCCCATCTGGATGAGGGAATAAAGTTGCGGCACTTTGCCTTCGCGGATGAGGTTTCTGACGGCAGGCGTACCCAGCATGATTTCATGCACGGCGATACGGCCGCCTTCCTTGCGTTTGAGCAGGGCCTGTGTGACAACGCCTTCCAGCGATACGGAAAGCATGGCACGCACCATTTCTTTATCTTCAGCCGGAAATACGTCGATGATACGATCGATGGTTTTGGGCGCGGAGTTGGTGTGCAGCGTGCCAAGCACCAAGTGACCGGTTTCTGCGGCGGTGAGTGCCAGCTGGATGGTTTCTATATCGCGCAACTCACCCACCAGAATCACGTCGGGGTCTTCGCGCAGCGCGCTTTTTAAGGCACGGGAGAATGATTTGGTGCTCTTGCCAACCTCGCGCTGGTTGATCAGCGATTTTTTCGATACATGCAGGAACTCGATAGGATCTTCAATAGTGATGATGTGTTTAGGTTCACTAGCGTTAATGAAATCCACCATTGCCGCAAGGGTTGTTGATTTACCAGAACCGGTAGGGCCCGTCACCAGCACAAGGCCTTTATGCAGCATGCTGAGTTTTTTCAATATGTCTGGCGCATTCAGCTGTTCGAGCGACTGGATGTTGTTTGGAATTGTACGCATAACAGCAGCAGGACCATTCATCGTGTTGAATGCGTTTACGCGGAAACGCATGTCCTGTCCGAACGATATCGCGAAATCGATTTCGAGGTCGCGCTCATAATCGGCGCGCTGCTGTTCGGTCATGATGGAGTAGAGCATCTGTTTGATATCATCGGTGCTAAGTGGCGCAGTTTTATAGGGCACCATCTCACCAAAAATACGCAGATAAGGCGGATTATTAGTCGAAAGATGTAAATCCGACGCCTTGTTTTTTTGTGTAAACACCAGAAGATCGGTGATTTCCATCGATCTACCCCCACTCTAAAAAAGATAGCTTGCTCAGCGTTTATTAGAGCGCAGAAAGGTTAATCTTTCCTGAATTGTATTAATATTTCCAGGGGTAATCTCGCCGCGGGCATGGGCTTGCGTTATTTGCCCATAGAGTTTAACGGCTTCTTCATAATTACGCTGCTTATCCATGAGGATAGCCAGGTTATAGCGATAGGTCAGGTTTTCCGGCGCAAGGGAAACGGCTTTGAACATTTTCTCGGTTGCCTTGGGTAGGTCGCCGAGTTTCTGGTAGATCACAGCCATCTGGGCAGGAATAGGGCTGAAAGACGGGCTTTTATTCTCCAGTGCTTCCAGCTGCATCAGGGCTTCCTGCGGGGCTTCATCAGCAACCATCACCAGGAAATTATTGAGTGCGGCGCGGTGGGTTGGGTTTTGCGCAAGGATTTTACCATATAGTGGGCGGGCGGCTTCTATCTGGCCGGCGCGATGGTAAGTGGTGGCAAGGCCAAACAAAGCATCCTCGTTTGTGGGATCATTGAGCAACACGTCTTTATAGATCCCGATAGCAGCGGTGCTTTGTCCAGAGAGTAGTGCATTGTAAGCTTTTTCCAGCTCATATTCGATATTCATCGAAGGTGCCTTGACCTCGATCTTCACGCCTGCAGATTCATGCGTGGCATCCTGCACCTCGGCATCGAAAATATTGGTTGTTTCTTTGCTTCGGTCAATTTCAGCCCCTTTGGGTTCTGTTGGTTTTTCATCTGCCATGGCTGGCAGCTTTTGCAATATCTGCTTGCTTTTAGGCGAGAGGTCGGAAGGTTGCTCCTGCGTGGCATCGGGCGCACTTGCAGTTGCTTTTACTGCTGGCTGTGGCGCAGGCGCAGCAATGGGCGTTTTGGGTTCAGGCGTGGATTCCGATTTTGCAGGAGCTTCCAGCGAAGGCAACGTATCATCAGGCACCGACTGGCCGGATTCATCCGGCAGGGTTTCCACCAGTTCTTTGACCTTGGCAATATCCTCAGGTGTTTGTGGTGTGGTTATCTGCGCTGGGGAGGCAGGCTGTGCAGGTGCGGCTGCGGGCGCAACCAGCGGTGTCAGTTCCGGCGTGGCGGCAGGCTGCACAGCAGGTGGTGTGGGTGCTGGTGGTGCGCCAGACGGTGGCGGTGCAGGAATCAGCGGTGCATCAACGCCAGCCGTTGATTCTCCGGCAGCAGGCGCAAGTTGTGCAAGCTGCTCGGGACTTGCGGAAGCCAGCGTTTCGGCATCAATGGGCAGGCGTACGATTTCTTTTTTGATAACGATACCAGGCGAGTAATAGCGCACAGGTTCCTTGGGTTGCTGCTTCGCACTATCCTGAGCCTGTTCAGGTGCAGACGGTGCAGGCAGGTTTTCCGCCGCTGCTACCGCAGCTGGCATCTCCTGCGCGGCAAGGCTGGTGGATGGCAGGGCCACCGGAACATCATCGGTTACTTCGGTTGCCGGTTGTGAGGGCATGACGACAGAAAGCAGGCTGCGGCCAGCATCGCCAATGGCGGAAGTCACCGCTTGGCCTGCTTCCGACAGCTGCTCGCTAATCGGCTGCATTTCTGAACTGCCCTGTTGTGGGCTCGCAAGTTGTTTATAGGCAGGAGATGAGCGGGTTACGATCTGGGTACCACGACTATCAGCAGAAGGTGCTGCCGCAACATTCGGGATAGTCACTTTAAGCGGCTGGGCATGCTTGATTTCGGATTGTTCTGGCAAAGTTTCTGCGGCTGTGCCGTCCTCCTGAACAGGAGGGAATTGCTTGCGCTGCTGGTATGATTCGGCACGTGATTTGATCCGCCGTGCGCGGTAGGCATTCATGTTGCTGTTATAAACAGGAGTGGCTGCGCTGCCTGCTGCTTCGGCTGCCTGAGCATCGGCTTGCGGCAGTGACAGCAATAGCGGCACGCAAAGCAATACGGTGCCGTGCAGTAACGTTGTTCGTAATCGAGAACCCTGCGCCATCACTAACTATATATAGTATAAAACCATCGGTTAGCACAACTAGATGTTATAAGTTTGTGTGATTCATGCATCAGTGTGACATTTTAATTCATATGAGGTGTCGGCACGGTATTTGCATTATAAGAACCATGCAGAATGCTTACGTAAAACATATTGTGTACCCAACGCTTGCCATATTGTTGATGGTAACGGCGGGTAGTGCTGCTGCGTCGCCGCCGCAGCAGAAATTTTTTCCGCTCAACCGTGAGAAAGACCAGAAGGGCGTCGAACCGGCTGCAAAGTTTTTTCCTATCAACCAGAAAAAACCGATGAAGCTGGTTTTTGCTCCATCGAAGAAACCGATTATCTACAGTAAAGACAAACAGCAGGCAAAGCCGCTGAAGCTTGATGCCAAACAGCCCACCACGATTTCTGGCGGCGATGCTTCGCAACTGCTTTCCATTTACGAATCGGTAGATTAATCTGCCAGCATGCCTGACAGTTTTCACCTCATAAAACCCTTTGTTCACCTGCTTGCGCCCGAGGCGGCGCATCAACTGGGTATCTGCCTGCTGAAATATGGCGCGCTGAAAGGAAAACCTGCTGCACCAGCACCATCGCTTGCCGTGCAGGCGTTTGGCCTTCATTTTACCAATCCTGTCGGGCTTGCCGCCGGGTTTGATAAAAACGCGGTGGCCATAGACGCACTTCTGGCGCAGGGTTTCGGCTTTGTAGAGGCTGGAACAGTGACGCCACGGCCGCAATCCGGCAATCCCAAGCCACGGATTTTCCGCCTGCCGGAAGATGAGGCGGTTATCAACCGGCTGGGTTTTAACAATGATGGTCTTGATGTGTATCTGCGCAATTTCGCACGGCACAGCAAGGAAACAGGCATTGCCGGTGCCAATATCGGCAAGAACAAAGACAGCAGCGATGCAGTGCAGGACTACGTCACCGGCCTTAAGGCAGTCTATCCGCTGGCGGATTATGTAACGGTCAATATTTCCTCGCCTAATACCAAAGGCTTGCGTGACCTGCAACAGCGTGATGCACTTGCCGATCTGCTCAGTGAACTGCGCAAAACACGCAGCTACTGCGCTAATCAGTATGGCAGGCAGGTGCCGCTGCTTCTCAAGGTCGCACCAGACCTGCGGACTGAAGAAGTCGATGATGTGGTTAGGGTGCTGGCTGAGCATCCTGTGGATGGTCTGATCGTCAGTAACACCACCATATCGCGGCCAGCAACACTGGCTGGCAAACACAAGGAAGAGCAGGGAGGCTTGAGCGGCAGGCCGCTCTTTGCGCTTTCAACTGAAAAGCTCAAGGCGTTCTACATTAAAACAGAGGGTAGCATTCCCATCATTGGTGTTGGCGGTATTGCCTCGGCGGAGGATGCCTATGCAAAGATAAAAGCCGGTGCCACGCTGGTGCAGCTCTATTCCGCGCTGGTCTATCAGGGATTTGGGCTGGTGCGCCGCATCTGCGAGGAACTGCCGGTATTGCTTGAGCGCGATGGATTCTCGCATATCAGCGAAGCGGTGGGTGCAGAGACCAGATAATTACGGCTTCTTCTTGTCCTTGGCCGGCTCTTTAGCCTGAGGTTTTTCTTCTTCTTTCTTCGGTGCATCTTCCTTAGTGGTTTCGCAGCCAAGCAACGTCACATCATACACAGGGTGCTCAAGGCCGGAAAGGCCAGGGGTGGAAGAAAACATCCAGCCGAAGAATACTTTCTGCGGTGCTTCGCCGGTTTTGAGTTCAGAAATTTCCATGAGTGCGGCATTTTCCGGCCTGTCTTCCGGTGCGGATTTCCAGCAGCGATGCAGGGCGATTTCCAGCGTACCAAAACGCGTGGTGGAGCCGACCGGGCTATCGAATTTCTGTATCTGGCCGGTTACTTTGTTTAGTCCCTGCAACACCACCACGCTATATTCCAGCGGTTGTTCTTCCTTGGCGGGAGCCGGCAGTTCTTCGGAACTGATGGATTTTTTTGGCGTATCTTCAGCAAGCGCGTGGCTGGAAAATGCCGCTGCCAATAATAAAGCGATGCTAAGATAGCGTGTCACAGAATTTAAGGTGTTGCCGTTTCTTTGCTGTCTTTATCGACGCCGCCGCCGCTGAACATGAATTTACCGATCAGTTCTTCAAGGTTCACCGAAGACTGAGTGTAATCGATCTTGTCGCCGGTTTTAAGCATCGCATCATCACCGCCTGGTGAGATCTGGATATATTTATCGCCCAGCAGGCCGCTGCTGACGATGGAGGCGGTGGAGTCCTTGGGAATCTGCGTGCCGTTATTGATGCTCATTTTGGCAACGGCATCATAGGTTTCGCTGTCCAGGCTCAGATCCGTCACGGAGCCTACCTTGATGCCGCCGATACGTACGTCGCTGCCGAGTGTGATGCCTGAAATATTGCTGAAATTGGCACGCACCTGATAACCGTCTTCCACACGCACTTCGCTGCCTTTATAGGCAAAGAACAGAAAACCGCCGGCAACAGCCAGCACCACGGCTCCCATCAGGGTTTCTAGGACATTTTTCTGCATGACGCACCTTTTTGCTTGTTTATAAGGAGATTCAATAGCAAAAAAGAACAGTAACTTAAACAAAAAACCAACAATCAGGGCTTAAGCCGTGTCCGAATCAGGTGTTTCTGTCAAACCCGTTGTCTGGTGTGTGTTTGCTGCTGCATATGCGGTGCTTTCCCTGTTTGTCATGGGGCGTTACCTGATCGCCTCCAACCTTGGCGATACCTGGCGCGGAGCCACCGTTTCATCGATGGTGGATGGCACTGCGGAACGGCCATACGTATACCGACGGCTGATACCTGCCATGACCGTTGCTGTCCAATCGTTGATGCCAGCTTCACTGCAGGAATCCATAGGTGCCGAGGCGGCAGGGTTTGCACAAGGATTGCCGGTTGCGCAGGCGTTTGCCACGCAAAAACGCATGTTCAGGACAGCCCTTGAGGATACAGGCGCATTCTTTACACGCACTATTGCCGCAGCTTTGGCGTATGGTTTTTTGTGGATGTTCATCGTGGCATTATACCGCCTGTCGGCAGTGCTGTTTCCAAATAATCCTGCTATGGCTTTGTGCACACCGGTGATTGGTCTGCTTGTCGTGCCGGTGCTTCTTGTGCCCACCGCATTCATGTATGATCTGCCGGCCATGGGGCTTGCCGCCGCCGCCTATTACACCATGGCAGTAAAGCGGTGGCAGTGGTTTTGGCTTTGGTTTGTGCTGGCCTGCATCAATAAAGAAACCGCGATGTTCATCAGCCTGTTTTTCGCGCTTTTCTATTATCAGCGGATGGACAGGCGGTCATACATCATGCTGCTTGGCTTGCAGTTTGCCGTTTTTGCTTTGCTGCGGGGTGTGATATATCTCCAGTTCATGGAGAATCCCGGCATATTCCTGAACACATCCTACGTGGCGCAGCAGACCTCCATGTGGCTGGATGGGTATGGCTATAAAACACTCGCTGCCATTTTCTTTATTGTATTTTTGCTCACATTCAACTGGCAGCAAAAGCCGCCATTTGCACGCATGGGCATGGCATTGCTGGTGCTGATGTACGCAGCCTATTTCCTGTTCGGCCGGCCGGATGAATACCGGGTATTCCTTGATATCTGGCCACTGCTTGCCGTGCTTGCCACCCATACGCTGGTGGAATGCACTGGCCTTGCGCGCCACGGCATGTTCAATCCTGCACCTGTAGCACAGCGGTAAACCATGCAGGATATGGACACGACAGATATAAAAGCATTGATGTTGAAGTGGCAGGATAGCATCCGGCATTTCGCGATACGCTGGCATAAGCTTTTACTATTCGGGCCTGTATATGCCGTGCTGTCCGTCTATGTGATGGCGCATTTTCTGAGCAACTCGCATCTGGGAGATGTCTATCACCGCACGGCCTATGATGCGATGTATGAGGGCACGGCGTGGAAGCCCTTCGTCTACCGTGTGCTTATTCCCAAACTCACATCTATTGTAGTGGATGTTTCGCCCGATTCATGGCAGCAGGGTATCAACCGGTCCGTCAGGGAGTGGATGCGCCATCCCGAATCCATGGAAACCAGAAGGCTTTTGCCATGGCTTGGCCCAACGTTTCATAAAAAAAACATCTATCCGCGCATTGTATCAACATTGATCATATATGCGATGCTTTGGGGATACATCGTCATGCTGCACAGGCTGGCGGCAGCACTCATGCCGGACGACGAGGCGATGCGATGGTTTGCACCGATATTCGGCCTGCTTGCCATCTCGGCATTCAGCAGGCCGTGGCAGTATATATATGACATCCCCGTGCTGTTCCTTTCAGCAGCCTGCTATTTCGCTATGCTCAGGCAGCAATACAAGGCCTATGTATTACTGTTTACACTGGCCTGCCTGAACCGCGAGACGTCGATTTTCATTTTTATCTTTTTCACCATCTGGGCGTATAAGCGTTACACCACGCCGGTTTTTGTCTCGCTCTGGGTCATACAGTGCCTGATATTTATTGCGGTAAAAGCTATCCTCGCGATGGCCTATTTCAAAAACCCCGGCTGGTTCCTGGAAGAAAACCTGTTCTTTGTCCTCAACAGGGATATTCTGGGTAAGGCCAACTTCCACAAGATGATCAACATGGCGATCCTGTTCTTCCTGGTCACCTACCGCTGGACGCAAAAACCAGCGTTCCTGAAAAACGTGCTGTGGCTGTTGCCGTTTGTTTATATGGGCTACGTGCTGCATGGCAATCCCGGCGAATACCGTGTGTTTTTCGATGTGCTGCCGCTTCTCGTGCTGCTTGCCACGCACACGCTCACGCAGGCGGCAGGATTTTCGCAATCATCCTTCTTTCAACCCAACAACCCAAGGGCACCGCATGAACGCGACCATTAGGCTGCTAAGGCCAAAACAATGGATTAAAAACGGCTTTGTATTTGCTCCGCTCTTTTTCTCTGGGCAGTTTGCCGATGCTGCCGCGTGGCAGCTTACACTGCTGGCTGCACTGTGTTTCTGTGCGATGGCGAGCTTAGTTTATATCGTCAATGATATGCGGGATGTCGGGGAAGACCGCCTGCATCCGGTTAAAAAAGCGCGGCCGCTTGCGGCAGGCGAACTCAGCATGGGGACGGCATCTATACTGGCTGCGGTTGCAGCGATATTTGTTGTTATATTGGCGTCTTTCTTGCCAGCGCAATGTGCGGTGATTGCAGGATTATATGTTATATCGAATGGTCTTTATACCTGCGTGCTCAAGCGTTTTGCCATCATGGATATTTTCTTTGTGGCATTCTGCTATGTGCTGCGTGTGCTGATGGGTGCCTATGCGCTGCAGGTGATGATCTCGCCGTGGATCGTGCTTGCCACCTTCACCCTCGCGCTGTTTCTCGGTTTCGGCAAGCGTTACCACGAAATGGGTATAGCTGGCTATGCGGAGAGCAAAGCGAACCTCAAGCATTACAGCCGCGATCTGCTTGATAGGCTGGTGACGATTTCCGGCTGCGCTGCCCTCATGACCTATGCAATTTACGCGGCAGAGCTTTCTGCACAGTTAGGGCGAGTGGAGCTGGTTTATACAGTGGGGTTTGTGGCGTTTGGATTATTCCGTTACCTGCAATCCATCCATGTATACGGGCAGGGCGGCGAGCCGGAAAGCGTCATAGTGCGCGACAAATTACAGCTGGCGAATCTTGCGCTATGGCTGCTAACTACGATGTGGGTGTTGTTTTAGGTGGATGAACGATAATACGATGAAAGATGAAACGAAAAAGAGTAATTAAGCATTCCTATTATCGCTCATCTTCTCATCGCTCATCGTTCTTAAGGCTTCCACGCTTCGTAGTCAGATGTGCTGGCAGCGCGTTTGCCACCGCGCAGCGCATGGCCGGGCGGCACATAAGCATTCACGGTGCCGGTTAAATTCGGCAAATGCGGCTTTTCCCATTCATGGTGCGAAACAGTACGTTCGCTTGGCGGCACATCGAATGTGTAATGCAGCCAGCCATGCCATTCGGCAGGAACTTTGGAAGGCTCGGCAATGCCTTTATACACAACCCAGCGTTTTTCCCGTTTGTTCTTTGCTGCCTTGCGGCGGAAATAACGGTTGCCGAACTGGTCATTTCCTACAACTTCGCCGAACATGGCGGTATATAAGCGGGTGGTGATGGTCATATTTTCTCCATAATTCCCTTATTTTATAGTCGCTTCCTGAAAATTGCGCAAGGGGCTTTCTATGTATGGATTTGTAACAAAATCTTAATACAACGGATAGGAGCGGTTTGCTAGCATGACTGCCACGAAACATGGTGATGGTTTTGATGGTAATTCAGTACATAACGAAGGAGATAAAAAAATGAGTGAACCAAAAGATATGCCAGCGGGTTTAACTTCTGAGCAAGAGGCAGAATTGAAAGCGCGTTACACAGATAAGAAGGGCGTTATTGATTATAAAAAATTGAAGGAAGTGGCAGATGGCATTACGGCTGCTGCTCATGCTGCCAGAGATGGAGTAGTAAGTGCATCGCCGGAAGATACAAAAACACTACGTGATAGAACAACATACGAAGAACGTGCAACAGCGCGTGCTCGGTTGTTGGAAGGTGAAGATCGCACACAACATCTCGGACACCTAGCGGTTGCGCAAGCCGCAGGGTTTGCACAGCGCGAGAAAGACAAAGAAAATGCACAAGGCAATGGTGGTGTGGGCGGCCCAGGCTGATTACACGACACATACATAATAAAAAAGCACCCGCATCCCGGGTGCTTTTTTTTATGACCCTATCAGGCGCAGCTTTTTGAGCTGGCCCAGATTCTGTTCGTGCGCTTTACCGCTAATGGGAATGCGTATGATACGGCCTCTGTCATCGCTATCAATGGTAACGCCGCCGCGGATCAAATAATGCTTTGCTCGGTTGAAGCCAGTAATATTGGGAAAAGGCGGTGAATGATAGACACCGTTTTCCAGTTTCCAGCTTCTGAGGCTGCTGATCATGCGCTAGTAATCCAAAAAGCTCCGGAGTTTGCGCGAGCGGCTTGGGTGCTTGAGTTTACGCAGTGCCTTCGCTTCGATCTGGCGGATACGTTCACGCGTCACCGAAAATTGCTGGCCCACTTCTTCGAGCGTGTGGTCAGTATTCATACCGATGCCGAAGCGCATGCGCAGCACGCGTTCTTCGCGCGGGGTCAGGCTCGCCAGTATACGCGTGGTGGTTTCGCGCAGGTTGGATTGAATTGCTGCATCCAGCGGCAGCACCGCATTTTTATCTTCAATGAAATCACCAAGGTGCGAATCTTCTTCATCACCAATCGGTGTTTCAAGCGATACCGGTTCTTTGGCGATCTTCATCACCTTGCGAACCTTATCAAGCGGCATCACCAAACGTTCAGCCAGCTCTTCCGGTGTCGGTTCGCGGCCGATTTCATGCAGCATCTGGCGTGATGTGCGGACGATCTTGTTGATCGTTTCGATCATATGCACAGGGATACGGATGGTGCGCGCCTGATCGGCGATCGAGCGGGTGATCGCCTGGCGGATCCACCATGTGGCATAGGTGGAGAATTTATAACCACGGCGGTATTCGAATTTATCCACCGCTTTCATCAGGCCGATATTGCCTTCCTGAATGAGGTCAAGGAATTGCAGGCCACGGTTGGTGTATTTCTTGGCGATGGAAATAACAAGGCGCAAATTCGCCTCGATCATTTCCTTCTTGGCGCGGTTGGTTTCGCGCTCGCCTTTTTGTACGGCCATGATCATGCGTTTGAACTCGCCGATATCAAGGCCTACTTCCTCCGCCATTTTGGAAATTTCACTGCGGATGGATTCAATGTCTGCCTTGTCTTTGGTGACAAATTCCTTCCAGCCCTTGTCGGTGCGGGCGGCGGCTTTTTTCATCCAGGTTGGATCGAGTTCGCTGCCGATATAGGTTTCCAAAAACAGTTTGCGATTGATCTTGCGGCCTTCCGCAAGGCGCAGCAGGCGGCCTTCCAGCGTCATCAGGCGGCGGCTGTAATCATACAGGCGCAGGATAAGGCCTTCCACGCGCTGAATGGTAAAGCGCACGCCAAGCATCAGCTCCACCAGTTCATGATGCAGCTTTTGATAGGCTTTTTCATCTTCCTTGCTGTACTTGCCTTCGCCGACCGATTTGTTCAGGCGTTTTTCCTGCAGGCTACGCATTTTCTTACTGATCTTGGCAAACGTATCGAGCGTTTCCATGATCTGGGGCTTAAGTGCACTTTCCATGGCAAGGAGAGAAACGGCATTGGCATCCTCGTCAGCATCAGTATCGGCGGCTTCGCCTTTGCCTTCTTCACCTTCGCCTTCTTCTTTGTCATCACCGTCTTCGGAGTCGTCATCCTCGTTTTCTTCTTCGTCTTCGTCATCGAAGTCATCGGTGGGCTGGGCGGGAGCAAGGCTGCTGCTATCAAACATCGCACCGCCTTCACCTCCCTGGCCATAGGTGGCATCTAGGTCGATCACATCACGCAACAGCAACGTGCCGGCATCCAGTTCATCGCGCCAGCTCAGGATTTCTTTCATTACCAGCGGGCACTCGGTGAGCGCAGAGATAACGGTTTCGCGGCCAGCTTCTATGCGCTTGGCGATTTCAATTTCGCCTTCGCGGGAGAGCAACTCCACGTTGCCCATTTCGCGCAGATACATGCGCACCGGGTCATCCGAACGTCCAACATTCTCAGCTTCTTCGGCAGCGTTTTCCAAACCTTCGGGCCTGTCGGCCGGGTCGCTCTGGGCGTCTTCTTCCACCACATTGATGTCGGCAGATGCTAAAGCACTGATCGCTGCATCGATAACTTCCGGTGAAAATTCTTCAGCAGGCAGCACGGCATTGAGTTCATCATAGGTAATGAATCCGCGTGATTTGCCCATGGCGAGCAGTTTGCGGACAATGGCCTGCTGCAATTCCGTCTTGCCGGATTCCTTAGCGTCCTTCGCAGAAGATTGCGTGGCTTTTTCTTTCTGGGCCGATTTGCCCTTTGCATTTTTAGCAGCTGAGATTTGTTTTGCAGGTGCTGCCTTGGTTGCAGCTTTTTTCTTTTTGTCGTCTTCTTTTTTCTTCGGCATGTTAACAGGGCTTCCTTTAACGGACACTTTACGGGTTATCACGGCTGCCGCTTTCTTGGCGGGAGGTGTAGCTTTTAGCAGTTTTTTTGGCTTAGGCGAGTGTTTCTTTGCAATAATTTTCTTTTGTGGTTTGGCAATTTTCTTTACAGGTTTTTTTGCCACAGTTTTTTTAGCTGGTTTACGAGCAGGTGCGTTTGCTTTTTTCACTGGCTTTGGTTTCTTGCCAGACACATTTTTGCGCTGCGGTTTTTTGGCTGACACAGATTTCTTTTTTGCATTGCTTCTTGAAGCCATGTGGTGTATTCCCTTTCGCCCGAGGGTCAGCTGTGTGAAATCACCGTCTGCCAACCTGATTAAAACACCTTGGCACTATGCGCACGCGCACGCGCCCTAAACCCGATAGAAATAGGGCATTTTTTAATTTTTTCAATGGGTTTTGTTAATATTTTTAGAGGCTATCGGCCTCGGCGGGCGCAAAGGTACGGCCGGACTGGGCTTTTTTAATGGCGTGCTGCAGTTGCACCATGCGTTCCAGTGCCTTTTCATCCATGGCTTTGGCCATGTCATGCTGGAGTTCTTCCAGCTCATGTTCAAGGCGGGCTATATGATAGGCCTTGAGGGTCTCATCCCAGATCTGGGCGGCAATTTCTTCCGATAAATCATCGCGATAAGGCAATTTCAAGGGTTCCTTGAGTAGCGGTGCCAGTACTTCCTCTGGAATGTGTGAGCGTATATTGGCGATAAAAGCTTCCTGTCCCTCATGGCCGATGGAGGAAAGCAGTGCCCCGCGCACCGCCTGCAGGCGGATATCGCGAATGTCGAGGCTGGCGACGGATTCGTCGCGGTGTCCTGAATGCATCAGGTTAGGGTATTTAAGGATGAGCTGGAACATGGTTTGCACCAGCTTGTCGCAGATCGAGGTGCGGTCCTGTGCCGCCATGCGGTCAACATGCAGTGACCTGCCTTTGGCAGCAGTTGTCTTGCCGGGAGTTTGCGATGAGGTTTCCCATAGCTGTTTACGGAAGTAAGAAAGGTAATGCTGGCGCACGGTCTGGTTGCTGATTTTATCGCAGAGCTGGCGGCAGGCATCTTCGAGTGCGGCACGGCCTTCCGGCAGATCAAGATGATATTGCGGCGCAAGCGTCTCCCATATGACCTGTGACAGGCGGCGCGATGACGCCAGGATCTTTTCAAATCCTGCCTTGCCATGACGCGTCACGTAGCTGTCAGGGTCTTCACCGGCAGGCAGCATGGCAAAGCGCAGGCTGAAGCCCGGTGCCAGAAGCGGCAGGCAGATATCGAGGGCGCGCAACATGGCGCGTTTGCCGGCGGCATCACCATCGAGACAGATGATCGGTTCCTTGGCAACCTGCCACAGCAGTTTCAGATGTTCGGGCGTCACCGCAGTGCCGAGTGTGGCCACTGCGTAGTCGACACCGGCCTGCACGCAGGAGATGACATCCATGTAGCCTTCCATCACCACCACCATATTGGTGTTGCGGGCTGGCTGCTTGGCAAGATCAAAATTGAAAAGCATCTCGCCTTTTTTGAACAGGGGTGTTTCCGGCGAGTTCAGGTATTTCGGCAGATTCTTCTGCGTGTCTTTGGCAAATAATCTGCCACCGAATGCAATAATGTTGCCGCGCGAACTGCGGATAGGGAAAATGATACGGCCGCGGAAACGGTCATACACTGTGCCTTGCTCACCGATGCTGATGAGACCAGCTTCCGACTGCAAGGCTTCTGTGAAACCTGCCTTCAGCAGATGTTTGTAAAGTGCCGTGCGATCATCAGGGGCAAAGCCAGCGCGGTATTTGCGCATGGTGTTTGCCTGCAGGCCGCGACGCTCGAGATATTCACGCGCACTTGCGCCATGGGTAGCGGCGAGTTGCTGTTCAAACCATGCACAGGCGGCTTCCAGCACATCATGCAATGTTTTTTCGCGTTCGATCTTGCTGGTTTCTTCACGCGAAAGTTCTGGTAATGCCATACCGGCATCGGCGGCAAGCCGCTCGATGGTTTCGGGGTAGCTCAGCCTGTCATGACGACGGACGAATTCGATGACATCGCCATGCGCGCCGCAACCGAAGCAGTGGTAAAAACCTTTTTCATCGTTCACGGTAAACGATGGTGTCTTCTCATTATGGAAGGGGCAGCAGGCATGAAATTCCCTGCCGTGTTTTTTGAGTGCAATGCGCTTGCCCACCACAGCAGATACCTGTATCTGGTCTCGCAGGCGTTCAATGAATGAAGGTGGAAAGCGCATAATTCAGTTTCGATTTGCCTGTTGTCGGTTGCCGAATATGGTAATACTACTCATTAGCAGAATCTATGACCATTACTAAATATAAAATCGCAATTCATGATCAAACACTACCTGTTTTTATCCGCCGCCATAAAACCGCCCGCCGGATGGTGTTACGATATCAACCACTGCGCGGCACAATAGGGTTGACTCTACCCCGATACGCCACCATCAGGCAAGGTTTAGATTTTTTAGAGAGCAAACAGGAATGGATTGCTCATGAAGTGTTGCATCATAGACATAAAATTGCCTTTGAGGATGGTGCCGTGGTGCCGGTATGCGGTGTACATTATACCATCCGGCATGTAGGCGGTCGCGGTACGGTGAGTGTTGATGGCGATACGCTGCTGGTGCATGGCGACCGTGCATTCATAAGCAGGCGCGTGCGTGACTGGATAAAACAATCCGCATCCGAAACGATTATTCCGTTGGCGCATGCGCATGCATCCAGGCTGGATGTACGTATCAAGAAAATCAGCCTGCGCGATACGGGTTCACACTGGGGCAGTTGCAATACGGAATCAAAACTTTCTTTTTCCTGGCGGCTGGCATTTGCACCACCGCCCGTGCTGGAATATGTGGTGTGCCATGAGGTTGCGCATCTGGTGGAGCTCAATCACAGCAAGGCGTTCTGGGATATAGTGGCATCACTCTGTCCGCAGTGGCAGCATTCTCGCGCATGGCTTAAACGTCACGGTTCGGAACTCTATGCCTATGGCTAAAAGTTATTTGCAGCAGGGTGCACTTAAATAACTATATTACAGTGCATCTGCAAATGCCTGAACTTATTTCTGGTATTACAGATGACTGAATTATACTGCAGCGTACGGGAGGAGCAGTAAATTGCCCCAGCTGGTTTGCTCTTTCACAGGTTTTGCTTTCATAATAAGGCCTGGTCGGTGGTGCATATCTGTTTGTTATATCTGTGACAACAGTATCAAAAAATGGATTAGCATCCGTTTTTTGCGCGTTGCTTGTGGATACAATCCCTACCGTGAATGTTATGCAGGTCAAGGCAATCAGTAAATATTTCATAAACTCCTCCAATGGTAACTAGTATCCATTTTATAATAAGAATATGACTAATTGATGACGTTTCGCATAAGTATATATGACAATGAAAATTGTTATTAAATAATAGGTTATATAAGCGATTGCTAATAATGGCAGCTAATTGCCCATCAGCTTGTTCCAGAAGGTTGGGCCCAGCTCTACATCGCGCCTACCTTCATCACCGTGTTCCTGCCCACCTGTCATATCCGGCTGCCATGGCAGACGTGATGGTACATCCACGGTCGGGATATTGCGCACCGGCTCATTAGCGAGTGCTGCCTGCATGAATGTGCGCCAGATCGGGGCGGGGAGCGTGCCGCCTGTGACTTTTTTCATAGCGGTATTGTTGTCGTTCCCTACCCATACACCGGTTGCAAGATTCGGCGTAAACCCGATAAACCATGCGTCACGGTAATCTGAGGTGGTGCCGGTTTTACCGGCAGCTGGCCTGCCGATGGCAGCACCGCGGCCAGTACCGGAATTTACCACACCCATCAACATCTGGTTCATCATGCCCACCACATCGGAGCTTAGCACTACCGCACTGCTGGAAGCCTGGTGCTGATACAGCGTGGTGCCGGATGTAGTGGAGATCTGGATGATGCCGTAGGGTTGTACGACTGAACCATTTGCCGCAAGATGCGCATAAGCTGCGGTAAGCTGCAGAAGACTTACTTCTGTTGCACCAAGCGCGATGCTCGGCACTGGCTGCATATCGGATGTGATACCCAGGCGGCGCGCTACATCGATCACATGGTTGCGCCCTGCGGTTTCACTTACCTGCACGGCAACGGTGTTGATGGATTCCGCCACGGCCTGTCGTAAAGGAATAGGTCCCAGATATTCATGCGAATAGTTCTGTGGTTGCCAGGTGCCGCGATGGATAGGAATGGTGATCGGTTGGTCATCAACTATGGTTTCAGGTGTATAACCTGCTTCAAGCCCGGCCAGATATACGAACAATTTGAAGGAAGAACCAGGCTGGCGAAGTGCCTGATACACGCGGTTATACTGGCTTTCCGCATATGACCTGCCACCGATCATAGTGCGCACCGCGCCGTCTGGCGTCATGGCGACAAGTGCTGCCTGTGAAGCGTTATATTTCTCGCTTTCCTTATCCATGATCTCGCTGATGGCTTTTTCGCCGGCCAGCTGCATGTTGGGATTCAGTGTGGTGATGACCACGAGGTCTTCTTCCACATTACCAACGAATTCCGGGATCTGGTCCATGATCCAGTCAGCGAAATATAAATTGCTTTGTGCGGTATAGGCTTTTTTCTCAGCTGATTTGTGCAACTCTGCAATGGCTTTTTTCGTCTGTTCATCAGTGAGATAATCTGCTTCACGCATATTGACGAGCACCTGTTCGGCGCGCTTGCGGGAACGTTCGATATTGGCTGTTGGTGCAAAACGGGAAGGGGCCTTGAGCAGGCCTGCAATGATAGCGGATTCCGAAAGCGTCAGTTCGCGTGCACTTTTGTTGAAGTAGCGGCGTGCAGCGGCATCAACACCATAATTTCCTGCACCCATATATACGCGGTTCAGGTAAATGCTCATGATCTGTTCTTTGGTGAAGCGATATTCCAGCTTGAATGCCAGAAGCATTTCGCGCAGTTTGCGCAGCATGGAACGTTCCGGCGTAAGGAATACGTTTTTGGCAACCTGCTGGGTGATGGTGCTGCCGCCCTGCACCACGCGGCCGGCGCGGAAGTTGGCAACGGATGCGCGTATCAGCCCAAGTGGGTCGATGCCAAAATGCCAGTAAAAATTGCGGTCTTCAGTGGCAATGACGGCATCCACCAGCGAGGCGGGAAGTTCAGCAAACGAAGTGAACTCACCATAGATATCGCCGAAACTGCCTATGATTTCACCATTTTCAGTCTTAAGCAGAATGCTCTGGTTGCGGGTGAATTTGTCGAGGTCGTCGATGCTTGGTAGTGTGATATAAAATCCGATGAGTATGACGCCACCGGCAATTGCCGCACGCTTAGTGTAACGATGGCGGATCAGTGTTCGCAGGCAGCTTTTTTTACGCGCGCGTGGGCGTGCCGGTCTGTTGCTGGAACCAGCGCGGCTGCGTGCGCCGGATGATTCCATTTTAGGCGTGTTGCGCCTGGTGTGCGGCGAACCACCGCGTTTCTTGCGGCGTTTTTTAGGCAGCAGCTTGCGCAGTTTTTTAATGAGCTTCATTCCTTATCGTCCTTGTTTCTCAGGACATACTGCAATTTACGGATGGCAAGCTGCGCGCTTTCTTCACGTGAGGCGTTTGGCGATGCAACAATGGAAGCTTCACGCAAGGTTTTTTGGTCAAATGCGGTTACCTTCATGCTGCCGCCGAGTATGGTGTATTCGATGATGTAGCCGTCATGTTTATCTCTCGTCATGATCGGTCTTTGATGCTTCAAGCTTCTGAATGCGCATCCGTGTGATCTGTGTATCGTCTTTTTCAAGCACAGTGAAGCGGTGTCCAAGAATATCGTGCGATTCGCCGACCGCCGGAATTGCTTCGGCTTCATGCAGCAGCAGACCGGCAACAGTCGCCGCGTCATCATCCGGCAGGTTCCAGTCGAGGTGGCGGTTCACATCACGCACCGTGACACTGCCTTCTACCAGGTAGGTATCCTGTCCGGCAGGGAGAATGTCGTTATAGGCTTCATCATGCTCATCATCAATATCACCGACGATCTCCTCGATGATATCTTCCAGCGTCACGATGCCTTCCCACGTGCCGTATTCATCCACCACAAAGGCGAAATGCTGGCGTTTGCTGCGGAAGGCGAGCAACTGGTCGCGCAGTGTGGTGGTTTCGGGGATGAACCATGGCTTGTGGCAGATGGCGAGTATATTGTTAGGTGTCAGTTCACCCTGATGATCATTGATGACCTTGATCAGGTTTTTCACATGCAGCAGCCCGATGATATTATCCGGCTGGCCGCGCCATAGCGGAATACGGCTATGCATGGTGCTTACGGCCTGGCGGATGAGCTCGTGCGGTGGCAGGTCGGCATTGATGGTTTCCACCTGTTTGCGGTGCACCATGATGGAATCCACCTCCACATCATTCAGGTCAAGTATACTGCCGAGCATGTCACGGTCCTGTTTGATCATCTGGCCTTCGCGGTGATGCAGTTCAATGGTGCCGCGTATCACATCGGTGGCAGAGATAAGTGTGTTGCTGCGAGTGATATCCACGCCAAAAATTTTGAGTATCAGATGGATAAACAGTTGTATCACACGGGTGATGGGGTAGAGCAGTTTTACCAGCACAGATAGAATGGGAGACAATACCAAAGCCACGCGCTCAGCATTCTGGATAGCGTACGTCTTAGGCAATACTTCCGTGAAAATCACAACGAGCAGCGTCATGAGGATGGTAACCATCACCAGTCCGCCCTCGCTGCCAAACAGCTGGATGGATATGGAAGTAGCCAGTGCGGATGCTGCAATATTCACGGCATTGTTCCCAAGCAATACCGTGCCGATAAGCGATTCCTTGTTGCGGCGCAATCGGCTTACGATGCTGGCGCGCTTGTTGCCATCCATCACCAGCTGGTAGATACGGGCGCGGGAGACGGCAGTTAGTGCAGTTTCAGATGCGGAGAAAAATGCCGAAAGCAGCAGGAAGAAGAAAATGGTCAGGCCATAATAGAATAATTCAGATTCGATACTCATAAGACGCGTTTCATCAAAAAATCATCCATCGCAAATCCGTCACCAATATCCAGCACATCCAGCGCATCAATGGAAAAACCATGTTTGAAATAAAAATTGATGGCTTTGATATTCTTGCGGTTGACGCGTAGTGTGAGTTGTTTTGGCTTCAATGTGTTAATGCAGTGGCTGAGTAATGCAAAACCCAGGCCAGAACGCTGGAGTGTGGTATCCACATACAGTTTATCGATAAAACATATACCGTTTGGCTGGTTAAGCACGGCCATATATCCGGCCAGTGCATTATCCTGAAGCGCGACCCACAATCTGCGGTTACTGTCTGTAAGCTGTTCAGTGAATATTGCAGCCGATGCCACGCGTGGCAGCATATAATCAATCTGCTCTGCAGTCACAATATCCGGCACATAATGCGCACGCCAGATACTTGCCGCCAGTTTGCTTACGGCATTTACATCATCAGGCTGCATGTTACGGATGGTAGTGGTGCTTAGGGGCACAGGTTGGGCGTGGTGCGGCATAGGTCGCGGCATATTACACGGTTGCACAGGCCTCCACAAGGGCTTGCCGTATGGCATCCATATCCGGGTTGGTTTCGATAAAAGTCTTTCCAATTCCATTGCTTAGGATGAATGCCGGTTTGCCGGAGGCAGCTTTTTTATCATGCGCGAAATGCGCCATAATGCTGTCTGGCTTCCATTCGAATCCAGCGGGTAATGTGTAGAGCAGGCCAGTCTTGTTATAATGTGCAAGCACCCGATCATAATCGCTTTTCGGGCATTTTTTCATGAGTACGGATGCGCGCATGGCAAGCAGCATGCCGATGGCAACGGCTTCACCGTGCAGCAGCGCATCACCCATGCCGGTTTCCGCTTCCAGCGCATGCGCGAAGGTGTGGCCAAAATTAAGCAGTGCGCGCCTGCCTTGCTCTTTCTCATCTTCTGCAACGATGGCGGCTTTTGCCCTGCAGCTTTTTACGATGCCGTGCGTTGCAGCTGGCGCATCACCGCTAAGTATTTTTTCACCGTTCTGCTCCAGCCATGCAAAGAATGTCTCATCACCGATGAGGCCGTATTTCAGCATTTCGCTGTAGCCGGCTTTCAGTTCGCGCGCGGGCAGGGTGGAAAGTGTTGCTACATCGGTAAGTACCATCGCAGGCTGGTGAAAACTGCCGATCAGGTTTTTCCCATGCTGCGAGTTAATGGCGGTCTTGCCGCCCACCGAGCTATCCACCTGTGCCAGCAGGCTGGTCGGGATCTGTATATATGGCACGCCGCGCAGCAGCACGCTGGCGGCAAATCCAGCAAGGTCGCCGACCATACCACCGCCGAGTGCAATGATCACCGTCTTACGGTCGGGTGCCTGCGCAAGCAGGTTTTCCAGCAATTCACCGAACTGTGCAAAGTTTTTGCTCTGTTCACCGGCAGGAATGACAATGGAACGATACTGGATTTTTACAGCCTCCAGTGCGTTACTCACACGGTGCAGCCAGAAGCGCGCTACGTTCGTGTCGCTGATAATGACGGCACGTCCCGCCGGAATATGCGCTTTCGCAAGCTCGCCCGCTTTAGCCAGCAGGTTTTCACCCACCATTATATCGTAGCTGTGCGTACCGAGTGCAACACGGATGGTTTCAGTCATGGCTTTTGTCTTTCAATGCGGCAATCACGCGTTGCACCACCACTTCATGCGCGCCTTCGTTGCTGTCGATAATGATGTTGGCCTGTGCATAGGTCGGGTAGCGTTCATCCATCAGTTTGCCAAGGATCTCACCTTTATCACCGGATTTGAGCAGTGGCCGTGTATCGCGCCGCGATACGCGCTCCACCAGTACCGGAAGGTCAGCCTTCAGCCACACCGACCAGGCATTATTAAGAATGGCTTCACGTATCTCCGCATTCATAAATGCGCCACCACCGGTTGCGATCACCTGTGGCTTTCCAGTGATGAGGCGAAGCAGCACGCGTTTTTCCACATCGCGGAAAATCTCTTCGCCGTAAATGGCAAATATATCGGCAATGCTGCAACCGGCGGCTTCCACGATCTCATGGTCGGAATCAACGAACTCTAACCCAAGCGCATGCGCAAGCCTGCGACCAATGGTGGTTTTACCCGCGCCCATCAGCCCGACCAGCACGACCGGCCTGCCTAGTGTAAAAGCTTTATGTGTTGTAGTGTCGTTCATGGATTGACTTATCGTATGTTCCTATTACGATTAAAGCACGTAA